>CALADS010000096.1 GCA_937890825.1 uncultured Bacteroides sp. | reverse complement strand
GCAAACTATAATAAGAGGTGGAAATCGTTGATTGCTCAATGGTTTTCACCTCTTTTTGTTGGACAAATTGTTGAATAAACTGTTGGACAATATACAGATAAACCGTCTAACTCAGATTAGGAAAAGATATAGATGCCACTTAGCCTTCGTGCTCGAATCTAGTACTACCTGGCACCGTATCTTTTGCGGATACGAATTACTTTCGAATAATAATGTTTTTTTCTGTGTCTTATATACGTCATCATAACATTTTTGTTGGGTCACTTTTCGAAAATCTCAAAGAATTTGTTCATTTCAGATATGCCCTTTGATTTGGCTTCCTCCAATGAGAAAGGTATAGCATGGTTACGTGCCATCCGAATGCCTTCTTCTTCGCCCAGCCGATCGTAGATGTTGGGGGATTTCTTGTAGTAGCCTTCACTTTTGTCATATCCTTCCAACCCGGGTTGTTTTCTCAGTGTAGCCTCCATGGCACTGAAATCCGGGAAGAACTTGTGGGTCTTGCTGAAATGAAGCAGATAACAGAATTCCAGACAGGGGGGGTGTTCACAATGAGCACCAGGTTGTTCATCCATCCGTATTTGGCTTTTTCCCTTGGAGTCAGGGTACCTTGCGTGGATTTCAGAAACTTCTCGTAATAGACTCTGAAACGTTCAAACTCCTGAAAACGTGACAATGATTGAAAAGAAATACAACAAGGCAGCAGCAAAGGCAGTTGCCTTTACCGGACATAGAGAATTATCCCACCACCAAGCACAAGTAAGAGGAAGGTTGAGAGAAACTATCCTTCAAGCTCACCGGAATGGTACGAACACTTATTTTTGCGGCATGGCCCTCGGCTTTGATATGATGGCTGCTGAGGAAGTGCTGGCCCTCAAGTCAAGCATTCCGGTGCTGAAGCTGATAGCCGTGGCGCCCTTCAAGGGACAGCAAGGCCTGGCTCTTCTCGATGCAGTCAGGAACAATTCAGGAAACCCCGAAGGACCAGGCACATAAGTTCAGGCTTGTGATAAGTATCTATTAGGTAAAGTAACCTCTAAATAAAGTCTATTACCTTCTTTTTGCAAGGTACTTGATGGCATAAACCGGCCAGCGGGGTACTTTTCGGATATTTGTACGTACTGTAGAAATGTCGCACAACAGGAAGAAAGTTGCAAGAGCCAAGGCAAACCAGATAACATAGCCATACACCTGCTTCATTGCCACCATCATCATGGAGTGCAGGAAATCATTCCCCATATACTCACCCAAGTTGAAATGAACCATATCCAAGTGTGTGAGGGTGAGCTGCTGTCCGTAAGTCACCATATTGTCGTTCATAAAGTGCGAGAAGATGGTGGTATAAATGCCATAACCTGCTGCACCAGCCAAGTACATGTGGAGAATATTGAACACAAATAGACTCATGAAAAATTGTTCAAGACTGGGTACTGATTCGTCTAAAGCCCACATTAACGTCGGGGCAAGTATGGCATAAGCAAAGCCGCGCAAGAAGATAGCAAGGCGATACTGTTCGATATTGACATTCATGTCCAGCGTGAAGTACATTAACACACCATAGAATGCAATGCTAATGAAAGCAATCCCAAAAAGTTTCCAAATCTTCCATTTCCTAACTTTCAGCCAATAAAGATCCAGCAGGATGCCAGCATACATGCCGGGCAGCGCCCACATATACTGTACCTCTTTAGTCAATTCTTCCAGCCGAACGACTTCACTGTAAAGTATCTCTTCCATTGTATGTTCTGCACCGAAAGCAAGTTCGGCAAAGAAAGTAACAATTAGAATAGGAATCACGTTGCGATGTGTGAAAAGACTAAGCTCCACGTAAGGATAACGGTAATAGCGCAAACGAAAAAGCACCATACCTAAAAGCGCGATTGCAATACCGAGCAGAAGGCGCATATGGAAGGTTTCGAACCACATGAAATGATCACCATACACCACGATGTAAGACACTACAAGCATCAGTCCACAGATAAGCAGTGCACCTTGGAAATCAATCCCTTTCAGCGACAGACGCTGTGGCATGGGACAAAACGGTCGACAGAAGACGGCCTGCGTGAGTAGTACAAACAGCATGGTGCCGACAGTAAAAACGTGCATCATTTGCCAAGTAATATGATGACCAAACCAGGCTGCAAGCCATCCGCTGCCCTCAATGGCGGTAAGCAGGATAATGTGAAGCACAGGAAAGAAGACGGCAAAATCACGGCGGGGGGTAATCCAAAGCTGGATGTTGCTCATACACTCAAACGTGCCTTGTATCTTAGCCATTCCGGCTACAAAACATACGACTGTGAGTACAGGAAGCGACTGACAATACATTGTCAGCATATTGCATATACCCAGGACGATTGCAGAACCGCAAAGCAGCTGTTTGTTTGTAAAACGGAACTTCATGCGGAAAAGCATAGGAAAATAGACAGCCATGCCCGCAAGTGTGGCATAAAGCAGGAAGAGAATATCTTCAATCATGAAGTTGGTTGTACCACGGATACCCTCCAACGCTCCAAGGTAGATGCCACCGCTGAACTGGAAACAAAAGGCGGTTAGCACGTACAGCCATGGCTGGATGCAGCGGGGTACCCATCCCTTCATCATCGGCATGGAAAAAGCCATGTGAGGAGGAGGGCCGCCGGCACTCTTCATAAAAAACTCAGTTAATTGTCCCATTATGCATTACTCTTTCACGATACATTCCACATTATAGCCGCTCTTTAGTTTGGCGGCATCACTGTTTATATCAAGCTTGATGCGCACAGTAACACGCTGTTCCACCTTCACAAAATTGCCAGTGGCATTGTCGATAGGAATAAGTGAAAAGGCACTACCGGTAGCATCGGAGATGCGTTCTACGGTACCTGTATATTCCACATCAGGAACGGCATCAGCTGTAATTTCTACCTTATTGCCCACCTTAATATGCGGCAATTGACTTTCCTTATAGTTTGCCTCAATCCAACGCTCATTATTGTCAACGATGCTGGCTAGCGTTTGACCCGGATTGACAAGTTGCCCCACATGAATATCCTTTGTACCAACAGTACCATCGCAAGTAGCAATGATATAACAATAGGACAAGTTGAGCCGGGCAAGGTCTACTGCCCGACGAGCCAGTTCTATGCCCTGCTCCGAAGCAGAAAGGTGATGTCCCTGTTCGGCAACCACGGCCGACTGCATCCGGTGTGAACGGACTGCCTGTTCATAGGCTGCCTTGGCACTCAAATATCCTGTATGTATTTTGTCATATTGTTGTGGAGTAACGGCATCCTGACTGAGAAGATTTTTGAAACGCTTATCCTCACGCAAGGCATTCTCCATCTGCACACGTGCCGATTCAATGCCTGCTTCGGTTATGGTCATGCTTGTCTTGGTTGTAACGATGCTGCTTGCCGTTCCCTGTGAACCCTGTTCGGCTCGAAGCAAATCTGTCTCAGCCTGAGCCAGCCGTAGGCGAAATTCAGCATCCTCAATAATGACCAGTGTGTCCCCTTTCTTTACCTGTTGAAAATCTGTAAAACGTACCTCACGGATAAAACCTTGTATACGACTACTCTGAGGCACGATATTTTGACGGACACGGGCATTGTCGGTAAATTCTCCACTTCCGAAGTGTATAAATTGGCTTACCACATAAACTGCGCCGCCCAAAAGGCATAATACGATGAGTGTATTATATAAATAAACGTGTATCTTGTTCTTTTCCATCATTATAAAGTATTTGTTACATATTTGAGTTTATAGACATGATAAAGCATACTGATGCGGGCATTGACCAGTGCCATTTCGGCGGAGAGCTTCATGTTAGAGGCATCAATCATGTCAGTAAGGAGGGCAAGGTCATTCTGATAGCGGTTTTGTACCACGGTGTAGTTTTGGTTAGCCAATTCCGTCTGTTTCAGTTGCGTCTTCACCTCGGCGTAGGATGTCAGAAGATTGGTGTAGTTTGCCTGTACACCATTCTTCACTCCCTCACGTGCCAAGGCAAGTGTTTCTTGTGACTGCCGGTGTTCTATACGTGCCTTGCGAATATTGTGCTTGTTCTTCCAAAGACTGCCAAGGTTGAATTTTACACCTATCCCGATAAACCACACGTTTACATTACAATCCGTCGGTATGAGGTCTTGCGCATAGGGCCCAAAGAGCCGATTTTCTGCCACGATAGCTACCGAAGGCAATGACGCAGCTTTAGCCTGCTTTACTTTCTGCGCTGTAAGATTGGTGGCAACGGTTGCCTGACGGATATCAAGGTTATTGTCTGATGCAGTCTGCTGCCATGTCTGTTGAGCAGCGATTTCAGAAAGCGCATTTATGTCTGTGTCCAGTTCGTTTTTATCGGGGACTATAACTGTTTGCTCTGGTAAATGAAGTGTCGTGATCAACTGGTGGTTGATGATACTAGAAGCATCATTGAGCTTCGTTAGCGTAAGCTCAAGATTCTGTAACTGAAACTCATAGCGGGTGATGTCATTCTGTAACACTGTACCTTCTCTACGACGGGCTTTCATTTGTTCAATCTCCTTTTGTGTCAGTGCTATATTTTGCCGAACCACTTCTGCCTGATTGTTCAGTTTGCAGAGGTCAAGGTAAAAACCTGTCAACAAGAAACGTATCTCCTGGCGGTTCTTCTCTACATCTAGCTTCGCCATTTCTCTTCCTAGTTCAGCCATGCGAATGCCAGAACGGATGGCACCGCCGGCATACACCACCTGTGAGACCTGAGCTGTAAAACTATTTCCCCAATGCGGAGTGTCCTGCTTGCCGTTTGCTACAGGAATAGTTCCCACACCCGGCACAATGTAATCGGTTGTACCATGACCAGAAAAACCTCGCGACAGCATAAAGGCATTACCCGTATAACTGCTTTGAAGGCTCAAATCCACACTGGGCAGCAAAGCCGATTTGGCTGCTGCTACTCCTTCGTCGGCTGCACGTAGAGCTACCTCACTAACTCTTACCTTCTGACTCTGCTGATCGGCAAGGTCGTAAAGTGTAGTGAGAGTCATCGTCTGCACCGCCCTGTCTTGCGCACATATAGGTGCAAAAAAAGCCCCTTCGGTTATCAATGCGACAACCAAAGTAGGATAAACTACAAATTTGTTCATGAAATAAAAATAAATGTATGATTGTTCATTATTCTTTTCCTTAACATTCGCTCATTCCCTTGGAAATGCTAATAATGAACCATAAGAGTCCGGACAGTATTACATCTGCCACAATGCTTTACAAACGGTCTCATTAGGGAATATGAAAAAGAAAAAGACCGAATATCAAGCACTATTGATTAAGAAATCCGATGCAAATTTACTAATAAAAATCTAAAATGCAATTGAGCAAATTGAAATAATTGTAGAAGTAAGACCGGATTGAAATAGAATATACGACTACATATCTCTGTAATATATGTTAATTCTATTTATTGATTTTGTACCTCTTGTCTTTGGTTTTACCTGTTTCATACAATTCCAACAAAACTT
>CALADS010000095.1 GCA_937890825.1 uncultured Bacteroides sp. | reverse complement strand
ACAGCGATTTCTTTGCCGACCTGATTCTATATTCCATTCCGTTGCACGCATATATCGTGGTAGAATTAAAGGCTACCCCATTCAAACCGGAGTATGCAGGACAACTGAACTTCTACATCAATGTGGTGGATGATAAACTGAGGGGAGAGAATGACAACAAGACTATCGGGTTGTTGCTATGCAAGGGAAAAGACGAAGTTGTGGCACAATACGCATTGACAGGCTATGACCAGCCCATCGGCATCAGCGATTACCAATTGAGCAAAGCGATTCCCGAGAAACTGAAATCAGCGTTGCCCAGCGTGGAAGAAGTGGAAGAAGAACTGGCCTCTTTCCTTGACAAAGACAATAACACTCAAAAATAGTTGCGTCCATGAAAGATGTAATTACAACGCTGATTCCCCGATACGGAGAATTGAACAGAATATATAAAGACTGGTTTGATAATAAAGGTTTCTCTTTTGAAAAGCAGAAATTCATTACCAAGTTCTATCTGGACTACAATGATGTAACGGTTCTTGAAACAGCCATTCTTGAACTGGTGTTTCATCTTCCACAGGAGCAATACACACTGATTCTGAATAGCCTGAAAAAGGAAGTATGCGAAAACATAAGTTATTACAAGAAAGGATGTATGCCGGATGAACAGACCGTTTACAATATCTGCTTCCGAGTTTCAGAAATCTATAAAGAAGCCATAGAAGAACAGCAATACAAGACGACCAAGCTCCATGCTCCGCTAAACGAAGCATACCACCGATACGATTCCATAGGTTATCGGGAACACACTGCAGAGGATGAAAAGCGTGCGGAAATGGAATATGAACGGTGCAAAGATGAATACGAGGAGAAAAAAAACAAGCTGACCGAACTCTACGATCTGCAAAAACAGACCAGAGAGAAAGCCCTGCAATATGCAAAAAGCCGTTTCAATGAAATCTATCGGCTGGGCTGCCACCTCAAAGAGACATTGGCGAAATATGTATTTGATGAAACAAACGAGCCGGAAGAGCCAGCCGAACAAGAACCAAATGCCCCCAACATACAGGAAGAAGTGCTGGGAACGAAACAGACTGAGTATTTCAATATGGAACTGCTTTCGCTCATTCATGTAACCTGCGTGGGAGAACAGTTCGAGAATATTTCCGAACATGATTTCTATACCTGCATGAACCTGCTACCAAGCGACACCAAACCCCAAATCAGACCGAGAGAAAAAATACGTACCTGCTATCTGATATTCCTGATGAGCGAAAAACTGCCCAAACAGGACAGGGAGAATTGGAAGAGGAATATCCTGAAAATATTGGATATTGAGGAAAGCTACTACAAGTCAAAGTACAAAGAGCCTGTTTCCGATTTCCCCAGTGACAGCAACCGGAAATTTGCCAAAGAAATGGATGGTATATTCCGATAATCTGTGATATGCCCTGACATTTTACGAAACAACCACTTTTACCACTCAAATTAAATTTTTGAGTGGTATTTTTATTATCTGATATTCAGATAAATAACAAGATATTCCATTTATATCAACCACATCCTTACCACTTACAACCCTACCTAATTTTGCATCGTTCGAGAACAGAGATAACAGCCAGTGCGCAGGGCTGATTGTTAAACGACTAAATAGATTGAACGATGAAAAATCTTCAAGAATTATTATCAAAACCCGTCTGGCAGATGACAGGTGAAGAGTTCATATTCCTAAGTAAGCACGCTTCCCGTCAAACGGAAACGCAGCCACAGCCCATTACAGACACAGAAAGAAAATATGTGTACGGAATACTGGGCATAGCCAAACTGTTCGGGTGCAGCCTACCCACCGCCAACCGTATCAAGAAAAGCGGAAAGATTGACAAGGCAATCACTCAGATAGGACGTAAGATTATCGTGGATGTTGAGCTTGCCCTTGAACTGGCTGGAAAGAAAACAGGAGGACGGAAATAACGGGAGGCATGGCTATGGACTATATGAAAGAGACTAAGGAAATATCGGCTGAAGAAGCCATAATCCTTTGGCAAGCCTCACGTTTGAGCCTGTCGAAAAGTTATGAGAAAGCACCTGAAATCCTTAAAGTACATGATTCTGTCATTGGGACATTGGGTAATTTCAGCGCATCCATCGGCAAAGCCAAAAGTAAAAAAACGTTCAATGTATCGGCTATCGTAGCCGCTGCATTGAAGAACGGCACAGTGCTGCGGTATGTGGCTGAACTGCCTGAAGATAAGCGGAAAGTGCTTTATGTTGATACAGAGCAAAGCCCTTACCATTGTCTGAAAGTCATGACGCGCATTTTGCGAATGGCTGGTTTGCCAGATGATAGGGACAATGAGAATCTTGAATTTCTTGCCTTAAGAAAATACACGCCTGAGCAGCGTATCAGGATTGTGGAACAGGCTATTTACAATACACCCGAAATCGGTCTTGTAATTATAGACGGCATACGGGATATGGTGTATGACATCAACAGCCCCAGTGAATCAACACGCATCATATCCAAGCTGATGCAGTGGACGGACGACAGGCAGATACATATCCATACGATACTGCATCAGAACAAAGGGGATGAGAACGCAAGAGGGCACATTGGTACGGAGTTGAACAACAAGGCGGAAACCGTATTGCAGGTAGAAAAGGACAAGGGCAACGGTGACATCAGCCATGTTTCAGCCATTCACATCCGGGCAATGGACTTTGAGCCTTTCGCATTCCGTATCAACGACAAAGCCCTTCCCGAACTCATTGAGGGATACAAACCTGAAACAAAGAAGCCGGGAAGACCCGAAGAAGAGAAGTTCGACCCTTACAGGCATATCACCGAGCAGCAGCACCGTATCGCATTGGAAGCCGTTTTCGGGCTGAAAGAGGAATACGGCTACAAGGAACTGGAAGATGCCTTAATCAAGACCTATATGTCAGTGGGTGTAAAGCTGAACCATAAAAAGGCGGTATCGCTCATCACCATGCTCCGCAACAAACGGATGATAGTGCAGGAGACAGGCAGAAAATACACATTCATGCCTGACTTCCACTATTAGCCCATTTCCCTGCAATCACTTCACTTTATTCTCGGGGTGTATATATTAGGAATATAGTGAAGTGCTTGGGGAATGGGACTAAATCACTTCACTTTATTACCGTATCCTATATATACGAGAATTTAGTGAAGTGATTATAGACCGTACTTCCTAAAAAGGTACGGGCAAAAAGAAAAATAAACCAATTCACCAACTACTAAAACAATCATTTTATGGATATACAGACAGCCAAGCAAATCAGAATAGCGGATTATCTGCATAGTTTAGGATATTCTCCCGTCAAGCAACAAGGTGTCAATCTGTGGTATAAATCACCGTTAAGGGAAGAAGCCGAAGCCTCGTTCAAGGTAAATACCGAACGTGAACAATGGTATGACTTCGGTTTGGGTAAAGGTGGTGGTATCATAGAACTGGCTGCACACCTGTACGCTACCGACCATGTACCTTACATCTTGAAACGGATAGCAGAGCAGACACCGCACGTGCGCCCGGTATCTTTCTCTTTTGGAAAGCAAAACTCTTCCGAGCCGAGCTTCCAACAGTTGGAGATTGTTCCGCTGTCATCTACTGCCCTGCTTGCCTACTTACAAGGTAGAGGAATTAACATAGAACTGGCGAAAAGAGAATGTAGTGAAGCACGTTTCACTCACAACGGCAAGCGGTACTTTGCCATCGCCTTTCCCAATGGTTCGGGTGGATATGAAATCCGCAACCGCTATTTCAAGGGCTGCATCGCCCCAAAGGAAATCTCCCACATCAGGCAGTCGGGAAAAGCGAGGAACACCTGTTATGTATTCGAGGGATTTATGGACTACCTCTCCTTTTTGACATTGAGACAAGAGAGCTGCCCAAATTATCCGGAATTGGACGGGCAGGACTACATTGTATTGAACTCCGTATCGAATGTAAACAAGGCTCTCTATCCGTTGGGCAATTACGAACGCATCCACTGCTTTTTCGACAACGACCATGCAGGACTGGAAGCACTCCGGCAAATCCGCATGGAATACGGCAGAGAGCGGTACATCCGGGACGCTTCGCAGATTTACAGAGGATGCAAGGACTTGAACGAATACTTACAGAAACAGATTGAAAGAAAAAGGCAGCTCCAGTCCGCCAAAGGGGTGCGCAGCCAATCACCGGAAAAGAAGAACGGCTTCCAGTTATAGCCCACTATAACTACACGCTTCGCTTTCGTAGTTGTGGGCTCTCCCGAGGGGATTAGGGCTTTGCCCTAATGACCCACTCAGGGCGTTTCACCCCTGAGAACCCCGAGCAAAGAGTGACCCTCTCTTTGCAATCTCCGCTTATGGGTTACCCCTAAGAACCCCTCTGCGAAAGCGAGCAAAGTAAATCAATTGTAAACAAAGGAAAGAAGCTATGGCAACAAAATCAAGCATACATATCAAGCCTTGCAACATCGCATCGAGCGAGGCACACAACCGAAGGACTGCCGAGTATATGCGTAATATCGGGGAGTCCAGAATCTATGTCGTTCCCGAACTTTCCACCGATAACGAACAGTGGATAAATCCCGACTTCGGCACTCCCGAACTGCGAACTCATTATGACAATATCAAGCAAATGGTCAAGGAAAAGACCGGACGTGCCATGCAGGAAAAGGAAAGGGAACGCAAGGGAAAGAATGGAAAGATTATCAAGGTGGCGGGATGCTCACCCATCCGTGAAGGAGTATTGCTTATCAGACCGGACACCACACTGGCTGATGTACGCAAATTCGGTGAAGAGTGCCAAAGACGCTGGGGCATCACTCCGCTACAGATTTTCCTGCATAAAGACGAAGGGCATTGGCTGAACGGTCAGCCGGAAGCAGAAGACAAGGAGAGCTTCCAAGTCGGTAACAGATGGTTCAAACCAAATTATCATGCTCATGTCGTATTCGACTGGATGAACCATGAAACTGGAAAGAGCCGAAAGCTCAATGACGAGGATATGGCAACCATGCAGACCCTTGCTTCCGATATTCTCCTGATGGAACGTGGACAGGCAAAAGCTGTCACAGGTAAAGAGCATCTGGAACGAAATGATTTCATCATTGAGAAGCAGAAAGCCGAACTGCAACGTATAGAGGAAACCAAGCGACACAAGGAACAACAAGTAAGCCTTGCCGAACAGGAACTCAAACAGGTAAAAGCAGAGATACGCACGGACAAACTAAAGAAAACAGCCACCAATGCTGCTACCGCCATAGCAAGCGGTGTAGGTTCTCTTTTCGGAAGCGGTAAGCTGAAAGAACTGGAACATCACATCGAGCAGCTACATCAGGAAATTACCAAACGGGACAAAGCTACTGATGAATTAAAAATTCAGATACAACAAATACAGGAACAGCATAGCAGACAAATTCGTAATCTTCAAAGAATACATAATCAAGAACTTGAAGCCAAAGACAAGGAAATATCACGATTGAGCACCTTGCTTGAAAAAGCCCACAAATGGTTTCCCATGTTCAAAGAGATGTTGAGAATGGAAAAATTATGCGCTGTTATCGGGTTTACCAAAGACATGATAGAAAACCTCTTGACAAAGAAAGAATCCATACAATGTAGTGGCAAAATTTATTCCGAAGAACACAGGTGGAAATTTGACATCAAGAATGATATTTTTAGGGTTGAGAAACATCCGATGGATAGTGGTAAGCTTATGCTGACCATAAACCGACAACCCATAGTACAATGGTTTAAGGAACAATGGGAAAAGTTACAGCAGAATCTACGTAACTCGGTGCAGAGAGAGCAAAAATCCAGAGGATTTAGAATATAGAATAGCCTATTATTAATAAAATCAAGTATCTATGCATCCAAACAGATTGTTTTTATTACAGAATCAAAATCCTAAGAATTTATAAAAAATGAAGCCTAAAGAAGTTTTGGAAAAATGGATAGATTGCTTTAACAAAGCAGATGCTTATCATATAGCAGAGCTGTATGCTACTAATGCAGTAAATCATCAAGTCGCAAACGAACCAATAATAGGTAAAGAATCAATCTACAAAATGTTTGTGAATGAATTTGCCACTGCTAAAATGGTTTGTATGGTGGAAAATATTTTTGAAGATGGCGAATGGGCTATCATGGAATGGAAAGACTCTCTTGGACTTCGTGGATGCGGATTTTTTCATGTAAAAGATAACAAAATCGTCTTTCAAAGAGGGTATTGGGATAAACTTTCATTCTTGAAGCAACACAATCTTCCAATTGAATAAGTACTATCAGAATACGGACTGGGAAATTGAAATACCCAGTCCGAGTTATATAATGAATTTTACTTGTTAAACTATTTAAAGTCAGTTGGATAACAAACCATACCTTTCACATTCTCAGTAGCTCCAGGTATTAATTCAGCCACCATGCAATATTCATGAGAGACTTCGAAAGGAAATTCAATTCCTAAATCGATAGCCTTGCGATAGCCAAATCGAGGATAATACTCTTTATGCCCCAATACGACTGCTGTGCCGTAACCCAAAAGTGCTGCCCTCTGATGGGCTTACTGAATCAACATCCCCCCCAATTCCCTTACGCTGGAATTCCGGCAAGACTGCCAATGGAGCTACACTCAGGGATGTGACAGACTGGGTGTCACTGTCTATCTTTACTTCTGTAAGTAAGATATACCAGACAATTTGTTTTTCTGTCATTTTCTTGTTCTTATCTAATTGTTAGGCTCATTGTTGTTATACATTGTTTAATTATAGATAAATCGTGAATATCCTTCTCTCTTAAATCGTAGCCCGAATGGAATACTTGTTGCCCTTTTGCAGAAATGCAAGGGATGCTTCTGCCTTCAAAGACTGCTGTTCCAAAATAGTCCGGTTGAAATTCATACCAGCCTCCATCCAAGTCGGCTTGTTTGGAAGTGCCGTCCGCATTCAAGACAAAAGGATGGATATCAATATAGCCTAATTCTTTGCTATACAGTTCCACACGGGTGGGCAACCAATTTGTTTCAATTTGATATCCTCTCTCCTGCAAAAGATCAAGGAGTTGGTCTGTATAATTGGCATCAAAATCAATGTCAATATCTCTATGCAAGCGGGTTTGCTGTCCGTACAAGACATCCACTCCCCAGCCTCCATCCAACCAAAACTGCATGTCCAGGCTTTCCAACAAGTCCAAAACTTGAAATAACTCTGTAATCGTAGTGTGTTCTTTCTTTGTCATATAATAATTCTTTAATAAATAATACTATGCGTAATTATCCAACTGCTTGATTGAAGAAATAAAATTTGCACCCACTCCAATCAGAAAGATAACCCATCCGCTGATCATAAAGACGGATGTGATACCCCATGCTTCCACCCAATATCCTGAAGCTACGATACCCAGCATTGATGGAAAGGTACTCAAACTAAAGATGAGAGAAAAAGTCCGTCCAAGCATGTCCGAAGCCAAGTTCTGCTGAATAATAGCGATGAAAAGCGCATGGTAAATGGAATAGGCTATGCCTCCTGTAAATGTTAGGCAAACAAAACCTATAAATGCGCTTGATGGTAAATAACTGGCGCTAATCAGATACAATCCCAATATCACATAAGCCGTATGCATCACTAATGTTTGCTTGCTTTTCAAAGCCTTACAGGCAAGTACTAAACCGCCCAACAATGCCCCTGAGCCCCAACCCATTTCCACAACTCCCATTTGCAAAATGTTTCCGTTGAAATGCAGAAGCGTCATAAAAGGAAATAACGTAAAAACAGGCATAAGGACAAAAGTCACCAGCGTAAAGCATACGAATAAAGGCAAAATGCCCATTGTACGCCGCAAGGTATGCCAACATTCCGTCAGTTCTTTTTTGAAATCTGGAAGAACTTTCGTTTTTTGAAGAGAAGGAATCTGGACACAAAGTAAGGTCAGACAAGCAGCAACAGCTCCGATCACATCTATGAGCAGAATATACTGTATGGGAAGCCAAACAACGAGGCTTGCCCCTACAACGGGAGCTATCACCTCACTGAAGGATTGAATGGAATGGTACAAACCTGATACCCTGACAAGATGGTGCTTGGGAACCAGTAGAGGGATGCTTGCCTGTAAAGCAGGTGCATGAAACGTACTGCCTATTGAACGACAAGCAGTCAATAGATAAAAAAAAGAAAGGTCTTTATAACCCTTGGTTATCACAATAAAAAGACATAGGGTACAGAACGCGATGAACAAGTCCGAATAAAACATCGTTTTCTTTCGATTCCATCTGTCAACATAGACCCCGGCAAACAAGCCTAATACAAATTGTGGTAAAAATCCAGCTAAAATAGCCAGAGATAAAGCTGTCGGGGATTTAAATTCGTTGCTAATCCAAAAAATAATGGAGAAGCCAACAATCGTACTTGTTAAAATAGATATGAGTTGGCCTATTCCTATCACGGCCAAAGTTGATTTCCAATGATTCATTGTGCTAATATTTCATGCGTTTATAGATAAGTACTTTCGTACATTAAGCAAAACGAAATTCTATCCACACAAAAAACTTGTATTATAATCCACTCCTGACGTTGGAATACAATAACAAATACTTTCAGGACGATGTAAAGTCCTGAAAAATCAAACTGAATGGATAGATAAATATTAGTCTTTTCTCATCGGATTCTTTTAATATCGCTACTCTTTTATTATGTAGTGGTTGTATTATCTTAAATAAAACAAAAACACCCGACTTTACATTCTTGGGTGTAAAACTGGGTGTTTGTTTTGCAATTTGCTGATTTTCAGCGTTTGTTGCGGAGAGAGAGGG
>CALADS010000094.1 GCA_937890825.1 uncultured Bacteroides sp. | reverse complement strand
CAAAACATATTTTTCAAACATGTTTCTTAAAGGCTTTCCTATCGTATACATTATATATATTGCGCACGCGAAAGCCCATCCAGTTTGTTTCAGATATGCAGTGTTTTTCCCTGAAAAGTAACCGCCATCTACCAGCAAATACTTACGAAAACCGTTCTCATAGATCACATTACCGCAGTAGTCGGTCTTAGTGGTCACTCCCCCAATCGTTGCCGTTGAACGAAGTTTCGTTCCGTCGGCTGCATACACATAACTGATGGAGTCACCACCAGCAAAGACTACCTTGCGGAGTAAATTTAAGATATTATACTGGATTTCACAAATATTCCTATTTAAATCTTTCGTAAGATTGCCGTTCGCATCATAGGCGAATACATCAATCTATTCACACTATCAATGAACCATGAAAAAAAAATCCTGCTTGCCGTGTCCGACAAACAGAATTTTTATGATAAAGAGAAACAAAATCAATCCCAGGTATCTATCTTCGTTCCTACTCTTTCAGGATGAAACAAATCAAACAGTACGGTCATGTTTTCCTGATCGAAAATGTAACCTACATCCGTATTCAGATAACTACAGAAATCACGTAAAAGTTGTTTTAAGAAATCCATATCTACCTTGCGCTGCTTGGCAAACCAGAACGTGATACGGCCTAAATATTCAGGCAATACGCGTTTAGGAACTAAGAGTTCTCCATCTAACCAGATTACGCCCCAAAATCTATTACCTATTTCCACATCGAATTTCCGTTTCTTTTTAAGCATCAGACAACCCGCAGGAAAACTTATCCAATCAACATAAGTAGAAACCTTATCTTTATCAAAATTATACCGTAAAGGTTCATGGACCCCACATCTATCCGGAAGCAAAATACCATCTTGATATTCTATAAAAAAACGCACCATTGCTTCCGCTTTCTCTGTTGATAGAGTACCATTCAAAGATTTTAAATATGACTGAAAATCTTCGATGGTAAAGTTCCAATCTTTCACAAACTCAATCATCCGAGCATCCGTCAGGTTTTCCCGAACTTCTATCTGCACACAAATATTTTTATGATCAAAATTTCCCATAACAAACAGCTATTTAGGTCCTATATCTTTTCGTCTGATTATCTCATCCGCTTCTACTTTTTTAGAAAGATGTGTCTTTTCACCGGTAATGATTGCAAACTTTTTACCTATTTCTTTTGCGGCCTGACGCTCTCCCCTAATTTGCTTAGTATTGTAAACAGCCTTGGTATCCTTTATCTCTATGAGCTTCGTATCGGTAACTGCATCAGGAATAACAGTTACTATTTCTTTTGTATCCGGCAAAGTAGTTGTTATTTTCTTCGTATTCTTCACCTCTCCGATACTTTCCAATACTTTCGCCTCATTCATCCTACCACGGTTCATGACCTGAACCGCATCAACCGCCTTATCCGCCGCCCGTGCACCTTTGATAGCAGCACCTGCACCACCCGGAACGAAAGGAATCATGGAGGAAGCAGCATCCAGTAGCACGCCGGCACCGTCTACAGCAGCAGCCTTATAGTTTCCGGACGAAAAGTTTCTCTTGAAACTGTCGATGCCGAGAATTACATTGAAGACATCCCAAACTGTCTCACCGAACTTACCCGTAGGGTCTACGTGCAGTACCGGATTATCATAGCAGTAAGCATACGGACTCCAGAAATAAGTTTTCTCTGCCGATGGGTCTACAGTAGTGAACCGCCCCAGCACCGCATCATACCGACGTGCCCCGTAATCATACCAAGGTAAAGACTTCTCCTGTTCCTTGCCGTTGTACTTATACGGCTGGGCATTGCCCGATGAAGCGAAGACACCACCGAAAGGATAGTAATGGTTCACCTCCTCCACCGTACCATCTGCACCCGCCACCACGCGGTTGTTCCCCTGATGGTCGCGCAGATAGTAATGGTACTTGCCGTCACTCAGCGTAACGTAACCGCCATCCACCAGCAAATACTTACGAAAACCGTTCTCATAGATCACATTACCGCAGTAGTCGGTCTTAGTGGTCACTCCCCCAATCGTTGCCGTTGAACGAAGTTTCGTTCCGTCGGCTGCATACACATAACTGATGGAGTCACCACCAGCAAAGACTACCTTGCGGAGTAAATTTAAGATATTATACTGGATTTCACAAATATTCCTATTTAAATCTTTCGTAAGATTGCCGTTCGCATCATAAGCATATTCATCCGCCTGATTGGCACCATCTTGAAAATCAGAAACGCCGGCATAAGCGGTAACAGACACTCCATCGTCTACACACATCAAGCGGTTCCCTTCATACGTATAATCCAAAGCATCCATCATCCCATACTCACCCGAAGACAATCTGCCGAAACGATGCAATCCCAGCATATTGCCATTCCGGTCATATCCTTTCGCACGCTCCGTAAAACGACCGGTGTGCAGCGCAAGATCACTACCTTCTCCATAAGATTTGTCCGAGAAATATCCAAGCAGTTTCTGAGAATCTTCACAAAGTATTTTTTACACAAAATAATGCCTCTCTGTTTTGCCTTCATCTCGTAGTTTTTAACTACTTTTGCGCCCAATGAAAAAATCAACATTATTTCTGTGGATGCTGCTGGCCTGGCTGGGCATTACGGCCCGGGCACAAGATTCGGCGAAATGCAGCCTGCTGACGTGCAGCGCCGGCGAGGAAATCTATTCGCTGTTTGGGCATACAGCCCTGCGCTACGAAGACCCTGCCCGGGGCATCGACGTGGTGTTCAACTACGGCATGTTCAGCTTCCGGGTGCCTCACTTTGCCCTGCGTTTTGCCTTGGGCGAAACGGACTATCAGCTGGGGGTGACGGAATTCTCACGGTTTGCCGCTGAATACCAGTGGGACGAACGCGACGTGTGGCAGCAGACACTGAACCTGACGAGCCGGGAGAAACAACGGCTGTGGGAGGCACTGACCGAGAATTACCGGCCGGAGAACCGCACGTATCGCTATAATTTCTTTTACGACAACTGTGCTACCCGACCCCGCGACCGCATAGAGGCCTGCGTGGACGGACGGGTGGAGTATGCCGCCGCACAGGACTCAACGGCCACGGTATGCACCTGGCGCGACCTGCTGCACCGGTATACCGAGGGACATCCGTGGGCCCGGTTCGGCATCGATCTGTGCATCGGCAGCCGGGCAGATAAGCCGGCCAGTTATCGTGAACAAATGTTTGTGCCTTTCTATCTGCAACAATACCTCAGAGGGGCCTGCATCGTATCGGAACAGGGCGACCGACGACCGCTGGTAGGCGAAGAAGTGAAAGTGGTGGATGCCGCCCATACGGCGCAGGAAGAAAGCCTGCTGCCATCGCCCATGCAGGCGGCACTGCTGCTCTGGGCAGGGGTAACGGTACTCAGCATCTACGGGGTGCGCAGAAGAAAATCACTGTGGGCACTGGACGGGCTGCTCTTTGGCACGGCAGGCGTGGCGGGATGTATCCTGGCCTTTCTGGCTGCCTGCTCGCAGCATCCGGCAGTGAGCCCCAACTGGCTGCTCCTGATACTGCATCCGCTGCACCTTTTCTGCCTGCCCTGTGTGCTGATAAGGGTGAAAAAGAAAAGGCTGAGCCGCTATATGGCCGCCAACGGCGTGATTTTAACACTTTTTATCGTGCTTTTGGCGCCGATTCCTCAATTTATTCCGCCCGCTGTATTACCTTTGACGCTGTGTTTGCTGGTGCGGTGTGCAAGCAACTGGATGCTGGCCCGCAAAACGGTGGCAAACCAACCTGTAAAACAAGAATAAAATGGCATGAAAAAAGGATTGATTACTTCCTTATTGGCTTTGACCTTCAGCGGACTGTCGGCACAGACACCGACACACAGCCCCAAGCTGGTGGTGACACTCACCATCGACCAGCTGCGCACGGATTACCTGGAGGCTTTCTCGTCGCTCTACGGTGAGAGGGGATTCAAACGGCTGATGCGGGAAGGAAGGGTGTACAGGCAGGCTGAATTTCCCTTTGAACAGGTGGACAGGGCCTCGGCTGTGGCTACGCTCTACACCGGAAGCACGCCTTCGCTACACGGAATCATAGCCAATACGTGGCTGGATACATCGACCCTGCGACCTAAAAGCTGTGTGGACGACCCGGCCTTCATGGGAAACTATACCAACGACAACAGTGCCCCCACGCAACTGCTCACGTCGACTGTGGCCGATGAGCTGAAGATTGCCACCGGCAACCGGGCACTGGTGTACTCCATAGCTCCGGTGCGCGACGCGGCCATCCTGGCTGCCGGACATGCCGGAAATGCTGCCTTCTGGCTGAACGATACCAGCGGAAAATGGTGCAGCTCTACGTATTATCCGGAATTCCCCTGGTGGATGAATGAATACAACGGACAACAATCGCCCGACTACCGCATCCGCGACATGGAATGGACACCCGTGCATCCGGCTGAGAGCTACCGGTTTCTGCCGGAATGGCGGACCGATGCCTTTAAATATCGCATGGACAACGACCGCACCAACCGGTTCCGCCGGCTGATAGCCAGTCCGCTGGTGAACGATGAGGTGAACCGGCTGACGGAAGAGGTGCTGAACAAGAGCTTACTGGGCAAGGATGAAGTGCCCGACCTGCTGGCACTGTCGTACTATGCGGGGAATTATAACCACCGCAGCATCCTGGAATGTGCCATGGAGATGCAGGATACCTACGTGAGGCTGGACAAGAGCATAGAGCATCTGCTGGATATGCTGGAGAAGCAGGTAGGACTGCAGCACATTGTGTTGTGCATCGCCTCTACGGGCTATGCCGACCCGGAAGCTGCCGACCTGGGACTCTACCGGGTACCGGGCGGAGAATTCCACCTGAACCGATGCGCCACGCTGCTCAACATGTACCTCATGGCTACGTATGGCGAAGGGCAATATGTGGATGGGTATCATCAGCTGCACATCTACCTGAATCATAAACTCATAGAAAACAAAGGGCTGATTCTGGCCGACGTGCAAGAGAAAGCGGCCCAATTCCTGGTGCAGTTCAGCGGGGTGAACGAGGTGTACTCGGCCGACCGCCTGCTGCTGGGCTCGTGGTCGCCGCAGAAAGACCGCATCCGCAACGGCTTCCACCGCAAGAACTCGGGCGACCTGCTGATTAAGGTGCTTCCCGGATGGACGGTGGTACAAGAAAACAGTTCCTATAGCCGGGTGGTACGCCTGGCCAACATTCCTGCACCGCTCATTCTGCTGGGTGCCGGCATTCAGGCTGAAACGCTTTCGGCACCGGTCAGTGCAGAGCGGCTGGCCCCTACCCTGTCGGGGATGCTGCACATCCGCGCTCCCAATGCCTGCCAGGCTTCCCCACTCTTCTAAGAAACTTTTGAAGAAGCGGAGGGATTTTTATCCGGAGTGCATCTTAAAACTGCCACTTTTTCAGAGGGATATTCCGGTGTTTCAGTAGGATGATTTGCTACTGATACTGCCTCAGGTGTTTGTAAATGAAGCAGAAAAACCTTATCTTTGCCTCGCAAGAGAAACCCGATGAAAAGAAGAGTTGATGCCTTCTGTACCCGCAGTATTCTGTTCTTTCTGCACAGCAAGGAGCAATGAAAGCTAAAGAAAAAAAATGAACAGGTATCTTAACCAATAGAATAATAAATAAAAAACAATATAATAATGGGATTTAATGAATTTTTAAGCTCGATTTTCGGCAACAAAGCATCCCGCGACATGAAGGAAATCAAGCCCTGGGTAGAAAAGGTGAAAGCTGCCTACCCCGAAGTAGCCAAACTGGACAACGACGGCCTGCGTGCCAAGACGGAAGAGCTGAAGGCTTATATCCGTAACTCGGCTGCCGAACAGCATGCCAAAGTGGCCGAACTGAAGGCCAGTGTGGAAAACACCGAACTGGAACAGCGCGAAGCCCTCTTTGCTCAAATCGACAAACTGGAAAAGGAAATTCTGGACCTCTATGAGAAAGCATTAGACGACGTGCTGCCCACGGCATTTGCCATCGTGAAGGATACGGCACGACGCTTCTCGGAAAACGAGGAAATCGTGGTGACGGCTACCGACTTCGACCGTGAACTGGCCACTACGAAAGACTTTGTACGCATAGAGGGCGACAAGGCCATCTTCAAGAACCACTGGCTGGCCGGCGGTAATGAAATGACCTGGAACATGGTGCACTACGACGTGCAGCTGTTTGGTGGCGTGGTGCTGCACAAAGGCAAAATCGCTGAAATGGCTACCGGTGAGGGTAAGACACTGGTGGCTACCCTGCCCGTATTCCTCAATGCTCTGACCGGAAACGGTGTACACGTGGTGACGGTGAACGACTACCTGTCTAAACGTGACTCGGAATGGATGGGTCCGCTTTATATGTTCCACGGTCTGAGCGTGGACTGCATCGACAAGCATCAGCCCAACTCGGATGCCCGCCGACGCGCTTACCTGGCCGACATTACCTTCGGTACGAACAATGAATTCGGCTTCGACTACCTGCGCGACAACATGGCCATCAGCCCGAAAGACTTGGTGCAACGCCAGCATAACTATGCCATCGTGGATGAGGTGGACTCGGTATTGATAGACGATGCCCGTACGCCGCTGATTATTTCCGGTCCGGTGCCCAAAGGCGACGTGCAGCTGTTTGAACAGCTACGACCGCTGGTGGAACGCCTGGTGGAAGCACAGCGCGGACTGGCTACCAAATACCTAGCTGACGCCAAGCGTATGATTGCCTCGGACGACAAGAACGAGGTGGAGGAAGGCTTCCTGGCTCTGTATCGCAGCCACAAGTGTCTGCCCAAGAACAAGGCCCTGATCAAGTTCCTGAGCGAACAGGGTATCAAGGCGGGTATGCTGAAGACGGAGGAAATCTACATGGAGCAGAACAACAAGCGTATGCACGAGGTGACCGACCCGCTCTACTTCGTCATCGACGAGAAACTGAACAGTGTAGACCTGACCGACAAGGGTATCGACCTGATTACCGGAAATGCAGAAGACCCCACGCTCTTCGTATTGCCCGACATCGCTGCACAGCTGTCGGAACTGGAGAACGAAACCAATCTGACCGATGAGGAACGCCTGGCCAAGAAAGATGCGCTGATGACCAACTACTCCATCAAGAGTGAACGCGTACACACCATCAACCAGCTGCTGAAGGCCTACACCATGTTCGAAAAGGATGATGAATATGTGGTGATAGACGGTCAGGTGAAAATCGTGGACGAACAGACCGGACGTATCATGGAGGGAAGACGCTACTCCGACGGTCTGCACCAGGCCATCGAAGCCAAGGAACGCGTGAAGGTGGAAGCGGCTACGCAGACCTTTGCCACCATCACCCTGCAGAACTACTTCCGTATGTATCACAAGCTGTCGGGTATGACGGGTACGGCTGAAACAGAAGCCGGCGAATTCTGGGACATCTACAAGCTGGATGTGGTGGTGATTCCGACCAACCGACCCATTGCAAGAAATGATATGAACGACCGCGTGTACAAGACGAAACGCGAAAAGTATAAAGCCGTAATCGAAGAGATAGAGAAGATGGTACAGGCCGGACGTCCGGTGCTGGTGGGTACCACATCGGTGGAAATCTCTGAGATGCTGAGCAAGATGCTGACCATGAGAAAGATTCAGCACAACGTGCTGAATGCCAAGCTGCACCAGAAGGAGGCAGACATCGTGGCTCAGGCCGGACAGAGCAGTACGGTGACCATCGCCACCAACATGGCCGGACGTGGTACCGACATCAAGCTGAGTGCCGAGGTGAAGGCAGCCGGCGGTTTGGCCATCATCGGTACCGAACGCCACGAATCGCGCCGTGTGGACAGACAGCTTCGCGGACGTGCCGGACGTCAGGGTGACCCGGGTTCTTCGGTGTTCTTCGTATCGCTGGAAGACGACCTGATGCGTCTGTTCTCGTCAGACCGCATTGCTTCGGTAATGGATAAGCTGGGCTTCAAGGAAGGGGAAATGATAGAACACAGCATGATTTCCAAATCCATCGAACGGGCTCAGAAGAAGGTGGAAGAAAACAACTTCGGTATACGTAAACGACTGCTGGAATACGACGACGTGATGAACAAGCAGCGTACGGTGGTGTATACCAAGCGTCGCCACGCCTTGATGGGTGAACGTATCGGCATGGACATCGTGAATATGATCTGGGACCGCTCGCTCAGCGCGGTGGAAGCTCCCGACTATGAAAACTGCAAGATGGACATCCTGCAGACGCTGGCTATGGAGGTGCCCTTCACGGAAGAGGAATTCCGCAATGAAAAGAAGGAAAAACTGGCCGACCGCACGTTCGACAAGGCAATGGAAATGTTCAAGCGCAAAACGGAACGCATGGCACAGATAGCTTATCCGGTTATCAAGCAGGTGTACGAACAGCAGGGCCACATGTATGAGAATATCCTGATTCCGATTACAGACGGCAAACGGATGTATAACATTTCCTGCAACCTGAAAGCGGCGTACGAAAGCGAATGCAAGGAGGTGGTGAAATCGTTCGAGAAATCCATCTTGCTGCACGTGATAGACGAGGCATGGAAAGAAAACCTGCGCGAACTGGACGACCTGAAGCACTCGGTACAGAATGCCAGCTACGAACAGAAAGATCCGCTGCTTATCTATAAGCTGGAATCGGTAAATCTGTTTGACGCCATGGTGAACAAGATTAACAATGAAACGATTGCTATCTTGATGCGCGGTCAGATTCCGGTACCGGAAATTCCCGAAGAACAACGGCAGCAGGCTCCGCAACAGCCGGAACAGCCGCAGCAACCTCAGCAACGCATAGAGGTGCGTCAGGCTGCCCCGGAACAACGCCAGGACATGAGCAAGTATCGTGAACAGAAGGTGGACCTGAATGACCCGAACCAACAGGCTGCAGCTGCTCATGATACACGCGAACAACCTCACCGTGAACCGGCACGCGCTGAAAAGACAGTGGGTAGAAATGACCCTTGTCCGTGCGGCAGCGGAAAGAAATACAAGAACTGCCACGGCAAGAATCAATAACGGGCGTTTCGCTCAGACGAAAAGCGGATGCCAAGAAAGAAGCTGCATCAAGCAGTTGTCTTACTTATGATTCCTGCTTTTCTTACAAGTAATAGAAAGAAGTCAGAGGGGGTGACAAAGGCTCTCTTCTGACTTCTTTTTTTATAGCCGACAGTAAGCAGGTGTCTATGAGCCGACGTAGAATGACCTGCCATCCGGATGAACTTTTCCCCCCCACGGGGGATAAATTTCCCAGAGGCGGGTGATGGCTCCTTAAAAAAAATAAATGAGAGAACTCCTTTTTGCGAATGTACGGAAAAAGCGTATTTTTGCTCATCAAGTATGAATGATACAAAAATAGAAAGAATGAATAAACAACTATTGCTGGCCGGTGCATGGGCACTGCTGATGAGCAGTTGCCAAAGTATTCAACCCTTATCCATCGATTATATGCTGCCCGCAGAAATCAGTTTTCCTGCCGAACTGAAGAAAGTGGCAGTGGTGAATAATGTACCTGCATACCATGAAAAGGACTTCCTCATCAGACAGGAAGAGAAAGTTGCCACCCCAACCCAAGGACCCATCTTGACCCAATTCTTCCGGGGAGACGCTGACCGGACCACAGAAGCACTGGCTGAATGCTTGGCCGACGGTAATTACTTCGAAGAGGTGATAATCTGTGACTCTACGTTGCAGACAAAAAACAGCGGTGAGACAAACGGACAGCTGACGGGCGAACAGGTGGAGAAGCTGACGTATGAACTGGGGGCCGACTTTCTGCTGGCACTGGAAGATGTACAGATAAAGGCGGTACGCAAGGTGGAGTATTCGCCCATGTTTCAGGCGTATTTTGGCAGTACCGACCTGAAAGTGGTGCCTACCGTGAGAATCTATCTGCCGGGCAGAACAACCCGGCTGCATACCATACAACCTGCCGACAGCATCTTCTGGGAGGAAATAGGAGCCAGCTTTGAGGAAGCGGAAGCGCAACTGATCAGCAACCAGGAACTGGTGGCACAGGCTTCGGAGTTTGCCGGGAGCATTCCGGTGAAAAAGATGTTGCCCCACTGGGAAACGGCCAACCGCATACTCTTTACCGGAGGCAGCGTAGAAATGAGGGATGCCGCCGTATATGTGCGCGAACAGAACTGGACGGAGGCTCTGACGCTTTGGGAACAAGTATATGAGAAAGCAAAAGGCAAGAAAAGGATGAGGGCTGCACACAACCTGGCACTGGGCTACGAAATGCTAGACAACCTGCCAAAGGCTTTGGAATGGGCCAAGAATGCACAACAACTGGCTTTCGATGCCGACAAGGTGGAACAGAAAAAAAAGGCAACGGGAATAGAGGCAGCCGAGGTGCCCAACTATGCACTGGAAAGCCTGTATGTGACGGAACTGGAAAAAAGAACCAGCCAAATGGCACTGCTCCATACGCAAATGGAAAGATTTCATGAATAAAAGCATTTTTCTACGATATTCTTTTCGTTTCTAATATTTTTATATAACTTTGAAAATCCTAAATTTTAAAATGATATGAAACTTAGCGAACCGTCATTAGCAGCCATAGAAACAGCCCTGAACAAAGCTGTAGAAAAATATACGACACACAACGGACAAACCATTGTGACAGATATACACCTGCAACCTAACCCTAATTCGGGCGAACTCATTATCTTTGATGACGAAGATGCCGTATTGGCTCAGACATCCGTAGATGAATGGAGTGGCTATGAAAATGATGATTTCCTGGAGCATTGCGAACGGCTGCTGGTCTCCCTGCTGAATGATATGAAGCAGAAGGGGTATTTCGATAAAATCAATGTGCTGAAGCCCTACTCTTTCGTACTGGTGGACGATGAAAAGGAAACGGTGGCCGAACTGCTGCTGATGGACGATGATACGCTGCTGGTAAACGATGAACTGCTGAAAGGACTGGATGAGGAACTGGATGCTTTCCTGAAGAACCTGTTGGAAAAATAGAATCAATCTTACCCTTCTATAAAAAAGCGGAATCCTCCTGCATCTTTTAAAACCGGACAACCTACAAGGCCCGGAGCTAAAAGAAACGGGAGGATTCCGTTTTTCTCTATGCAGGCCTGGAAGCTGCTTACCATTTATTCAGAAAGCATTTTATCCAGTTTTATCTGAGTTTATTTTCAGTCTTATCCCTGAAACATAACGCTCAGCAAAAGCAGGGATACAATGAAAACCGCTGCTTACAGCAGGAACACGAAAAGAGGCTGCCCCCTGACTCGAACGAGAACAGGGAGACAGCCTCTTTACGATATATATGCGCTACACGCTCTGCACGTGCGTTATGCTTTCTTCAAGGCAGCAATGCTTTCTTGCAAAGACTTGATGATGCTTTCGGCATCGGCCTGCTTCTTACGCTCCAGTTCGATGACTGCGGCAGGAGCATTGTTGACAAATTTCTCGTTGCTGAGTTTCTTCAATACACCTTGCAGGAATCCTTGCTTGTGCTTCAGTTCGGCTTCCATACGAGCTATTTCGGCCTCTACGTCAATCATGTTGCCCAAGGGCACGGCATATTCGGTAGTACCTACCATGAACGATGCTGCGCCGTCGGCCTTGGCCTCTACCAGCTGGATGGAAGAAAGGTTGCACATCTTTTCGATGACCGCGCTGAAAGCAGCTACCGGGTTCTCGCCCACTACTTGTAATTCGAGCGCTTCCTTCTGAGCAATGTTCTTCTGCAAACGGATGGAACGTACATTACTGATTACTTCCTTCACACCTTCGAAGGCAGCAATGAGCGACTCGTCGGCAGCAGCCAACGGAGCCATCGGACTTACCATGAGGCTTTCACCGTCTTTACGATCTACGATGTGCTGCCACAACTCTTCCGTGATGAACGGCATGAAGGGGTGAAGCAGGTGAAGCAGGGTATCGAAGAAACCGATGGTGGTATCGTATACCTCCTTGCTGATGGGCTGACCATAGGCCGGCTTAATCATTTCCAGGTACCAGGATGAGAATTCGTCCCAGAACAGCTTATATACAGCCATCAATGCTTCACTGAGGCGGTATTTGC
The DNA here is from genome assembly GCA_937890825.1 of uncultured Bacteroides sp. GTDB lineage: Bacteria > Bacteroidota > Bacteroidia > Bacteroidales > Bacteroidaceae > Bacteroides. Next base: position 86,273 of record CALADS010000094.1, on the reverse strand, counting down.
TGAAGAGGTCGGCCACTTCGGCAGCTACGGCATTCTGCTTGGCAGCAAACCACTTCATAGCCAGGGAAGCGGCTGCCGGCACTTCTACCTCTGCGCTTACTTCCCAGCCTTTCAGCAGACGGAAGGCATTCCAAATCTTATTGTTGAAGTTACGGCCCTGCTCGCACAAAGCATCGTCGAACAAGATATCATTGCCGGCAGGGGCAGAAAGCATCATACCCATACGCACACCGTCGGCACCGTATTTCTCTATCAAATCGAGCGGGTCGGGAGAGTTGCCCAAAGACTTGGACATCTTACGGCCCAACTTGTCGCGCACGATACCCGTGAAGTAGACATTCTTGAAAGGCATATCCCCCATATACTCATAGCCGGCCATAATCATACGGGCCACCCAGAAGAAGATAATATCGGGTCCGGTTACCAGGTCGCTGGTGGGATAGTAATACTTGATTTCTTCGTTGCCGGGATTCAGAATACCGTCGAACAAGGAAATAGGCCACAGCCAAGAAGAGAACCAGGTATCCAGACAGTCTTCATCCTGACGCAGGTCTTCGAGTTTCAAGGCAGCATTGCCCGTCTTTTCCTGAGCCAGCTTCAGTGCTTCTTCTGCCGTAGCAGCTACCACATACCCGCCTTCGGGCAAGAAATAGGCCGGAATGCGGTGTCCCCACCACAACTGACGGCTGATGCACCAATCCTTGATGTTTTCCAACCAGTTCTTATAAGTGTTCTTATACTTGGCAGGATAGAATTTCAGTTCATCGTTCATCACCGGCGGCAAAGCCATATCAGCAAAGTGCTGCATCTTCAGGAACCACTGCATAGACAGTTTCGGCTCAATGGGCACATTGGTACGCTCTGAACAACCTACCTTGTTGGTATAAGCTTCTACCTTCTCCAGCAAGCCGGCAGCAGCCAGGTCTTTCTCTACCTGCTCGCGCACATCGAAACGGTCTTGACCTACATAGAGTCCGGCTGCTTCGCTCAAGGTACCGTTATCATTGAAAATATCGATAGAAGGCAAGTTATATTTCTCACCCAGCATATAGTCGTTCACATCGTGAGCCGGAGTGACTTTCAGACAGCCTGTACCGAATTCAATGTCTACATAATCATCTTCAATCACCGGAATCACACGGTTCACCAAAGGCACGATAACCTTCTTGCCCTTCAGCCAGCCGTTCTTCACATCATTAGGATTGATACACATAGCCGTATCACCCATGATGGTTTCCGGACGCGTGGTAGCCACTACGGCATAGCGACGGCCCTGCTCATCGCGATGTACCACTTCGCCTTCCACACCTGTTTCACCGCTCATATCATCATCGGCTACGTAATATCTCAGGTAATAGAGCTTGCTATGTTCTTCCTTGTAGATAACCTCTTCATCGCTCAAAGCCGTCAGTGCCTTAGGGTCCCAGTTCACCATGCGCACACCGCGGTAAATCAAGCCCTTGTTATAGAGGTCTACAAATACCTTGATAACGCTCTCGCTACGCTTTTCGTCCATGGTGAAAGCAGTGCGGTCCCAGTCGCACGAAGCACCCAGCTTACGAAGCTGCTTCAAGATGATACCTCCATGTTCATCGGTCCACTCCCAGGCGTGTTTTAAAAATTCTTCACGAGTTAGGTCGGTTTTCTTGATGCCTTGTGCAGCCAACTTATTCACTACCTTTGCTTCGGTAGCAATGGACGCATGGTCGGTACCCGGCACCCAGCAGGCATTCTTGCCTTCCATACGGGCACGACGCACCAGGATGTCCTGAATGGTATTGTTCAACATATGTCCCATATGCAGCACACCCGTCACGTTAGGGGGAGGAATAACGACGGTGTACGGTGTACGGCCATCGGGTTTTGAACTAAACAATTTGTGGTCCAACCAATACTGGTACCACTTTCCCTCCACATCAGCGGGATTGTACTTACTTGCTAATTCCATATCTTTATCTTTTCAGTATATTAAATTCCGAATATCGGATGCAAAATTAGTAATTTATTGCTTTTTAACGGCAAAAGCCACCGAAAGTTTTTTCCAACCAATGAGATATATCCCTATCTTTGCAACTATAAAGTAAAGCTGTATAAATCAAAAATCTACCGACATGAATACCTCTTACTTATCTGCGAGTACCCATCGCATCAAGAGATTCTATCTCCTTCCTCTGGCTGTCCTGTCCTTTACTGCATGGGCCTCACCTGCCCTTGCTGCCATGCCGCGCCACAGCAAACCGGATGCCGCATCCGAAGCATTGCAGATGCAGAACATTGTTCTGGCCGGTGATACGCTGAAGGGCCGTATAGGCAAACCAAGCGGTGCAGACCAAGAACCGGAGTTTTCTAAAGGAGGCCTTCAAGGCTTCTTTAGATATATGACACAGAACATACAATACCCTAAAGCAGCCAAACGGGCCGGAATACAAGGAAAGGTAGTGGTGAAATTTCTGATTGAAAAAGACGGCACGGTAAATCACGTGAGGGTGTGGCGCAGTGCAGACCCGGATTTAGACCAAGAAGCGGTACGCCTGATTTCTGCCATGCCTAAATGGAAACCGGCGCAACTGAACGGTGAACCGGTCATCGTAGAATATACCGTACCGGTGTTTTTCAGAATCAATCAATAAGTAAAATAATCTAACAACGGATATGCAACATTCTAGAAAAGAACAGATGGAAGCCTTCGGACGCTTCCTGGATATTTTGGACGAATTACGGGAGAAATGCCCGTGGGACCGGAAACAGACCAATGAAAGCCTGCGACCCAACACCATAGAAGAAACGTATGAACTCTGCGACGCACTGATGCGCAACGACCAGAAAGAAATCTGCAAGGAGCTGGGAGACGTGCTGCTGCACGTGGCCTTCTATGCCAAAATAGGCAGCGAAACAGGCAGTTTCGATATAAAGGACGTATGCGACCGACTCTGCGACAAGCTGATTTACCGCCATCCGCACGTGTTTGGCGACGTGAAGGCTGAAACTGCCGGAGAGGTGGTGCAGAACTGGGAAGAACTGAAACTGAAAGAAAAAGGAGGCAACAAGACTGTGCTCAGCGGGGTGCCTGCCGCACTGCCCTCGCTCATTAAAGCGTATCGCATACAGGATAAAGCCCGAAACGTGGGCTTCGACTGGGAAGAACGAGAGCAGGTATGGGATAAGGTAAAAGAAGAAATCCAGGAGTTTCAGGCAGAAGTGGCCAATATGGACCGGGAAAAGGCAGAAGAAGAATTCGGCGACGTGATGTTCAGCCTCATCAATGCCGCCCGGCTCTACAAAATCAATCCCGACAATGCCCTGGAACATACCAACCAGAAGTTCATACGCAGGTTCAACTACCTGGAAGAGCATACCCTAAAGCAGGGAAAGAGCCTGCATGATATGTCGCTGGAAGAAATGGACGCATTGTGGAACGAAGCAAAAGCATTGGAAAAAAATACAAATAAATAATCTCATGGCTAACAAAAAAGAATACGCAAAAATCAATCAGGAGTGGCTGGAAGCCAAGGCCAAGGAAGAGGGTGTGCAAGCACTTCCCAAAGGTATCTATTATAAAATAATCAACCAAGGAAAGAACGACGGCAAGCACCCCAATGCCCGAAGCATCATTACGGCACACTACACCGGATGGACCATCAACGGCAAGAAGTTTGACAGCAGCCGCGGCGGCACGCCTATGGCAGTGCGCCTGAGCGACCTGATAGACGGATGGATTATCGCTATCCAACGAATGTGTGTGGGCGATAAATGGGAAATCTACCTGCCGGCAGAAATGGGATACGGCAAATTCTCGCAACCGGGTATTCCGGGAGGTTCTACACTGATATTCGAAATAGAACTCTTGGGGATAGCTTGACGAAAGCAGCTAGCTGCATCAGCCATAGCAAGCGGCTGCATGACGCTTAGCAGTTACTTGCTATGCATCATGCAGCCGCTTGCTTGCAAAAGTGTCAGAAAAGTATATATTCCAGCATTTATTCTACGGGCAGAAAGGTAATGGCTTGTCCGCCACCGCGCGCCATTGATATGGTCAGGCTATCGGCAGCAGTCACCACTTTTTCTACGATTTCATACGCCAAGGGATTGGTTTCCCAATCGGCATCGGCCCGGTCGGCATAAATCACTGCCCGATAAGAGGTATCCGGTTTAAGAAAATCCAGCGCAATCTTTACCCGGCGTTGATGTTCATCGGTAATCGCCCCCAAGAAAAATTTATCCTTGGCTCGGCGCACTATCACCACATAATCGCCCGGCTCTCCGGCCAATGCTTCCGACCAGTCGCAGTCGGCATCAAAATCACGGAAAAACTGAAAAGCCGGATGACCTTCATAATTCTCTATCATATCGGCTGCCATCTGCAACGGAGAGTAAAGAACCACCCAGTTGGCTATCTGCTTGGCCAAAGTAGTATTGATACGACAATCCTTGCTGTCCATCATGTTCCACTTCTTCCGATTGGGATTCTTCTTGGCCCGTTCGTAAAGAATATCAAAGATACCGGGAGTATAATCCATCGGGCCGGCCAGCAAACGGGTAAACGGCAACATTACATGATGTTCGGGAGAATTGCCTTCGCTCCAGGCATTCCACTCCATCCCCCGGGCTCCTTCACGCGTCATCATGTTGGGATAGGTTCTGCGAATACCTGTATCCTTAATCGGCTCATGCACATCGAGCGTGGTATGGTATTTAGCAGCCGTCTGCACCACCTTGCGGTAATGACGCACATTGAACTGCCCGTGATGGTTATGCCCGCCGGGCAATCCGCCTGCATACCCCGTCTTTACCGAATGCACTCCATGGTCGGCATACCACTGATAGGCTTTATCCAACTGACGCTCATAATTCAGCACATTGCCTCCGGTTTCGTGATGTCCGATGATGGCAATCCCCTTTTCCCGAGCATACCGGCTAATCTCTTGCATATCAAAATCATCGTATGGGCGGGTATAATCAAACTGCTGCGAACCTCCCCAGTTCTCCCAGCCTGCATTCCAGCCTTCGAACATCACCGCTTCTATCCGATTGGCAGCAGCGAAATCAATATACCGTTTGGCATTTTCGGTAGTAGCTCCATGACGGTCGTTGATAACCCAACTTTCTACCCCCAGGTGCATACCCCACCATACACCGACATACTTCATCGGCTTGATCCAATCGGTAGTCTCCAGCACACAAGGGTCATTCAGATTCAATATGAGTGATGAATTGATAAGCCCCACTGCTTCAGAGCTAATCTGCAAGGTGCGCCAAGGCGTCTTGAAATTACCTCCCTGAAAACGGGCTTTTACCCCATCGGGCCAGGGAGCCAATTCGGCCTTGAAACAAGTGCCGCCTACATTTTTCAACGTCATTTCGGGAAAGTCGGTCAAGGCAGCTTCGTGTAGAGAAGCATAGATACCTGCCGACCGGAACGTCATCGGCGTATTGGCAGTTTCTACAGTCGACAAAGGCAATGTGCGATACTGTAGTTCATACGTTTCATAGTTCGCTGGTATAGACCACGACTGGCCATCGGCTGCCAAAGAAAAAGTAGTCAGTTCATCTGTAATCAGCAAACTGTCGGCTTTCGGTACCCTGTATTCGTATCGAAAGCCTACTCCGTCGTCGAACAGTCGGAAATAAAGGTCTAACTCAGTCTGAGCCTCATCCATCAAATGAACCGTCATCTGATTATAAGCATTGCGCACAGTCTTATTCTCTCCCCAGGGCTGTGTCCAGGTTTCATCAGTCTGACTGAATTCCGTCTGCAAAATTCTAAAATTACGAGATAGATTGATGCCCGTTTTCTCTGTAAATCCCAACATGGAAGGTTGGATAACAAGAGAATCGTTTACCCATACTTGATAGGTCATAGAACGGCAACTGTCTAATGCAAAAGACAAACGGATTTTACCATCGGGTGATGTAAACGTGGCAGGACGAGAAGTGCACGCCACAAACAAAACTACCACACAAAAGGAAAAAAGAGCATAAAAAGATTTCATCAAATACATGTGTAAGAGTTAAAACTTCAAATCGACTACCTGGGGATTATGATCAGACAAATAAGTAACCGCATGCTCTACGATACCTGGAATGAAGGATTTGCTCACCTGTATAGATGGAGTTACCAAAACGAAATCGATCTTACTTCTTTCGGCTACAGGTACTCTTCCGAAACCATGAAAAGTATACTCTACTCCTTCTCTAACTTCAGCTATCTTATGTGCATCTTTCAGCACAAACTCATTGGTGGTAAGTGTGAGATAAGCCTCTGAAGAATCAGTGACATTTAAGTCTCCAGTAAGAATGGCGGGATACTTGCCTGCTATTTGTTTGATACGGTCGATGATAAGCAGTGCAGCCTCACGGCGGGCTTGTGTGCCTACATGATCGAAATGCGTGTTGACAAACATAAAGATTTTTCCGGTAACCACGTCTTTCAACTTAGCCCAAGTGGCTATACGTGTACAAGCACCATCCCAACCAATAAACCCTACACTGTCAGGATATTGTGACAGCCAAAATGTCTGGCTATCTAATAATTCAAATTTGTCTTTACGATAAAATATCGGTGAATATTCTCCCAATGTATGACCATCATCGCGTCCTACCCCAACCATGTCAAAAGCAGGCAAAGCAGCCTTTAAATCTTCTGTCTGTCTGAACAAGACTTCCTGCATACCGATAACCTCCAACTCGGCCTCCTTTATGAAGCGGCAAACAGAGTCTTTACGATAACTCCAAGCATTCAAGCTGTCGCCGGGATTATCATAACGAATATTAAACGTAGCACACCGAACTGCAACTTCCGGCTGCTGACCACTACAAGACACTAACAGCCCTATTCCAATCAATAAAAACAATAACTTTCTCATATCTATAATCATTATACTAAAAATAAAACAACTAACTTACACAAAACACTTGCTGAAAACCAGCTAACCTGCATAACACTTCTTATTCTATCACCTTATATCACCAACCAGGATTTTGAGTTAAGTTAGGATTCAGATTTCTCACTTCTTGTGGTATGGGATATAAATACATATTATCATTCCACACCTTCGTATCGATACGATAATTATATATAAATCCGTGTTTAGGATCATCTGTCAATTCCTGCACCGTTTGCAGGTTATTCAACTTAACAGCAATACCTTTATATTCACCATTATAATTAGCATCTTTAGTAAAAAGAACAGGATCATTGATATCCGATAGCTTTCACCCAATATCCATTTCCGCTCCGTGTATGCACCCGTTTCCCGATTTGTGCCAGCAACTTGCTGAAGGCAAGCGGGGTGCAATCCTGTAGGGCAGCAGGGTGTTTGCTCTTCAGGCTCGTATAGATTTGGGCGGCCGACAGCAGATGGGCACCTTCTTCTCCGGGCTCAGCAAAGCGGAAGGCACCTTCCAGCAATTCTTCGGCCGGAGTAGTGCGGTAGAAGGCGGCATTGGCCTGCTGGATTTCGGTCTCTTCCTGTTTGCTGAACCAACTGCGTGCGCCATGCTCCAGTTCCAGTTTCAGCTGGGCATAAAGTTGGTCATATTCAATAGGCGTGGTGCAGTCGATGGGGTGTTCCACCTCCACACAGATGAAGCGACGGCTACCGCTGCGGTCGGTCAGCAGGTCGCGACGGTTGCTGGTGCCGATGAAGCTGGCAATACGGGGCAGAGGCTCTCCATTGTGCTTGTATGCACGGCGGATGTTCAGTCGTTCCATCTGCATCAGGTTCTTGAGCTGCGGCATCCGGCTGTCCGGCAGGCGGTCGAACTCGTCCAGATTGATGAGGCCGAAAGAGGCCAGCTTGCCTTCAGCGGCACCCGGATGGGTCAGGTCAAAACTTTCGGTGAAATAATCCTGCAGTTCTTCAGGAAGCAGCATCCGGCAGAAGGTGGACTTGCCCAGGCCTTGCTGCGGACTGACCAGCAGCGGTGCCACGCTGTTGGCACGTGGCTGTATATCGGCCGTATTCATCCACTGGGCAGTCATGGCCAGCATCCAGCGGTGGAAGGAATTGACCCACAGCGGCTGGTCGGACACCCGTTTTGCCAGGGGCGTGACGCGGTCTTTTCCGTCCCACTGCGGCAGTTGTTCCATATAAGTGGTAAATGGATGATAGGAAGGGATGTCTGCCGACTCCACATAGCGCCTGATGTCGCGGTCCCAGCACGGAATGCCGGCCTGCATCACCTGCAGACTGATGCTGTTCAGCATCCGCTGGTCGGCGGGCTGGTAGTGTAATTGGTGATCCTCATCGCTTCCAACCCCGGCAGAAAGACGCGTGCATTCCGTTCGGTCAGTCAGTCGGTTATAGCGGAAGGCATAGTGCAGTTGCAGATAGTTCAGCATCTGTTTCAGCGTCTTCAACTGGCGGCCCGGTTTTTCACCGGTTTCATCGCCTTCTATAGTATCTTTCCTTGTTGCGGTTTCTATGGTTGTAGATAAACCGGTATTGGCTTGTACATCAGCATGATTTGGTGAATCTGCTGCTTGAACAGTTTCTGCCTGACCGGTTTCTTCTTCGTTCAATTCAGCCACCTGCGCTTTTTCGTTCTGCCCGTTCAGCAGAAAATAGAGACCGGCAGGTCCCTGCGTTTTGTCCGGCGTGTTTCCCGGTGTTTTTTCTTCGGGTTGCCAGTGCAGTGAAACATTAACCTGGCCGGATTGCAGCCATACCTCAGCCTCGCCTTGCGGCAGGACGGCACAAAGTTGCTGCAGGTTTTTCAGCAGGCAGGTGGTGGCATCGTTTTTTTCAGCGGATTGTACAGTAGTGGCCAGCGGTTTTCTGGCATTCCAGAAATGTCGGAAATAAGAGATGAAATGCATAGACATAGAGTTTGAAAAACACCGGCAAAGTTAGTGCGTCAATCAGCCGAAGTCAAGCCTTTCACCGATTACTTTGTCAAGCTTTTCCAGGAAAATTTTGTCAAGTTTTTCCGACTTTATTTTCAGCAAAAAACCGTTAAATATCACCGGAATACGGCCATCCATGAAAACCGAAGAAAAACTCCATGGAAACAGAAAAAAAGTACCATGGTACTTTTTTCGTAACTCCGTGCTTTACGGAAGCAAATCCATGGAGAAAATTCTGTAACTTATAGAATTTCAGAAACCTGTAGCTTTACAAAAATCTAGAACCATTAGAATTTCAGAGAGCTACAGATAAAAAATGAAAACCTACAGCTAAAATTCGATGAAGTACACCCACCATCACAATCACACTTCACAGGTGACAGTTCAGTAGCACCATCTTTCACCCTTCACCTTTCACTGTCTGATAATCAGTGTGAAAGAGGTGAACCCTTCACAGGCTACCTCCCCATAAGATGCATCCTGGTGATGAAATCAGTTCTGCGACCAAAGCTGGCTTTTTGTGATGAGCCTTCAAAAGTATTCCGGTGGATTATTGGATAATTGAATAATTTACCGTTACTTTATCGCTGAATAAGACTTAACCAAAATCTGTAAATCTAATCGACGTGACTGAAACATGATTATTCCATTGGAAAATAGGACATTGCGCTTTAGAGAATTCTTCAATAAGAATTATCCGAAGGTAAAGACGTTTGCCTGGCAGCTGCTCAAATCAGAGGAAGATGCAGAAGATGTGGCACAGGATATCTTTGTGAGACTTTGGGAAAAACCTGAGTTGTGGGAAGAGCGTGATAAGCTGAGTTGTCTCTTATATGAAAGCAATTGATTTTTATAGCAAATTACATTTTCATGAAACGCTCAGTACACTTTGATGACTTAACTAAACCACAAATCATAAGCTATGGACAAACTCAGTACATGCTGCTTGCTCTGTTCTCCTTTATGAAACAAAAATGACGTGAATAGCCTTCCTACGTCAAGTAACTTTTAAAATCTCTGCAAAAAATTATCGAAGAATTGAATAATTGATTTATTCTTACTACATTTGTATTGTAGAACACTTTTGTGTAACATTATGGTGAAAATAAATTTATCTGACATAAACGTTCCGGAGCTGATTGCTGATATGTGGTCTCCTTTGAATGAAGAACAACGAGAATTTCTGGCCAATCATTTTACACTCCAGAACTATAAAAAGAACGAGGTTATCTATTGTGAAGGTGAAACCCCCACATACCTTATGTGCCTGCTTAGCGGGAAGGTAAAAATTTACAAAGACGGTGTGGGCGGTAGAAGCCAAATTATTCGTATGATTAAACCGGTAGAATATTTCGGTTACCGTGCTTCCTTTGCTAAAGAAGATTATGTAACCGCTGCCTCTGCTGTAGAATCATCCATCATTTGTCTGATTCCCATGACCACCATCACAACGCTAGTCAGCCAAAACAATGATTTGGCTATGTTCTTTATCAGACAATTATCTATCGACTTGGGCATAGCAGACGAACGAACAGTAAATCTTACCCAAAAACATATACGAGGCAGACTGGCAGAATCATTGCTATTCCTGAAAGAAGGATATGGTCTGGAAGAAGACGGTTCTACATTAAGCATCTATTTATCGCGCGAAGACTTAGCCAACCTGTCTAACATGACTACCTCGAATGCCATCCGTACACTTTCTCAATTCGCCACTGAACGATTGATAACCATTGACGGACGAAAAATAAAAATTATAGATGAAGAGAAACTAAAAAAAATAAGCAAGATTGGCTAAACCAATCTTGCTTATTTTTTTCGATTATCATTTGCTTAACAAATATCTTTCAGCCTCGATGGCAGCTTTACAACCACTGGCTGCTGCCGTAATAGCTTGACGATAATGCGGATCTGCCACATCACCCGCAGCAAACACACCGGGAAGATTTGTCCGCGGGCTGTCGGGTTGAGTTATGATGTATCCTACTTCATCTGTCTGTATATATGGTTTGAAGATAGCAGAATTGGGCTCGTGACCAATTGCCAGGAAAAAGCCATCGATAGCGCGGTCATAACGTTCTTCATCAGACTGCCCCATTCGTTTTACCAAATGTACACCTTCCACACCGTTTTCTCCATAGAGTCCTACAGCATTATGTTCGAAGAGAACCTCTATTTTTTCATTAGCCATTACACGCTCCTGCATAATTTTAGAAGCACGCAAGAAAGGTTTGCGAACAATTAAATATACCTTCGAAGCCAATCCTGCCAAATAACATGCTTCTTCACAAGCAGTATCGCCTCCTCCAACTACGGCCACCACTTTTTTCCGGTAGAAAAAGCCATCACAAGTGGCACAGGCACTGACTCCCATGCCCGCATACTTTTTCTCGTCATCCAAACCTAAATATTTGGCAGCCGCACCTGTAGCTATGATTACTGTCTCTGCCTCGATAATTTTTTCATCATCAATGGTAATTTTATAAGGCTGTGTACTTAAATCGGCAGCCGTAGCCACTCCATAACGCAGATCTGCACCGAAGCGTCCGGCCTGCTTTTTCAAATCTTCCATCAGCTGAGGCCCGCTGATTCCTTCAGGGTATCCCGGAAAATTTTCCACATCAGTAGTAGTTGTTAACTGCCCTCCGGGCTGTAGGCCTTCATACAATACCGGAGAAAGATTTGCACGACTTGCATAAATAGCAGCAGTATAACCTGCCGGTCCTGAACCAATAATCAGGCAACGAACTTTTTCTGTTTCCATGCACTTAGTATTTTTAATGATATATATTACTGAGTAGTTTCTCAACGTAAATCTATGACCTCAACATTCGGATATTTTTCTGGATAAAAGAGGAAAAAACTATCTGCATAATGTTGCTGTGAACGAAAGCTGAGAATTCTAATCTGAACGCTATCCTGTTCGTTCTTTCCATGTTGCATACGTATGGATAAAGGAAAATAGGAACGTTTATCCAACTCTATCCCAATACGATGATACACTTGCTGAGCACCTTCAGAGACCATAGAAATTTTGAACACCTTACCAGTAGACTGAAGTAACTGAATTTGATAACCTTTCTTGTACAAAGATAACCAAGCATAAGGATTCAGCATATAAAGCTCATCGGCAGTAGGTACAGACACATTCACCTCTTCATTAGCTTTGATATAACTCCATTGAGTATGTCCGTTGAACCACGTCTTCACTCCACCTGCATCCAGCACAAACTTTTCTCCTTGCAAACAGATAGTACCTTTCAATACCTGACTGTCAGCTTCCAGCTGCATAGTAAATTCTGCTTGAATTCCATCTGCTTTCCGAAAAGCTTCTACTGCCCTATCCATTATTTCATGGGCATTTTGAGCAGACACTGAAAAACCATAAAAAGAAATACATGACAAGAACAAAAAAAATCTAAACAACTTCAATCTATTCATGATTACATTAAATTCGTTAAACGCATCTCTAAGTCTGTTTCATCGATACAAAATACCTCACGGGGTTTACTTCCTTGGGCAGGTCCTACAATACCAGCCTTTTCTAATTGGTCCATTATTCTACCAGCCCGGTTATATCCGATGGCGAACTTACGCTGAATCAACGAAGTAGAACCTTGCTGGTGAATAACAATCAGTCTGGCAGCATCCTCAAATAAAGGATCTAGGTGAGCCATATCTACATCGGATATGTCAGACGAGGCATTTTCATCTACATACTCGGGCAAATAGAATGCAGTGGGATACCCTTGCTGACGAGCAATATAATTAGTAATCTCTGCTACCTCGGGAGTATCAATAAAGGCGCATTGCACACGCACAGGATCAGCTCCCTGCAAAAATAACATATCGCCACGACCTATCAACTGATTGGCCCCTGGACGATCCAAGATAGTACGTGAGTCTACCATCTGCGACACACGGAACGCAATACGAGCCGGGAAATTGGCTTTAATAGTACCTGTAATAATATTGGTGGTAGGACGCTGAGTAGCAATAATCATATGGATACCCACAGCACGAGCCAACTGGGCAATACGAGCAATAGGCAACTCTACATCCTTACCGGCGGTCATAATCAAGTCTCCAAATTCATCAATCACCACTACAATATATGGCATGAACTTATGACCCTTTTCTGGATTCAACTTACGATTGACAAACTTTTCATTATATTCCTTGATATTGCGTACATGAGCAGCTTTCAATAAATCATAACGGGTATCCATCTCTACACAAATAGAGTTCAATGTCTGTACCACTTTGGTAACATCGGTAATGATTGCATCTTCTCCATCTGGTAATTTAGCCAAAAAATGATGCTCGATAACCGAATAAATACTGAACTCTACTTTTTTAGGATCGACTAATACAAACTTTAGTTCAGCAGGATGCTTTTTATATAATAAGGAAGTAATAATAGCATTCAACCCCACAGACTTTCCCTGACCGGTGGCACCCGCCACCAATACATGAGGCATCTTGGCCAAATCTACCATGAAAACTTCGTTTGTAATGGTCTTACCCAAAGCAATAGGTAAATCATAGGTAGATTCTTGGAATTTTTTACTCCCGATAATACTCTGCCCCGACACAATCTTCGGGTTTGAATTAGGCACTTCTATACCAATCGTACCCTTGCCTGGAATCGGTGCAATAATACGAATACCCAATGCAGAAAGACTTAAAGCAATGTCGTCTTCCAAACCACGAATTTTCGCTATACGCACGCCCTGCTCGGGAGTAATCTCATACAATGTTACAGTGGGTCCTACCGTTGCCTTAATTGTACTGATTTCTATTCCAAAGCTACGTAAGGTATTAATAATTTTTCCCTTATTTGCATTTTGCTCTTCCATATCAATGGTGGGGCCATTATCATCATAATGCTTCATCAAGTCAATGGTAGGGAAATGATAGTTTTCCAAATCCAAACGAGGATTGTATGGCTCTGTTTCGCGTGGAGTATACTCTTCATCTTTGGTCGCTACTACTTCAAAACTCGGCTGTTTCACACTTGGTTGTTTTACACCAGGTTGTATTTCCTCTGTCGCAGTTTTCTCTATCGTTAAAGGTACATCATCTGAAGAAGAATGTCTTTGTTCACTGTGAGTCTGTGAAGGTTTGACATCTGACTCTATATCCAATTCTAATTCATTAGACACATCGGCTGCTTCAGATTCTTCAAAGTTACTGGAATGAGACTCACAAAAATCATTATCAGAATCTGCTGAGAGGTTATCCCCACCGCATGACGTATCTGTTTCCACTCCTTGTGCAGTCCATGATTCTGCAAATTCTGCAGGGGCTTCACCCTTTTCCGATTCTTTCTGCGAACGATGCTTTAAAAACTTCAAAGAAAAGAGTTCACGCAAGCATACCACTGTACGGGCACTGATATATACAAAAAAACAGATAGCCGTAATAAGTAAAATCAACCAAACTCCTGGTGTACCCACCTGTGATACTAACCAATTACTTACATTATATCCGTGACGTCCACCTAAATAGAAAAAAGAATCTTGATAGAAATCAACAAAAACAAAACCAAAAAATACCGAGAACCATATGAGCAGTAAAGAACAACCAATAAACCATTTCCAAAGTTGAACAGTACGTACACGCATCAGTTTCAATCCAGCAACAGCTAAAAATACGAGTATAAAAAATGAAGATACTCCAAAACAGTCATTCATCAAGTAGCTAGCCAGCTGAGCGCCACGAGAACCGGCATAATTTTTCACCCCATTATTTGTAGAAGCTAATTCTTCCATTGTGCCCGATTCTATGATGCTTTGGTCTGCAGCTCCTGTAAAAAAGAACGAAGAAAATGCCAGCAACAAATAAACTGAGAATAATATCAATATCAATCCTATAATAAAATGTATGCTTTCGCTTTGCAGCACTGCTTTTACCTTACTCAAAAAGGTAAAAGAAGATTCCGACTTCTTGGAAGAGATATTTTTTTTCATCCTAAATAAATTCTGATTTTTAATTGATAGTGATTGCAAAAATACTATTTTTTTTGGAAGTAAAAAAGGCTGGATGACATATAAAAAAACGGATGAAACAGTTCGTATAAAGACTTACAAACTATTTCATCCGTATAGAATTTAGTTGTCTACTTGCTATTATTTAGCCAAATCTTCGATTACTTTCATAATTTGCTGACCGATTTCTTCTGCAGCCTCAGATGTACCTGCTTCACTGTACACACGAATAATAGGTTCTGTATTACTCTTACGCAAATGAACCCATTTATCAGCAAAGTCAATCTTCACACCATCAATATCATTAATTTCTTCCTCTTTATAGATTTCCTTTACCTTAGCCAAAATAGCATCCACATCTGTTTCAGGAGTCAAATCCACACGGTTCTTAGCCATGAAATAAGCAGGATAAGAAGCACGCAGTTCGCTTACTTTCTTACCTTCGTGTGCCAGATGACTCAAGAACAAAGCGATACCTACCAAAGCATCACGTCCGTAATGGCTGGCCGGATAAATTACTCCGCCATTACCTTCACCGCCAATTACAGCACCTACTTCCTTCATCTTGGTAGTAACGTTTACTTCACCCACAGCCGATGCCGAATATTCTTGGCCATACTTACGGGTTACATCACGCAATGCACGTGTAGAACTCAAGTTAGACACCGTATTCCCTGGAGTATGTTTCAAGACATAATCGGCTACAGTAACCAATGTATATTCTTCACCATACATTTTACCGTCTTCACAAATCATAGCCAAACGGTCTACATCCGGGTCTACCACAAATGCTACATCTGCCTTACCACCCTTCATCAGTTCCATGATATCCCCCAAGTTCTTTTCCAGCGGTTCAGGGTTGTGTTGGAAATGACCGGTAGGCTCACAGTAGAGTTTTTCCACGTGTTTCACACCCAGTTGTTCCAGCAGTTGCGGCAACACGATACCACCTACTGAGTTTACGCAGTCGATAGCAACACGGAAATCGGCTTTCTTGATAGCTTCTACATCTACCAAATCCAACGCCAATACGCTATCAATATGTTTTTGATTGTAAGACAAATCCTTGCGATAAGAGCCCAGTTTGTCTACTTCAGCATATTCAAACTCTTCTGCTTCTGCTATGCGCAGCACTTCGTTGCCTTCTTCCTTATTAAGGAACTCTCCTTTTTCATTCAGCAATTTCAAAGCATTCCATTGCTTCGGATTATGAGAAGCTGTAAGAATGATACCACCACTGGCACCCTCCATAGTTACAGCCAATTCTGTAGTAGGAGTAGAAGCCAAATCAATGTCTACTACATCCCATCCCATACCCATCAGGGTACCTACTACAACATTTTTTACCATTTCGCCCGAAATACGAGCATCGCGACCTACCACAATTTTATTACTTTTTACTGTGCAAGTCTTACGAATCAAGGTTGCATAAGCTGACGTGAATTTCACAATGTCGAGCGGATTCAATCCCTCGCCAGCAACTCCGCCAATAGTTCCGCGGATTCCTGAAATAGATTTGATTAAAGTCATAGATATAATTATAAATTATAGGGTTAGAATAACTCTCAATTAAACTGATATTTCTGAATATCGTAAAAATAAGGATATACGTACTGCATAGCCGACTGATGTCCCATTTTAGAAGGCACAATTAACTTGACATGTGCATAATTACGAATATAAGAAAGGGGAACCAGCCAACCGGCAGGTACTGTAGGACCGTAATATGAAGACATATACCCCTCTGTAAAGGTACCTGCAATTTGAGACGGCGTTACCTTATATCGAAACACATCGACTGTTTGCGGCACGTCCAAATTAGACAAGGTAGTATCCTTATCCAATATGCTATATTCCATAAAACGAACCAACACCTCCATATTGTTCTTGATGGTATCGTTCGGATTAGTCAATATACCCTTATCATCCAACAATCCTTTCTTCACAATGTTCATATATACCCCACTGGCCAACTGCACATATTCATTTTCACCTGTCACCGAGTCTTTTGCATAAAACTCGCTCTGCGAGATAACCCGAATACCCCGTTCATTGATAAAATCCTTGATGGCATCGTTTTCCTCTTCCAGCATCTCGGCATATGTTTTTGTATTATCACAAGCCTGGAACATAAATCCCAAGAATAACAGAGAAAATAAAATAAGAGTCAAATTCTTCATTTCGTATATTTAATATTTCTGCACAAATGTATCTGATTTCCTTGAAAGTTTAAAAACGTTCTGTAGAAAGTTCGGAAGTTTTAACCTTTTTTGCTTTATTGCTTTACACAATTATCCAACAAAGGATGGTATTTCTCCAAAGCTTGTTGGAACACCGCTTTTGCTTCTTCCATCGTTCCATAAAATTCCCCACCGGAAGCATTCAAATGACCTCCACCTCCAAAAAATTCTGCAGCCAATTGATTACATGGGAACGTGCCTACCGAACGCAAGGACACTTTTATCATAGCCTTCTCTGTATCCTCACGCAAGAAGCAGGAAAATATCACTCCTTTTATACTTAACGGAATGTTTACAAATCCCTCACTATCTCCACGGATATAATTAAAATTGTTCTGTTCTTTTTCTGTAAGAGTGATCAACGCTGCATGGTGCTGAGCATAAACCTCCATCTGGGTAAGTATATGCCCCATCAAACGAAGACGGCTCTCAGAGTAAGTATTGAACACCTTTCTGTAAATAGCATCCTTATCAATTCCCTTAGAAAGCAATTCACTGATTATAAAATAAATTTCCGGATTATTGGAATTATAGGTAAACCCACCCGTATCTGTCATCATGCCTGTATAAATACATTCTGCACAAGCCTTGGATATATCTCCGAAATAGCCCATCCTACAAATCAGCCGGAACACCAATTCTGATGTAGAAGATATGGTAGGATGTGAAATGACAATACGTGCGAAATCTTCTGGATAAAGATGGTGGTCTATCAAAATCTTACGCCCTGAAGAAGATAGAACTGCATCTCCCATCTCATCTATCCGATGAATAGCGTTGAAATCTAGACAGCAGATAATATCCGCTTCAGCTATCAGCTTATCGGCAAATTCCTTATAGCGGTTATACAGCAAAATTTCCTTGCTTCCCGGCATCCATTTCAGAAAATCAGGAAAAGCATTGGGAACAATTACATTGACTATTTTATCCTGTTCACTCAGGAAATGCCACAAACCCAAAGAAGAACCTATAGCATCACCATCGGGTGATACATGAGAAACTATGACTATCTTCTCAGCACGATCCAGCCACTTGGCAAAGTGGTCTATGTTTGCTTGTTCTATTACTTTTGATAACATTCTTTTATCTATCTTGAATTGAAGCAGCAAAAATACATTATTTTTTCGATATTATCGTTTTTTCATCACACTGTTCACTACCCTTACTGAAGAAACTAATTTATTCGTTGAAGTAAATACGTCCACGTTCCACACATGAGACGACCGTCCCTTATGTACCACAGTAGCTACAGCACGCACCGTATCACCTTCGTGGGCCGACGATATATGATTTCCACTCACCTGCATTCCCACTACCATTTCGTCAGGCTGGCACAAAATCATAGAACCGAGTCCGGCTACTGTCTCTGCCAATGCCAACGTGGCCCCTCCATGAAGTATGCCGAAAGGCTGACGAGTACGCTCATCAACAGGCATAGTCGCTTCAATACGGTCTTCAGAGGCATACGTATATTGAATACCCAAATTACCCATCAAGGCGTGCCGGGCTTGTGCATTCAGTTGGTCCAACGGAATCTGAGAAGGACGAACATCAGCCAAAATCATTTTTTCCACCACCAGGGCCACTCCATCTTCCTCGTTGGCTGCCGTAACGTAATCGGCACAAGCCTTTACCGAATCGGGCGATTGTCCCATGGCAACCCCCATGCCTGCCAGTTGAAGCATAGCTACATCGCATACGCCATCGCCTACCGCCATTACTTCTTCTCTAGATATATTCAGATATTCCATCAACACTCCCAGCGTATTGGCCTTATCTACACCACAAGGAACCACTTCCAGAAAGAACGGTTCTGAACGAAATACGTCTAAAACCCCGTCTAATCTTTTCTTCCAATACTCCTCCAACTCAGTCAAGGCCTGTTCATCATCACTGACTAGCATACATTTACAAGGAGCAAAATCAATCGCTGTAGAGAACTCCTCCTCGTCAATCACTACCAAATCATTCAACAAGGCTTCATCCTGAACATGTCGGTTCGACATTTCATTGGTAAAAATCAAATTATCATGATAGGTAAAAAGAGCAAAATCATTCTTACGGGCTTTCTTTTCAATATAAGGCAACATCTCAGGATTGATTCTGCGCTCAAAAATAATTTCGCCATTATCTGCCCGAATAATCTGACACCCATTATATGACAAGATAAATCCGCCATAATTACCCAGTTCCAACGATTTTGCCAAAGCAAGCAAACCATAAGTGGGTCTACCGGAAGCCAATACAATCCGGATGCCCATCTGCTGAACTTTTAAAAGTGCTGATAAGGTGCGTCGGGTAATGATTTTCTCATCATTCAGCAAAGTTCCATCCACATCCAGCACTAAAATTTTATATTTCATCATAAGATATTGATTTAAGTATACTAAGTTCTCTTGCTGCAAATATAAAACATCTCACATAAGTAAACAAGAGTTCGAGATATTTCTCAAAGATCATAAATCACCCTACTTTGTTCTCGCAGCCATACACAAGATAATCCCATAGATACACAATCCTCCTGAATAAGGTTCTTGAAATAGTCTGGCAACGTATCGTCTACCACAACGGTATGTAACTTAAAAAGAGACTGAAGTTCCTTGATTCCTCCCCGATAACCATGAGATACCAACAGATAATCTACCTGAAGTGGCTGGGAAGAAGTCTTATTTTTCCAACGTTCATCCGAAAGAATACAAACCGTCTTGCCCTTATAACAAAGAATCTGTTGTTTCACCCAAATATCTTCCGACTCGTAATCGCTGTATATACTGTACGGCGTATCTAAAGACAAGCGGTTCCAATGAGGTGTAAGTAGATGTTGCAACGCAGATACACGAGGTAAGCTGTCAGCACTTACCAACCAAGAATACGAATGATTAGACAAACAGTGGACAGCAGTACATCCGTTGGCTGAATAGAACACCATACTAGTGTGAGGTCTGTTAACACACACCTGCACCCCGTGAACAACACCCCACAACAGACACATGCCCAAAAAGAGTTGCATGTTAGCAAATGTCTTTTTATGGACCAGAAGCCAGATTAATCCCACACAGATATAAGCAAACACCACCTCCCACAGTTCCCAAGAAATACCATCAACAGAGGCCCAAGGTAATTGTTCTATCCAACGCAGTCCTTCATTTTGCAGACTCAACAACTTATTCAATAAAGAGGCTAATTTCTCTTGCAGCCAAGGAAGAGGATATGCCAACCACATCATTACTGAAATGTACATCACCAAAGTAACCAAAGGTATCACCCAGATATTAGTTATTAAAAAATGGGTGGAGAAGCGAGAGAAATAAAACATCACTAAAGGGGCAGTACCTATCTGAGCAGCTATAGAAACCGCTGCAATTCCCCACACTTTCTGAAATATCTTATTACGAATTTCCAGCATACCATATATAAGAGGATAGAAAACAAGGATGGACACTACAGCTGCAAATGACAATTGACAGCCAACATCAAACAACCATAACGGTTTGCAAAGCAACATAAAAAAAGCAGCAGCCAGCAGCGTATCCATACTTAATACCGGCTCTAACCGTAAAGAAAACAGCAAAAAGAATGAGCACATCCATACTGCACGTACTACAGAAGTAGAAAGTCCGGTGAACAAAGCAAAAGCCCAAAGTAGAAGAAGTATCAATGCATAGAGAGGAAGTTTTAAATACCGACAACGCTTCCAACAGCGTTCCAGCAGCAACCAAAGCAAACTATACAGAAGCCCTACATGAAGTCCGGAAATAGCCAGAACATGGCTCGCTCCCGCTACTGAATAAGTTTCCTTGATATCTTCGTCCAGTTCATCTTTCTCACCTATCGTTAAAGCTGATAATACAGCTAATTCATCTCCTTGAAAGCCCAATATTCGATATAACTCTTTTACTTCATCCCTGCAATCTTGCGCCCAAGCAGCTAGAGAATGTATTTCCTGATGACCCCTAATTTGCCAATTACCCGAAGCTACATACGCTGTAGCACAGATGCTTCGCCGCCGTAAATACTGAGCATAATCAAAAGTATCTGGCAAATGGCTTTTCACAGGTGCCTTTAATTTAGTATACACCCATAATTCATCTCCGCGTTCTAGTTTTCTGGCTACAGAATCTTTAGCTACATAAAGAAGCAGTTTACTCTCTGATGAAAAATCTATGGGAATACTATCCTTCCAAATAGCTTCTATTTGGGTCAGACATTGAATACTTTTTTCTTTTTCTTTTGGGATATCCGCTATAGACAACCTGCAAACTACATAACCTTTCGGAAGACAAATTTCAGAGGGTTGAAGTTCGTGAATGGTACGCGCATAACCTAGCAATAGAAAAAAAATGCATATGCTAATGCCAAATACCCTCATCCAATACTTTCTATAGGCTATCCAGCACACAGCTAGTACAACAATAAAAATGGGCAAGCAGTAGCTTGCCCATTCAATATCATACATATAATTGCCACCTACTATCCCTACTATCATTGGTAACAAAATCTTAAAGGAAGGATGTTGTGACAAAAAGTCCATTGCTTATAAATTTTTCAATTCACTTATAGCCTTTATCGGATCATCCGATGAGAAAACAGCATTGCCTGCCACTAAAATATCTGCACCAGCTTCTATCAACGGAACGGCGGTTTCCATATTAACGCCACCGTCTACTTCTATCAAAGCTGATGACCCCGTGACACGAATCAATTCTTTCAATTCACGCACTTTTTCTACCGTGTGTCCAATAAATTTCTGTCCCCCGAATCCTGGATTTACTCCCATAAGCAGCACCATATATAATTCTGAAACAATATCCTTCAATAAGCTGACAGGAGTAGCCGGATTCAATGTTACTGCCGGTTGCATACCGGCTTCGCGAATCTGCTGCACCACCCGGTGCAGATGCGGACAAGCCTCGTAATGCACATTCATCACATAAGCCCCCATTGCCTTTACTTGTGGAATAAATTTTTCGGGCTCCACAATCATCAGATGCACGTCCAATGGTTTTTTTGCAACCTTAGACACTGCTTTAATTACTGGGAAACCGAAAGATATATTGGGTACAAACACACCATCCATCACATCCACATGTATCCAATCAGCCTCACTCCGATTAATCATCTCAACATCTTCTGCCAAATGACCGAAATCGGCAGAAAGAATAGAAGGAGAAATCATAGTTTTCATACGCTATCTACCTTTTCTTTATATAACTATACAAAAGTATGTAAAAGATTTATAAAACACAAACATCCCTCTGGATTACTTCATACAGACTCCATCTGCCAGACGGAACCCGCGAAGCAATTCTTCCGTTTTCAGCCGCTTCTTGCCCGGCAGTTGCAGAGCGCGAATGTCTATCCAACCGTCTGTAGCAGCCACCCGGAGGATTTTTTTCCCATCCGTCTGTACAGTTCCCGGATGCTGATTATGATTTTCCAGAATTTTATCTGTTTCAAAAACCTTCAGTACCAATCGCTGACCATCGGGCATACACAGTTCCGTCCAGGCAGCAGGATAAGGAGAAAGTCCGCGCACAAAGTCATATACACGCTTCACAGGCTGATTCCAGTCTATGCGACATGTTTCCTTGAATATTTTTGGAGCCGGACGCAATTCACCAACTACAGCCATTTCTTCTTGTGGAATTGTTTTCACCTCATCAGCCAAGATAGCATCTACGGTTTCTGTAACCAGTTGCCCCCCCAGAAGCATCAGCTTATCATGCACAGTTCCCACATTATCTGTTTCGGCAATCGGTACTTTTACCTGTTGTATAACTTCTCCTGTATCTATTTCATGCTTCAAGAAAAAGGTAGTAATACCAGTCTCAGTATCCCCGTTGATAACGGCCCAGTTGATAGGAGCTGCTCCTCTGTATTGAGGCAACAGGGAAGCATGCAGATTAAAAGTACCTAAGCGAGGCATATTCCACACCACCTCCGGCAGCATACGGAAAGCCACCACAATCTGCAAATCAGCCTTCCAGGCACGCAGTGCTTCCAGAAAAGCTTCATCTTTCAGCTTCTCAGGCTGTAGCAAAGGCAGGTTATGTTCCAGGGCATACTGCTTTACGGGCGAAAACTGCAGCTTATGCCCGCGACCAGCCGGTTTGTCAGGCATGGTAATCACCCCCACTACATTATATCCTCCCTCTACCAAACAACGAAGAGACTCCACTGCAAAATCGGGTGTCCCCATATAGACAATTCTCAAATCTTCTTTCTTCATAATCCATCCATTACTTATCAACACGTACAAACTAATCTTCAGAGAAATGCACCAGCACCTCTCGATAAGAGTTAAAAATCTTCGATTTAGAAACAAAACCTATGTATTTACCTTCTGTATCGACTACCGGTAAATTCCAAGCATTTGTATCATCGAACGTCTGCATCACCTTCTCCATGCTGTCTGTATACAGCAGGCGGGCCGGAGCAGACCCCATCAGTTTACTTACCTTAAAGCGATGGTAAAGTTCTTGGCGGAACATAATATTACGGATATCATCCAGCGTAACAATGCCCAAGAGTACACCTTCTTTATCCGTCACCGGAAAGATGTTGCGGTGAGAGGCCGAAATGGCTTTCACCAACTCTCCCAAATCCATATCCGGATGAACGGTTACAAAGTTCTTTTCCACCACACTCTCCACCTTCATCAGCGTAAGCACCGCTTTATCTTTATGGTGCGTAAGCAGTTCTCCCTTCTTGGCCAAACGCATGGAGTAGATACTATGCGGTTCAAAAATGATGATAGTGAGATAAGAACTTACCGCCACAATCATCAGCGGTAAGAACAAATCATACCCACCGGTCAGTTCGGCTATCAGAAAGACTCCGGTCAAAGGAGCATGCATCACCCCACTCATTACTCCAGCCATTCCCATCAAGGCAAAATTCTTTTCGGGCAGATAGGCAGTCATGGCAAACTCGTTACTGAAATGAGAAAAAATAAATCCTGCTATACAACCTAAATAGAGCGAAGGTGCAAAAATACCACCACAACCGCCTCCACCATTGGTGGCACTCGACGCAAACACCTTGAAGATTACTATCAGAAGCAGGTATACCAGCAGTAATTGTCCATGCCCATAAAAGAAAGAGTTGTTCATTACCGAATACCATTCGGCATTCGTGGTGCCATTCAGCAACAGTTCAATGGTATCGTATCCTTCGCCATATAGCGGCGGAAACAAGAAAATCAGCACACTGAGCATTACTCCTCCTAAAGCCAATTTTTTGTAAGGAGTCTGTAATTTACCGAACACCCCTTCTACATAATTCATGGCTCTCGTAAAATAAAGCGACACCAACCCACAGAAAACACCCAACATGATAACATAAGGAATGCGGGACAGTTCGAAAGCCTCGTCCAAATGAAACTTAAACATCGCATCGGTACCGGTGGTAATATACGATACGGTAGCAGCTGTTACCGCTGATATCAGCAAAGGCAAGAGCGATGACATGGTGAGGTCTATCATTAAAACCTCCAACGTAAATACCAACCCTGCAATAGGAGCCTTGAAAATACCGGCTACAGCACCTGCAGCACCACAGCCCACCAGCAACATCAGTGTGCGATGCTCCATCTTGAAGACAGAACCCAGATTAGAACCGATAGCCGATCCCGTAAGCACAATCGGAGCCTCTGCTCCTACCGATCCACCAAATCCGATGGTGATGGAACTGGCAAAAATAGACGACCACGTGTTATGCCGCTTGATGCGCCCCTGCCTGCGCGATATAGCATAAAGGATACGGGTTACACCGTGACTAATATCATCTTTCACGATGTGCCGCACAAACACGCCGGCCAGGAAAATACCTACCACCGGATATACCAGGTAAAGGTAGTTGGCCTCGGTAGTATCAAAATTTTCAGTCAGAAAATTTTGAATCCAATGAATCAGTAATTTCAGTAACAGAGCAGCCAATGCAGTGAAGATACCAACCAGAAAACTGAGTATCAGAATAAACTGTTTCTCACTGATATGGTTTTCACGCCAGATGATAAACTGTTGCATCCAGTTTTTATGTATTCCTGCCATCTTATTCTCGAATAATTTTTATCAGTCCTCCTTGTCCTAATTTTACAATACTGGAAGGTTTAGGATGTCCCGTCTCTTCTCTGCGGAAATCCACCACATAGTCTACGGCAGCCTTGATTTCTTCGCTTATCTCGCAGTAATTAGCAGGTGCCGGCTCACCGCTGATATTAGCCGAGGTAGAAACAATGGCCTTGCGGAATTGCTGACACAAGCGTTGTGAGAAGGCCTCGCGAGTTACACGGATACCCACACTGCCATCGGATGCCAGCAGATTAGGAGCCAGATTCCGCGCCCCTTCATAGATTACGGTCAATGGCTTTTCTGTCAGTTCTATCAAATCCCATGCCACCTCGGGCACATCCTGAACATAGAAATCTACCTTGACCGGTGAGTCCACCAATACAAGCATTGCTTTACTGTCTGCTCTACGCTTTATTTCGTACACCTTGCGTACAGCCTCTTCATTCGTAGCATCACAGCCTATCCCCCAAACCGTATCTGTAGGATAAAGTATCACGCCTCCCTGGCTCAATACCTGACAAGCTTTTTTTATTTCTTCGCGCATTTCTTTCAATCTATTTTCTTTTAATTAATACGCAAAAATACTATTTTTGCAGCGATTTAACACAAAGTTTAGGAGAAAACAATGGAAGAAATTAAATTTAACCACACATTGCCCATACAACTGCGTTTCAACGATGTCGACAAATTCGGACACGTCAACAATACAGTCTACTTTTCTTTCTACGACTTAGGTAAAACTGAATACTTTGCTTCTGTATGCCCTCATGTTAATTGGGAGGAAGACGGCATAGTAGTGGTACACATTGAGGCCAACTTCCTGGCTCAGATTTATGCTTCCGACCACATTGCCGTGCAAACCGCTGTTACAGAAATAGGCACCAAAAGTTTTCATCTGGCCCAGCGCGTCATCGACACTGAAAGCGGTGAAGTGAAGTGTGTCTGCACTTCTGTCATGGTGGCCTTCGACCTGAAAAAGCACGAGTCAACCCCCTTGAAGCCAGACTGGATAGAAGCCATCTGCCAATTCGAAGGGAAAGACCTGCGTAAAGCTAAAGGCTAGCATGAACAGCTACTTTGATAACTCCGTCACGCTTATGTTCAAACAGTTCGTAGGCTTCTGCTATGCGATTCAGCGGATAACGATGGGTTATCAGGGGAAGCGTATCTATTTTTCCTGCCGCTATCAGCCGCAGCACTTCTTCGCAATCACAGCCATCTACGCCGCCCGTCTTGAACGTCAGATTCTTGCCATACATATCGGGCAATGGCAATACTTGCGGACGGTCGTATAAAGCCACAATTGTGACAATAGCATTGGGACGTGCACACCGCCAAGCCAACTGAAAAGTATCGGCAGCACCGGCCACCTCGATTACCCGGTCGGCCCCTCCATGCTCGCTGTGAGCCAGTACGAAAGCCTCACACTCCTCTGGAGTTACCAACTTTACTTCCGGATAATGTTCACTGACAAATCGGCGGCGTTCTTCCGATGCTTCGCACATGATAATCTGCCGGGGATGATGCAGGCGGACACAGAGCAGCGTGCAAATACCCGTCGGACCGGCACCGATAATCAGCACCGTATCGTCGGGGGTTATCTCTGTAATACGGGCTGCCCAAAAGCCTGTAGCCAATACATCGCCCACCAAAAGAGCCTGCTCATCTGATACCTGATCGGGAATACGGTTCAGGCCCTGATTGGCCAACGGTACCCGCACATATTCTGCCTGACCGCCGTCTATGCGGCAACCCAAAGCCCATCCGCCTTCGGGCGAGGTACAATTGTTCACAAAGCCATGCTGACAGTAGAAACATTCACCGCAATAGGTTTCTACATTGACGGTTACTCTATCGCCTGGCTTTACTTTAGTGACAGCCGTACCTACCTCTTCTACCACTCCCACCATCTCGTGGCCCACCGTAATACCGGGTACCGCTCTGGGCACACTGCCATGTTTGATGTGTATATCACTGCTACAAATGCTGCCCACCGTTACGCGGACAATGGCATCTGTAGGACATTCCAGTACCGGCTTGGCTTTTTCTACCAAAGCAAACTTTCCTTTGTCTAAATAAGTATATGCCAACATAAGTATATCTGATTAATTCAATGTGTATGCTCAACGTTTTGTAAATACCGTCAATGCCAAAGAAACCGTCACCAGCGAAACTCCGGCAGCGGTCACTCCCCACCATCCAGCCAATTCCCAGCAGCTTCCTGCCAGCAGTGTGCCGAGCGAACCTCCTGCAAAATAGGTGGTCATGAAAATGGTATTGACCCGGTTGGAGGCAGCAGGACAAAGTTCGAATATGCTAGTCTGATTGCTCAGCTGGATGCACTGCATACCTATATCTATCAACAGCACTCCCAATACTATCCCCACATAGGAATCACCGCATACCGAAAGGAAAAACCATGCCAGCAACAACAACACATCGCCGATATAATTAAAGCGCCTCACTCCTACCTTTTTCACCGCCTGCCCCACAAACGAGGCCGTCAGCGCACCAGCTATGCCACACAAGCCCAAAAAGCCTATCACATCGCTGCCCGCATAGAAGGGTGCCTGTCCCATCTTGAAGGCCAGACAAGACCACATGGCCAGAAACGAGCCAAAGGCCAGCCCGGCACGCAGCGAATAAATGCGCAGAGCCGGATAATCGCGCACCAGGCTCCCCAGCGATTTCATCAAATCCGTATACCGTCCCCGAAAGGTGGGCTGTATATCCGGCAACACACGCCATACTACCAAGGCACACACCAGCATAAGAACCGCTGCCATGTAGTACATTTCGCGCCATCCCCATAAGTCGCCTACCACTCCACTGACCACCCGCGAAGCCAATATACCCGTGAGCAGTCCCGAAATGACAATGCCCACATTCCGCCCCTTGTTCTCAGGACGCGAGAATTGCGAAGCTATCGGAACAAATATCTGTGGTATCATGGAACACACACCCGTAACGAGCGATGCCGCCCACACCAGCCAGATATCTGTAGACGAGGCCATGAGCAGCAGCGAACCGACCAGCAGGCTGAAATTGACGATAATGATATGCTTCCGCTGATAAAGGTCGCCCAGGGGGACAATGAAAAGCAACCCCAAGGCATAGCCCACCTGAGTAATCATGGCTATCAGATTGGTCTTGAATTCTGAAACGCCCAAATCCTGACGAATCAGATTTAATAAGGGCTGATTGTAGTATAAGTTGGCAACTGATGCACCGGCCACAATGGCCAGCGTCCATAATATATGAGCCGGCAATCCGCCGTTCTCTTTCAACACCCGTTTCATTCTCTTCACTATAAACTATTTACTTTGGGGAGAGATGTCTTCTTCCCCGTTCAAATGACAGACAAAAATACGGAATGTTTTTACAAAAAACATGTCTTTCAAGGAAAAACTGCCCTCCCCGTACCAACTCCATACCAAGTCCGTACCAACTCCTAACCAACTCCCAATGGTAGGATCCGAAGAAAGCCCGGAGATGAGGCAGCGCAGAAACCGGGCAGGCTTTCCGGAATCGGCAGCTGCCCAGATACATACAAAACCCCTCTCTACCGAAAAATACAAAGAGGATATACCACTTTTATAGTGATATACCCTCCTCGGTGAAATGAAGTCCGTACTAGAAGCAATACGGTAATTTCTGAATCAGCAACAAGTTTTATTTCGACATCATCTTCAAATTTGATATTTCAATTTTTCCCTGGCCATATGAATTGACAGACCAGCAGTTCTTCTGCACGCCATAAATACGATTCGTATAAGCCACGTTATCATTGATATATACAACACAAACAGAATTGTCTGTACAAATAGTTACATGATAGATGTTATCAGCCGGACGGTCGAACACATAACCGTCGATACCCGCTATGAATCCTTTACCTGCTGCACCTTCTTCTTCGAAATTGATTTTTCGCTTATCCGCACTTTCCGGATTGACAACGATGGTGTAATATTTTTCAGAATCACTTCCTCTGACCAATGAAATGCCAAACTTATCTTCATTGCCAGTCGTCTTGATATCAAACGACCATTTATTCTCTACCTGCAAGCGATTATACAATACATAGCTTTCGCCCTGGAGTACCACTTTATCGGCATTCTCCGTCACTCCACTTTCGCTTTTAGCCACTATCTTGGCTGAAATGACCTTATTGATTTTCCGGTCAATGCCCGGCACCATACCTAGCGACAACGTTCCGTCGGGATGCTGCACAATCTTATGGGCTACCAGATTACCCGCCCATTCCGGTTCGTTCGGTGAAGCCCCCACAGCCGTGTTGTTATTTCCTGCACGAGTGGGGCACCATCCCCAAATGTAGCGTTCTTCTCCGTTACTAGCAGTCTTTCCAGCATAGAATCCGCGAGAATCCAAGAATCCTTCATGATTATCCGGCCACATTCCGGCATCATTGGCTGTACAAGCTTTCAGTTCATCCAGCGTACGCCCCTTGAAATACTGTACCCTACGTACAGCAGCGTGCTTTTCCGAATAAATCAGATACCACCAGTTACCCATCTTGAACACATCGGGACATTCATAAAAGCGGTCCCACATCATGGTCATAAACACCCCTTGATGAGTCCAGTCCTGCAAATTGACAGAAGTAAAATCAGCCAGTACACCTTTTCCGTTAAGTTGGGTAGAGACAATCATATGATAAACATTTTGTTCATCTTGAAAAACAAACGGATCACGGAAATCACGTTTGCTGTAACCGAAATCGGTTCCTTTCAGACAGAAGGTACGATCCTTCGTCCATGTCTTGAAATCGCGCGAAATGGCCCGCATCACCACTTCTTCCTGAGCAGTATGCCCGGTGTAATAAGTATAATAGACAGCATTCTGAGCATCATAATAAGTACTTCCGGTACCAATGGCCGCATCTGCCTCGGCCACCGTTCCGGTAGGAATCAACTCTCCTAAAGCGGTGTACGAAGCCGCATCACGGGTACTTACTGCCCAAATGGGATGATAAGTGGCCTGATTAGGACGGAACTCCTGCAAATACATGATTTTAAAGTCGCCGTTCTGAGGGTCGTAGAAAGGCATGGGGTCGCCTATAAAACCCACAGAAGGTTTATAATAGGTTTCAAATCCTTTTTCATCAGTAGAGGCAAAATAAGCCGCGGTTCCATCCCAGTCTTTTTGAGTCAATATAGGTTCATCGTCATTGCAGGCCATGAGTGAACATACACTCATGGTTGCCATTGCTAGTGAATACATCATAATTTTCATATATTAGTTGAATTATTTGTTAGTCAGATAATTGATTGCATTTTCTGTCATTTTTGCCACATTTCCATGATAGCGGTCGGACGAAACATCTACACCGAAAGAATACCAGTCATAGCAGCCTGAACCGATGCAGACGATGCCTCCCCGGCCAGCCGAGGCGGGATATTCCCAAAGCACGATGGCTCCGTCGCCGCCATGACCCAAATCCAGCCCTCCATGATTTTCGCGCCAGGTGGCTGCATCGGCATAACCTCCCCAATCTGTGCCAATGTGCCATTGGGCGGTACTATTGGTGGTGCGATAGCCGGCATCGAAGGTAAATACCGACGAAGGTTCACCATCTTTCATAGTCAGGTTCTGATAAACAGGATGCGTTTCATTATTCTTGTTGGAGAAACTCCAAGGGCCTGAGGTTATTTCACCGACTTCCTCTGTTCCACCCCAACAGTTATTGGGGAACATATCGTCTTTGGTAGCACCCAACTGAACAGCATAATAGGTAGCATAACGGGTGAGCAGGAAGTGTACTCCTCTGTTATAGAGTTCCTTCATCTTAACAGCCGCATTGACTGCCTGAGGTGCGTGCTGAACAAACTTGTCCATGTTGTCAATTCCTCCCTCGATATGCAGGTGCCACCACATGATGCGGCATTCGCTCAAATCTACTCGATTATGGTTGATGTCATCAAAAGAAATGTATTGCGCATTGGCAACATTGGCCAACATCCAAGCGGCTGCTTCTTTTTCTTCGGGATTCAGTTCGTCGAGCGTGGCAGCCAGGCCTACATATACAGCACTAGGCGCGTCGGTAGGAATAACGGTCACCGTATAAGTGGCAGTGGCCGACTGATAGCTGACAGTAAATTGCACCGGATTGGTAAAATCCTGCACCTGGCCGGAAGCCGGCATCACGGTAGCCCCTGCGGAAGTCTGAATAACCGGAACCATGCTGGTAATATCCGCCGTGCTTGGCACCCGCACGGTAATGGTGCGTTGTTTCTGGTCGATGATTCCTGTATAGACATCATTCAACTTGAATGATAAAATCTTAGCCTCATCATTCTTCACAATCAAGGTGTAATTCTGATATACATCGCCGTTGGTCACCTGAATAGAGTGAGGAAAGGAGCCATTCAGCAAATCTCCCTTCTCGATATTAGATACCGACCCTTCGGATAACTGGAGTTCTGTTACTTTCATCGCTTTTGTATCATAAGATTCGGGCACCCCCACCGTAACGGTCTGTGCCTTCCGGTCTATATCACCCTCATAATTATCCAGTGCCAGAGCTATGATATGCGTATCGCCATTCAGTCTGAGGTCGGATTCGTGATTGTCATCACATCCTGTAGCCGACAGTATCACTGCCAGTCCTCCTATCATCCAAAAACTAATTTTGTGGAATATTGATTTCATGTGTAAATTGTTAAAGGTTAGTTATAAAATACCGATAATTACCAATTACCGCAATTCTGTGTGTAATGGCCGTTGCTGGCACTCAACTGAGCAAAAGGTATCGGCAAATATTCATTTTTATTTTTCGTGAAAGAAGCAGATGTGTAGATATTACAGTTGTCGGTTTCTGCTGCATAATATTGGTTAAGGGTCTGTTCGGCTTCTCCCCAGCGCACCAGGTCAAAGAAGCGTTCTGACTCCATGGCCAGTTCCACACGACGCTCAAATTTCACTATTTTCAAGGTTTGGCTCTGCATATAAGAGCCGCTATAGGGCTGTATGTTGAAATGCACGCCATATTCAGTTTCGTAATCGGCTATCATGCGGGTACTCTGCTTGGCACGGTTACGCACTTCGTTCACCAAATCTATGGCTTCGCCCAAACGACCGTCATTCAACTGAGCCAACGCTTCGGCACGCATCAGCAATACATCGGCATAGCGCAATACAATGCGGTTCATCGGACTGCCCCACCAACTTCCCTTAATGAGATATTCACCATCCGGGTCTACGTTATGCTTTAAAGTGACATAATAACCATAAAGTCCGTTACTACGACTCCAGGTGATAGACTTGTCCATGATATAATTCTTATTGAATTCATAAGGCATTCCCGGCATACCTACCGTGAGATACAGACGCGGGTCGGTATAATCCTGCTTCACATCCACATCTTGTGCATTGAATGTATCAAACAAAGGATGTCCGTTATTATCGGTACGGAAAGCATTCACCAAATTTTGAGAAGGCTTGTAGAAATCGCATCCGCCATCGGTTACACCCGGTATATTAGGTACTATCAACCCATAGGCCCAATTACAGTTTCCGTTTTGGGTACCGTCGTTCATGGAATATTGCATAGCCCATAAAGATTCCACTCCATTTTCGTACTGCGGTTCCGGACGGAAGTTGTTGTGAAAATCAGATTCCAGTGCATAGCCGCCTGCGCTATAGATAGACTTTTCGGTATATTCCACCACTTGCATCAAATCTTCCTTGCTGATGGAAGTCACTTCATGAGATTCGGCGTTATCCTGGTGATAAGCCTTGTACAGATAAGTCTTGGCCAGATAAGCAGCCGCTGCTGAACGGGTGGGTCGGCCCTTCTCATTCTGTATGGCAGGCAGATTATCAAAGGCAAACTTGAAATCATCTGCTATCACCTGCCAGCCGGCATCATTGGTATAAGCTCGATTGGAAAGGTTGTTATAGCCTTCTTCGGTCAGATTTGGATCAATAATAAACGGAACGTATTTAAACAGACGTTTCAACAGAAAATGTCCGTGAGCACGCAAAAATCGCATTTCTGCTATCCGCTGCTGCTTCAAAGGATAAGTATTTTCGTCTACAGACTCCAATAGTTGCAGTGCTGTGTTTACACGAGAAATGCAGTTGTACAAGCGTTGCCACATATCGCTGATATTCCAGGCGGTGGTCATGATACCCTGCGATACCTCTAGATTATGAAACACATCACCATCTTGCTGGTTATTACCGCCTTTATAAGCATCATCAGAACGGACATCGTAATTCCACATAGAGAATGACGAGTTGATATCTTCTGCCGAAATCCATACAGCATAGGCTGAAATGACCAGGTTGTCTACATAGGCCGGATCTTTCACATTCTCATTGGTCAGTGTGCCCTGAGGAGTCTGGTCTTCCAAAAAGTCATTACAACTGCTACAGAAAAGAGCCAGGCTGATACATATCATAGAAATTATCTTGTTCATAATTGTTATTTTAAAACGAAATGATTAGAAACTTACATTAACACCAAGAGTAACTGTCAGAGGAATGGGGTAATCGAAATTAGGATTTTCCGGATCTACTCCACTAAAATCCTTACTCTTAATGGTCAGGAGATTTTGGGCACTGAGATAGAAACGTAAACGTTCCATTCTTATTTTTTGTGCCCATGTTTTGGGTACATTATATCCTAACTGGATATTGCGCAGTTTCAGGAACGACCCATTCTCTACAAAGAAACTGGAAACGCGTGTTTCCTGATTAGCACTGTTGTACGTTACTGCCGGTATCTCTGAATTGGGGTTCTGAGGAGTCCAGGCATCGAGCAGTCTTCTTCCTTTGTTCAGGTTGCTCACATTCAAGCCATTCCACAGGTCGGTCTGCTTCTTCAAATCGCTGATAATGTCTACCCCCTGCACACCTTGCCAAAACATGGTCAGGTCGAAATTCTTATATTCCAAATAGATATTCAATCCGTAACTGAACGCCGGTGTAGGGTCAAAAATCCATTGCTGGTCTTTTTCATTGATAATGCCGTTTCCGTCCAAATCTCTCCAGCGGATACGTCCCGGAGCAGCTCCTTCCTGTTTGGCATGATTATCTACTTCCGCTTGAGATTTAAAGATACCGTCGGCCACATAACCTACCTGTGAGCCATTGGCATGACCGATGACACTCTGCACACCATTACCGCCAAACGTGCCTTTTGCTGCAATAGTGGCAGGAAGTTTGGTAATTTCATTACGATAAGTAGAAATGTTGGCATTCAAATCATACTTCAGGCCAAATGAAGTGGTATTCCGATACCCCAGATTCAATTCCACACCCATATTCTTCATTTCACCGGCATTAATCCATTGGCTGCTACCTTCTCCCATGGCAGCAATACCTTCCATTAATACCAAGATGTCGGTAGTCTTCTTATGGAACCAGTCTACTGAACCGTATAAAGTCTGGTTAAACAAGGAGAAGTCTACACCTATATTTGCCTGGGTAGTGGTTTCCCATTTAATATCGTTATTGCCTATCTGATTACGCTTGAAGCCGGAAGACAATATGCCTCCACCGTTGTTGCCTACAATATCATAAGAAGTTCCGTAGCTCTGTCCACCGGATTCGGTTACACCATAATTAGAGGCATACAGAGTATAGCGTGCCGTATTGTCAATTTCCTGGTTACCAGTCTGCCCCCATGAGGCTCTCACCTTCAGGTCATCCAGCCAAGTGATGTTTTGCATGAATTTCTCACGGTTCAATCTCCAGCCTAAAGAGAAGGAAGGGAAAGTACCGTAGCGATTATTCTTACCAAAACGGCTGGAACCGTCGCGACGCACAGTCATAGAGAAAAGGTATCTGTCATCATACGTATAGTTTAACTTTCCGAAGAAAGAAACCAATGAATAACCGCTGCCTCCACCAAATGCCATAGCTGTACCTGTACCGGCATCGGGCCACATATAATCGGGATTCAACATGATATAATCTTCCTTCTTTCCTGAGAAATAATTGCTGTCTTCACGATTCAACTCCATACCGACCATAGCATCGCCACGGTGTTTGCCTATTTCCATATTATAGGTGGCCACGGCATTCCACATCCATTTCGTCCAATGTTCCTGCTTGGCTTCTACGGCATTGGTAGAATTAGCCATATTGCCCTCTGTAATGGGATAAGTAAAGATGCGCTGCTGTTTCTGTGCATAGTCCAAACCAAAAGTAGAACGGATATTGAATCCCTTGAACGGATTCAGATTCACATAAGCATCGCCAAACATTCTCCAGTAAGTATATCGATTGTCTGCATTGCGCTGCAAGCGGGCTACCGGATTCTCACGGTCTGAATAGCCGCCTACCGGGCCTGCAAATTCACCTTTCGTGTTGTAAATAGGAATGGAGGGATTGAACTGCAAAGCATTTTCTATAAAACCTCCCAGAGCCTGTACCTCGCTGGTACGGTTTAATGTAAAATGCTCGCCTACGGTAAGTATCTTATCTATCAAATTATACTCTGTATTCATACGGGCAGAGATGCGTTCAAAATCACTTTCCTTAATGGTACCGAGATTCTTGTAATACCCCAAAGAAAAGAAAGAAGAGCCTTTTTCTGATCCGTTGCTTACAGCTACATTATATTGCTGTATGATACCTGTACGGGTGGTTTCATCAAACCAATCGGTATCAGCTGCCGGAACGGTGTTTGCACTGTCCAGATACTTAGACATCTTAATGTCATTCAATACCGGATAACCATTATTGTCATATCCCCAATTAAATTTATAGCCCAATCCATTGGTGTTAGGGTCGTTGCCGTCGTTTACATATGCCTGCCACATCACGCGACCGAATTCCTCACTGTTGAGTACATCGATCTTATTGGTATACATAGAAGCAGCTACCGAGGCATCGAAATCTATCTTCAAACGTCCTTCTTTCCCTTTCTTTGTAGTAATAATGATAACCCCGTTGGCTGCGCGAGAGCCATAGATACTGGCCGAAGCTGCATCTTTCAAAACCTGAATCGTCTCAATATCATTACCGTTAAGTTCGTGCATACCTGCTTTGGTAGGAACACCATCAATGATATAAAGCGGGTCATTGTTATTTAAGGTTCCGATACCACGAATGCGAATGGTGGCATTGCCACTGGGATTACCGTTTGCTGTAATATTCATACCGGGCACTCTACCCTGCAAAGCTTTCATCGGATTGTTTTCGTTTTGTTTGGCCAAATCATCCATACTGACCACGGAAACGGCTCCGGTCAAATCGGCTTTGCGCTGAACGGTATAACCCGTCACCACTACTTCTTGAAGTAATTCGGATTCTTCTTCCAATACTACATTCACTTGTGGCTGTGCTTTTACTGTGACACTTTGATAACCAATATACGATATTGTTATCTCTGCATCTTGCTTTACTGTAAGTTTAAAGTTACCATCAACATCGGTAATTGTGCCATTAGTCGGCTGGTTCGTTTCAACTACGGTTGCACCAATAACAGGATAACCGTCATTCTTACCCGTCACATTGCCTTGTATTGTCAGACTTTGCGACCAAACAACCGTGTACATTATTAAAAGAAGTACACTTAGAAGAGTTCGTTTCATGTCTTCCATTTGATTTTAGATTTATAATTATACAATTGTCAATTCAATTATAGCTTACCCGCATTTTATATATGAGAAGCCGATGTTTCCTTGTTTCTTTTGACATTGCAAATAAACGAAAAAAAGGAAAGCTATGATAAAAAAAATGTTTCCAAATATGATATTTTTGATACGGAGTTTGTTTTTAACACTCTCTTTTCCAGCATTGTATCATTTTTTTATAGTACTTGTTACAAATGTTATATTCGTTTTCCAACAGAATCGCTTACTTTGCAGACGTATTCCTTGTTTATTGACTAAACCAATGTTGTAAACTTAAAAATCCAATAGTAACTATGTATGTATATAAAACACCTTTTTATTATTTATAAGAAGAAAGCCCTATAAGAAATCCAGATATAAGAATGGGAAACAACTGGAATGTAACTTACTTTTAATATCATAAAAAATACTGTACTATGAATGTAAAGAAATTGATTGCTATGGCAGCTGTGGTGTTCAGTGTAGGTATGATGCATGCCCAAAGCTGTGACGGACTGAGGATTCACTACCTGGGTGCCAATCACAGTCTGATTCGGGTGGAACAACCACAAAAGTATCTGCTGTTACCGGTAGAAGAATCGGCTCCGGAAGCCACCATCAAGGTATTAGTAAATAATAAGGTAGAAAAAACCTTTCAAGTGCGTTTGGCTATAAATAAGGTAGACTATACCGTACCGTTTGATTTGACACCTTTTCAGGGAGAATCGGTTGTGATGGATGTACATACCGGAAACAGCCGTTCCAACGTGCGTGATGCCATGGATGATGCCTGCTGGAGTAACGTAAAACTTGCGGATGCGTTTGATACAAACAATCATGAAATATTTCGCCCGCTGTACCATCACACGCCTGTCTATGGCTGGATGAACGACCCCAACGGTATGTTCTATAAGGATGGGGAATATCACTTGTATTATCAGTATAATCCGTATGGCTCTATGTGGGGAAACATGAACTGGGGACACTCCTCTTCCAAAGATTTGGTGAACTGGGAACACCATCCGGTGGCTATCGAACCTAATGGATTGGGTACCGTATTCAGCGGCAGCAGCGTAGTGGATAAGGAAAATGTGGCCGGATTCGGCAAGGATGCCATTATTGCTATTTATACGTCGGCCGGTGCCAGCCAGATTCAAAGCTTGGCTTACAGCACGGATAACGGACGCACCTTCCAGACTTATAAGCATAACCCCATCATTACGGCCGACCGTGAGGCACGCGACCCGAATATGTTCTACCATGAAGAAAGTGGTAAATGGATTCTGATTCTGGCGGCAGCATTGGACAAGGAAATGTGGATTTATTCATCAGACGACCTCAAGAACTGGACGAAAGAAAGTGCATTCGGCAAAGGATATGGCGCTCAAGATGGTGTATGGGAATGCCCGGACCTAATGAAACTGCCGGTAAAGGGTACGGATGAAAGCAAATGGGTGCTTATCTGCAACATTAACCCGGGCGGTCCGTTCGGTGGCAGTGCAGCCCAATATTTTGTAGGCGACTTTGACGGCAAGAAATTCACCTGTGACTCCAAACCGGAAGTTACGAAATGGCTGGATTATGGTAAGGATCATTATGCTGCGGTATCCTGGAGCAATGCACCGGAAAACCGCCATACCATCATAGCCTGGATGAGCAACTGGCAGTATGCCAACAATGTACCAACCCAACAATACCGCAGTGCCAACTCGTTGCCGCGCGATTTGGAATTGTTCCGCGGAGAAGACGGTGATTATTATGTAGCGGTGACTCCTGCCCCTGAAGTAGAAGCCCTGCGCGGTGCGAAACCTATGAAGTATGGTTCTTTCTCGGCAGGAAGCAAGAAAGTGAGTCGTAAACTGCCTACGGCCAATCAGGGAGTGTGCGAAATAGACTTGCAACTGAATGCATGCGATGCAGAAAAGGTGTACATTACACTCAGCAATGCACAAGGTGAAGAAACCGTAATGTCTTACGACGTGAAGGCTAAAACCTTCAGCATGGATCGAACAAAGAGTGGGCTGACTGCCTTCAGCCAGGATTTTCCGGCTGTAACTGTGGCCCCTCATGCCGAAGGCAGCAAGCAACATCTGCGTCTCTTCATCGACCGTTGCAGCCTTGAAGCATTCGACGGAGAAGGACGGTTTGCCATGACCAATCTGGTATTCCCCGAACATCCTTATACTTCCATTTCTGTATATACCGATAAAGGACGATGCAAAGTGAATCAGCTTACGGTATATCCTATTCAGGTAAAATAAATAGTTTTCAATAGGTATTCTATATAATTTAATCAATAAACAAACATGAATAACAATCATACTTCTCAATCTTCTTTGGGTAGACTGCTGCCTATCATGCTTTGCTTCTTTGCCATGGGCTTTGTAGACTTGGTAGGCATCGCTTCGAATTATGTGAAAGCCGACCTTCAGCTTTCTGATTCGGAAGCCAACATCTTCCCTTCGCTGGTGTTTTTCTGGTTCTTGATTTTCTCTGTACCCACGGGTATGCTGATGAATCGCATCGGACGGAAAAAGACCGTAATGCTGAGTCTCATCGTGACCTTTGCATCGCTCCTGCTGCCTATCTTCGGCGACAGCTATCTGCTGATGCTGGTGTCTTTCTCTCTGCTGGGTATAGGGAATGCGCTGATGCAGACTTCACTGAATCCGCTGTTGTCGAATATTGTAAGCGGCGACCGCCTGGCCAGTTCGCTCACTTTCGGCCAGTTTGTCAAAGCCATCGCTTCTTTCCTGGCTCCATACATCGCCATGTGGGGCGCTACGCAGGCTATCCCTTCTTTCGGATTGCAATGGAGAGTACTTTTCCCCATTTACATGGTAATAGCTATCATCGCTATCTTATGGCTGGGAGCCACTTCTATCCATGAAGAGAAGGAAGAAGGCCGTCCGTCTACTTTTGGCGAATGCCTCTCACTGCTGGGCAAACCTTTCATTCTGCTGTGCTTTCTGGGTATCATGTGTCATGTGGGTATTGATGTGGGCACCAATACCACGGCTCCGAAAATTTTGATGGAACGCCTGGGTATGACGCTCGACGAAGCAGGATTTGCCACCAGCCTTTATTTCATCTTCCGTACAGCCGGCTGCTTTCTGGGAGCGTTTATTCTACAGAAGATGTCTGCACGCGGATTCTTCGGATTCAGTGTGGTGTGTATGCTGTTGGCGATGGCAGGACTGTTCGTCTTCCATGAGCAGACCATGATTTATACCTGCATTGCCCTGATTGGCTTCGGCAACTCGAATATCTTCCCTATCATCTTCTCGCAAGCATTGCTGGCTATGCCGCATAAGAAGAACGAAGTAAGCGGACTGATGATTATGGGGCTGTTTGGAGGTACGGTATTCCCCCTTGCCATGGGACTGGCCAGCGATGTAATGGGACAGAACGGAGCAGTAGCCGTGATGACAGTAGGAGTGGTGTATCTGCTGTTCTATCTGCTGAAAATGAAAAAATAATGAGTTAACTTAAAAAGCATAATACAATGAATGAAATTATCGTAGGGATGGGCGAAGCATTGTGGGATTGCCTGCCCGAAGGAAAGAAAATCGGTGGCGCACCGGCTAATTTTGCTTATCATGTATCGCAATTCGGATTTGACAGCCGTGTGATAAGTGCCGTAGGGCAGGATGCCAACGGAGAGGAAATTCTGGATGTATTTCAGCAGAGAAAGCTGAAATCTGTAATAGAACAGGTACCCTATCCTACAGGAACGGTACAGGTGACACTCGATGCTGTAGGGGTGCCACAATACGAAATCAAAGAGGGAGTGGCATGGGATAATATCCCCTTTACGGATGAACTACGGAATTTGGCTCTGCGCACACGGGCTGTATGCTTCGGCTCGCTGGCACAACGCAGCGTGGTGAGCCGTAATACCATCAACCGCTTTCTGGATACGATGCCCGATATAGAAGGGCAGCTAAAGATATTCGATATTAATCTTCGACAGAATTTCTATACCAAAGAGGTGCTTTGTGAATCTATGCAACGCTGCAATATCCTAAAAATCAATGATGAAGAATTGGTTACCATCAGCCGTATCTTCGGGTATCCGGGCATTGACCTACAGGATAAATGCTGGATTCTGCTGGCTAAATATAATCTGAAAATGCTGATTCTGACTTGCGGTACCAACGGAAGCTATGTATTTACACCGGGAGAAGTCTCCTTTCAGGAAACTCCTAAAGTACCCGTGGCCGACACGGTAGGAGCCGGAGACTCGTTCACGGCTGCCTTTACCGCTTCTATCCTGAGCGGTATGTCGGTGCCGGAAGCGCACAAACTAGCTGTAGAGGTTTCTGCTTACGTATGTACCCAAAGTGGAGCCATGCCTGAACTGCCTGCTGCCCTGAAAAACAGAATAGTACGCTAAAATATTCCCTTTAACATCTTTATACCAAAGAGAGTGAACCGCAATAGCGGGTACACTCTCTTTTTTTTATAAATACTCACACACTTTTCTGCCGGCTTATCGAACCATACTCCACCTGATAGAAAAGAAGAGCTTTTTTTAATGATTTAAGTAGGCTTTTTTGTAGAAAAAACTATCTTTGCTCATCAGTATTCTTAAACATAGCATACGCAAATGAAAAAAGTTACGGTTATCAGCTTATTTCTGTTAGTAGCAGGGATGTGTATCTCGTGCGGACAAAAGGAACAGAAATTTCACATAGGGGTATCGCAATGCAGTGACGATGAATGGAGAAATCAGATGAATAAAGAAATTCTACGAGAGGCAAACTTTTACGAAGAACTCTCGGTAGAGATACTCACTTCGAAAGATGACAGCAAACAGCAATGTAAAGATATAAGATACTTCATAGACCAAGAAGTAGACCTGCTAATTGTAGCCCCCAACGAAGCATCCCCCATTACACCGGTGGTGGAAGAGGCTTTCAACAAGGGAATACCGGTTATCATGGTGGACCGAAAAATCCTTTCAGACCGTTATACCGCATTTATAGGAGCCGATAACCTGGAAATAGGAAAAGCTGTAGGAACCTATATAGCCAATCTGCTACAAGGAAAAGGAAAAGTGATAGAAATTACCGGACTGAAGGGGTCTACACCGGCCATAGAACGGCATCGCGGATTTACACAGGTACTAAAGGAAGAAAACAGCATCGAATTGCTGGCAGTAACAGAAGGCGACTGGCTACAGGCAAGCGCCCGGCATAAGATGGATTCTCTACTGCAATGTTATCCTGAGGTAAATCTGGTGTTTGCACAAAACGACCGCATGGCAAACGGGGCCTATGATGCTGCCCGAAAATACAACCGGGAAAAAGATATAAAATTCATTGGGATTGATGCACTCTCCGGTGAAGGCTATGGCCTGGAAAATGTGCTTGAAGGCAAACTGGATGCCACCTTTATCTATCCCACCGGTGGAGACAAAGTGATACAACTGGCTATGGAAATTTTACTGGGGCACAACTACCCCAGAGAAACCGTGCTTAGCACTTCTATAGTAGATGCCACCAATGCCCCTATCATGAAAATGCAGACATCGCACATCACGGCTTTAGACAAAAAGATAGAGATGATGGGAGGAAAAATCAATGAATACCTCACACGATATGCCACCCAGCAAGTAGTGCTCTATGGAAGTCTGCTGGTATTGCTGCTGGTTGCAGGTCTGCTGGTAGCCGTATATCTGTCGCTACGAACCAAAAATAAACTGAACAGGATGCTCTTCAAACAGAAAGAGAAACTGGAGGTACAGAAAGACAAGTTAGAAAAGCAAAAAAACCAGCTGGAAAAGCAGAAAAATCAGTTGGAGGAACAAAAAGATCAACTGGAAAGACTTTCTCAAGAGGTGAAAGCGGCCACTCATGCCAAACTGGTATTCTTTACAAACGTATCTCACGATTTCAGAACGCCATTGACTCTCATTGCAGACCCTATCGAAGTGCTGCTGAAAGATGAATCCATCAGTGACTCTTCCAGAAAACTCTTGGAACTGATAAAAAAGAATGTTCATATCCTGCTACGGCTCATAAATCAAATACTGGACTTCCGCAAGGTGGAAAACGGACGGATGAAAATGCATATGTCCTCCATCAACCTGCTGGATAACCTCAGGAACTGGAATGATGCGTTCCGAATGGCTTTGCTGAAAAAGCATATCAAATTCTCTCTGGAAGCAGAACCTGGCACCGACTTTCAACTGATAGCTGATGAGGAAAAAATGGAGTGCATCTATTTCAATCTGCTCTCTAATGCCATCAAGTATACACCCGAAAATGGAGAAATTGCTATCAATCTCACTGCTGATAATAACCAATACACACTAAAGGTATTTAATTCTGGGAGCCGTATACCAGAAACTGATACAGAAGCTATTTTTGAACGATTCTACCAAATTAATGGACATCAAGCAGGAACGGGGATAGGACTGGCACTGGTACGCGCTTTCGTAGAAATGCATGGGGGAAATATTAATGCTCACAGTGACAATAAAGGTACTTACTTCGTAGTTAACCTGCCACAAAACACTTTGCCCAACATGAATGCCACCCCCATAGAACTGCCTTTGGAGGAAGAAAACGAGGAAGTATCAACAGAACTCATAGATGCTGAACTAGACAACCTGCCGGAAGAACCTATGGATGCAGATGCAGCCACGGTACTGATTATAGATGACAACGCAGACATACGAACGTACATCAAATCGTTCTTATCGAAAGATTACAGGGTGCTACAGGCTGACAACGGAGTAAACGGATTAAAAA
This sequence comes from uncultured Bacteroides sp., assembly GCA_937890825.1. Lineage (GTDB taxonomy): Bacteria > Bacteroidota > Bacteroidia > Bacteroidales > Bacteroidaceae > Bacteroides. Next base: position 42,783 of record CALADS010000094.1, on the reverse strand, counting down.
TGGCCATGAAATACGTGCCCGACGTAATTATCAGTGATATCATGATGCCTGAAATGGACGGAACTGAATGTTGCAGAAGACTGAAAAGTGAAATGCAAACCAGCCACATACCAATAATCTTACTTACGGCTTGTGCTTTGGATGAACAACGCATAGAAGGATACGACGGAGGAGCTGACTCGTATATTTCAAAACCTTTCAATTCTCAACTACTGGCGGCTCGTGTACGTAATCTCATTACGAACCGCAAACTACTAAGAAAATTTTTCAGTGAAGAACAACCTTTGGAAAAGGTGGCTGCCAATGCACTGGACAAGGACTTCCTGACGCGATTCAAAATGCTGGTCGAAGAACAAATGAAGGATTCAGAACTGAACGTGGAAGACCTAGGAAGAGATATGGGCATGAGCCGCGTACAACTGTACCGCAAACTAAAATCGCTGACTAACTATTCTCCTAACGAACTGCTGCGACAAATGAGACTGAAAAAAGCAGCTTCGCTGCTGGCTTCTTCGGATTTATCGATAGCCGAAATAGCGTATGAAGTGGGATTCTCCTCACCTTCCTATTTCACTAAATGCTATAAAGAACAGTTCGGTGAAAGTCCTACCGATTTCTTGAAACGAACGCATAAACAAAAATGAACATGAACATTGAAACTGTCAGAGACTATTGTCTATCATTGCAACAGGCCACTGAGGACGTTCCCTTGGATGAATCTACACTAGCATTCCGCATAGAAGGGTGCCTGTGCCATCTTAAAGGCCAGACATGACTCCATGGCCAGAAACGAGCCAAAGGCCAGCCCGGCACGCAGAAAATGAAACCAGTCTCTTTACTTTTTTTAATAACTTAAAAAAAATATTGCAATAAATAAATCTTATCTTTGTAACGCAAAGCAGCAACACGCTGCAGAGAAATTACACTACCTAGGCAATTCGGCAGTTCTCTTTTTTCGAGGGTATGACTGAAAGTAGTGGGACGGCTCTTTTCTCTTAACTTATTTATTTTTAGTACTGCGTCCCGTCTTGCAGGAATGATTAGCAAACCTGTTGCTTTATTTTTAAGGTGACTCTTAAGTAATTATTCTATGGCGCGTACTAGTTTTCTGTTTCCAAAGGAAACACTTGCTCCAACTATTATTTCTGATACAGCTGACAGAAAATTCAGTTGGTATCCTATCGTGTGCTATGCAGAATGGCACCCTGGCCTTACCATATTATACTTAAAGCAACCGTATCATATATACAATTCAAAGAAAAGATTCTCTATCAAAAAAGAGAAACTACCCATTTCTGCTTCTATAAATAAACCGGCAACTCATTCACACTTTATCAAATAAAATCAGCTTGCACTTCTTTGGCAAGCAACGACATTCTAAAAAGCAATTAATTGGTTAGATAAGAGACTTCCTGCTCGTTTTCAAAAACGAAAGGAAGTCTCTTGGTTTATCCCCCCCGGCAAGACATACCCACTAAATTCTCCCCTACCATGCAGTTGATCCGCATTTATCCTGGTAAAAGAAAAAAAGAGGAAAAAGACAAAGCTACAGCTGAAGGATAATTAACCTACAGCCCCAAAACAATTAACCTGCAGCTAAAATACTGTAAACCTGCAGATTCTGAATCCATGGAATCACGTTCAACAATCCATGGAGTTATTTTTTTCATCCCATGCTAGTAAAACAAAAGGCTGGACAATACGTCCAGCCCATAGAAATCACAGAATAAAATTTTATTTTTTGCCTTTCCCACGCATTTCACGCAATAATTCGCGATGAAATCTCATTTCAGCCTTCTGCACTAAAAAAATTTTCCGACAGGAAAGAATCTTCTTGAATTTATCAAAATAGGTTTTGTCCAATCCGTCGATCGATAAACGAGCGTCAAAAACCGCTTCCAATATTTCCTCGTACTTAGCCTCGGTCACTCCCTTTTCATTACCTTCGCGCATCAGATGCCAAGCTTCATCTTGCAATATCTTTTTACGGTCTTGCAACTCAAAGTAGACTGGAAAAAATCGGGCTGCTTCATCAGACGTCAACCCAGCCTTTTCTATGATATAAGCTTTTTGCTTCGCTTGAAATTCTTCTCTAGTTAAACGGTGCTGATTACATCCGTCTGCCGCCCAAACTGTAGGGAGCAATACAGACAACAGAACCAATAAAATCAGTTTCTTCATTCTTTCCAGTTTTTTTTTATAACTATTCATTTCACTCTACATCTACATCCGACAAATAGACATAAAGCGCATAATCATCCAGCATAGAATTATCTACGACGGCACTAATATATTCTATTTCCATTTCATCAGAAGCTATATCGCCGCTATCGGAAGCGGGGTTAGAGGAAGCTATACGAATAATCAAAGCTGCCCCCGCAAACATAGCAGCCATATACGTCCAGGGCTTTACCTTTTCCCATAACGTAGGCTCTTTAGATACAAAAACAGAGGTTTCCTTTTCCGGAAGATTACTCATCACTTCTGAAGTAAGCCGGTCGAAATAGCCTTCAGGAACCTGAAACGGGTTCTCCACTCCCACTTTTCTTAAAATAGCATCTTCTTCTTTCATAAGCATTCTCCTTTCTGTATTCATTAGACACGAATCATTTGATATGGTTTAATCAGCCTCTTCCAAAAAATGCTGGATTTTCTTCACTGCATGATGATAGGAAGCTTTCAAAGCCCCTACAGACGTACCAAATATTTCTGACATCTCTTCATACTTCATTTCTTGATAGTATTTCAAGTTAAACACCATGCGCTGTTTTTCAGGTAAAGTAAGCAAAGCCTTCTGCAAAAGCATCTGAATTTTATCTCCCGCAAAATAAGGATCGCTTTCCAGCTTATCCAGCATGGCGGCATCTGTATCGTCAATAGAAATCAGGGTGGCAGCACGCTGTTTCTGAAGAAAAGTGAGGCATTCATTCAAGGCTATACGATAGAGCCAGGTAGACAGTTTGGCTTCTGCCCTGAAATAATCAATATTTGTCCATGCCTTGATAAAGGTGTTCTGCAGTAAATCATTGGCATCTTCATGACAAAACACCATTCTACGTATTTGCCAATAAAGCTGTTCACTATATTGTGATACAATCAGTTCAAAACCTCGTTTTTGCGTTCTCTCATCCTGCAAAAGAGCCAACACCTCACGTTCATTATAAGAAATATTCATCATGCTTTCTACTTGCTTCACTACTCTTTAGATGATTCATATTCGATGGGAACGCACAAATTTTCGCTGCACAAGATAGTGTTCGGAAAAATGGCGGATGCTTCCTGCAGAAGAACGGTTTCATCTTCATACCGGGCTGAATAATGCCCTATAAGCAAACGCTTGACTGCCGCAGTTTTGGCCAATTGGGCTGCCTGAGCCGCGGTGGTATGAAATGTTTCACGGGCACGCACTTCCTCTGATGAAGCAAAGGTTGCCTCATGAAAGAGAAGATCTACACCAGCAAGTGTCGCGGCCAAAGAAGGCTGATAGATGGTATCGGAGCAGTAAGCATACCTACGAGGAGGAAGCGACGGGCGTGTAAGCACTGCATTCGGAATCTGCCGGCCGTCGGGAGTTACATAATCAGCACCATTCTTGATACGGTTCAATTCATACAACGGTACTTGATAAAAATCGATCATTTCACGGATGATATGATTAGGGGTAGGCTTCTCTGCAAACAAGAATCCGCAACAGGGCAACCGGTGCTGCAAAGGCAGCGTAGTAACCGTCAGTGAACGGTCTTCATAAATTACGGCAGACTGCTTCGTATCGAATTCATGAAAGCATAGCTTGTAGGTCATCTCCCGATTAAAAAACGACAACATAGGATTCAGCAATTCCTCCAATCCTACCGGAGAATAGATATGAAGTGCAGCAGTTCTACCCAAGAGATTAAGCGTAGAAATCAAGCCAAACAAGCCAAAACAATGGTCTCCGTGCAAATGGGAAATGAAAATGTGGTTTAAGCGGGAAAACCTGAGACGAGATTTCCGGAACTGCAATTGTGCCCCTTCGCCACAATCTATCATAAAGAGTTTGTCGCGCACGTTCAGCACCTGCGACGTAGGGAAATGGCGAGTCGTAGGCAAAGCTGACCCACATCCTAAAATATGTAACTCAAATTTCTCCATTACCGTACAAAGAAACAAAAAAAAGTCGAGTTAAAAGAAGTGATTACAGTTTTTTTACAGACAAAAAGGGCACCTGCCCTTGCAGATGCCCTTTCATTTATAGATATACAGCTAAGTAAAATTACTTATTGTTACCAGCTTCCAGCTGTTCTTTCAAAGCAGCCAATGCATCGATATCACCCAGTGTAGTAGAAGCAGCCTGATTCTGAATCATCGGAGCAGCTTCTTCACGCTTGCTGTTGTTCTTCTTGGCAGCCTTCTTTTCTGCTCTTTCTTCTGCTTTAGCAGCATCTTCGAAAATACGGCTGTGAGACAAGATGATACGCTTAGCATCCTTATTGAATTCGATTACCTTGAATTCCAGTTTTTCGTCCGGCTGAGCTTGTGAACCATCTTCCTTAACGAGGTGTTTCGGAGTAGCGAAACCTTCTACGCCATAAGGAAGAGCTACAACAGCACCCTTATCCAGCATTTCGATGATAGTACCTTCGTGTACTGAACCTACAGTGAATACAGTTTCGAATACATCCCAAGGATTTTCTTCGAGCTGCTTGTGACCCAGGCTCAAGCGACGGTTTTCCTTGTCGATTTCCAATACCTGAACGTCGATGTCTGCACCAATCTGAGTGAATTCAGAAGGATGTTTCACTTTCTTAGTCCAAGACAGGTCAGAGATGTGGATCAGACCGTCTACACCTTCTTCGATTTCTACGAATACACCGAAGTTAGTGAAGTTACGAACCTTAGCAGTGTGCTTGCTGCCTACAGGATACTTCTGTTCGATAGTTTCCCACGGATCTTCCTTCAGCTGCTTGATACCCAAAGACATCTTGCGTTCTTCACGATCCAGTGTCAATACTACAGCTTCTACTTCATCACCTACCTTCATGAAGTCCTGAGCTGAGCGCAGGTGCTGGCTCCAAGACATTTCTGATACGTGAATCAAGCCTTCTACACCCGGAGCAATTTCGATGAATGCACCGTAGTCAGCCATAACGACTACTTTACCCTTCACGTGGTCACCAACCTTCAAGTTAGGATCCAGTGCATCCCAAGGATGCGGAGTGAGTTGCTTCAGACCCAAAGCGATACGCTTCTTCTCGTCGTCGAAGTCGAGAATAACCACGTTCAGCTTCTGATCCAATTCTACAACTTCCTTCGGATCGCTTACGCGGCCCCAAGACAGGTCTGTGATGTGAATCAAACCGTCTACGCCACCCAAGTCGATAAATACACCATAGGAAGTGATATTCTTAACGGTACCCTCAAGTACTTGACCTTTTTCGAGTTTACCGATGATTTCCTTCTTCTGTTGTTCCAATTCAGCCTCAATAAGAGCCTTGTGAGATACCACAACGTTCTTGAATTCCTGGTTAATCTTAACCACTTTGAATTCCATTGTCTTACCAACGAATACATCGTAGTCACGGATAGGCTTAACGTCGATTTGAGAACCCGGCAAGAATGCTTCGATACCGAATACGTCAACAATCATACCACCCTTCGTGCGGCACTTGATGTAACCCTTGATGATTTCTTCATTTTCCAAAGCTGCATTTACGCGATCCCAAGAACGAGTAGCGCGAGCTTTGCGGTGAGAAAGAACGAGTTGTCCCTTCTTGTCTTCCTGATTTTCGATGTATACTTCTACAGTATCACCTACCTTCAAGTCAGGATTGTAACGGAATTCATTCATCGGAATGATACCGTCTGATTTGTAACCGATGTTCACAACTACTTCACGCTTGTTCATTGCGATTACGGTACCGTCAACTACCTCACGGTCGTTAACCTTGTTCAGCGTATTGTCATACGCCTTTTCCAAGTCTTCATGACTTACATTTGATACGGTTTCACCGTTTTCATAAGCTTCCCAGTTGAAGTCTTCCAGGGGAGCAACATTCTTTAAATTTTCCATTAATAAATAATTTGTTTAACTCTTTAATTAAGTGAGACTTTATATGGACTCTATAATCGGGCGCAAAGATAGAATGTTTTTTCCGAACTGCCAAAAAACCTTTGCAAAATCCCTACTTATTCAATGAATTAAATGTACCTGTCTGCAAGTTGCCATGCAGATAGCTGCAAACGTCCATGCAGCTATCTGCATTTAAATCGGCTGTTAGCATAAGACAAGAAGCTGCTAGATTCTTATTCAGAAAACAGTTCGTTCTGTTTTCGTGGTTTATCGATTGAATAATTCAAAAGTGAATTTCACCCCGACTTCCTGGTATTTCCAGTTGGCAAAACTGGTAAAGACACCAAAATCAAACACGTGTGTGCCAATGCCATACCCTACTTCTATATAAGGCTTCAAATGGGGTACAAACAAAGTATTGAGATACAAGCGTTCATTGATTACATACTGAGTGTACCTCCTTAAATGCGGCAATAGCAGAAAGGGGGCTTCGTACACTACATTTCCACGCACATATTTTCGTGAGGAGTTATACCAGCGTCCGTCCAGTAGCTGAAATACTCCGCCGATGTCGTCATTCCAGCCCGTCGGCAAATTAGACCGCCTCAAATTGGAGAAGTCTACGAAATACAACTCGTCTTGCTGCGTAAATGCCCCCCACCCGAATCGCAGATACAAATCATTCATAAATCCCAGGGGCAGATTATACTGCACATCAAATTCGAACCGTTCGTAACGGCCCGAATTGCGGAATATCCCTTTGATTCCCCGTTCCCAATCAAAAGAGAAGGTGGGATATTTGGAATGCAGATTTATCTTACGGTTACCATCCATATAATAATATTGTCCCGGTGTCCAAGTGAGCCGCACGCCCGGAGCGAAACTATTATAGGAATGCCGGAATCGATTCATAAAATCGGCATCCAAATCGGGCAACAGCGAAGGGATGTCTGTAGGGATGTCTGTAGAAGCGCGGGTTACAGGAGGTGCATCGGGATACAGCAATACGAACTTTGAACGTTTGGCCTCAGTACGGTGATGCATAGAAAGCCCCACTTCCAGTGTCAGGCCGTTCACAATCTCCCAACTATGACGTATCTTACCATATAAATCCTTGAAATAATCCAAATGTATCTGGTCGAAATCAAAGATGCTGTCAGGAATCGCTTTCAAGTCGTCCAGCATTTCACTGCTATAAATCCGGTTACCGTTACCAAATTCCACATGAAGCGCACTACGCTTTTCGGGCCAATAGTTAAAATCACTGCGCACCCTCCAGTAAAATTCCTTTTGCTTGAAGTTATAACCTATACGGGGTACGATACGCAGCAGGCGGTCACCCTCGAAGAGTCGATTATACTTAAACTCCTGTCTATAAGAGATACCGTTGGTTCCACTATAACTCAACAAGAAAGGATTAATCAGCGGCGAACAGCGCACGCTGCCCAATTTATCTAAATCTACTGTATAACGGCTGATCAGAGCATCTCCGATTTCTCCCCAAAACTCCAAAGTCTTGTTCGGTCGTTTCTTCACTCCCAGCGTATCCTTGCGCATGAAATAATCGGTATAGAGCGCCTGTTCATGATGCGTCAGAGGCAGCGGGCGCAAGGCATTGAAAAAAGCTGTATCCCGCTGATAAGCATTGGTATCGGTGCGCAATGTATACGACTCGCTTAAATCGTACTTGGATTTAGACGTTTTACGAGGCTGCACATGAGGTGCTTTCTGCTTGATGTCTTTATAGTGAAGAGAGGCTACATAATCGCCTTCTATAATATTTCCTAAAAAACGGAAGGTACCGCCAACCCGATAATGGGTAGGCAAAAACTCATCCGGATTACCCACTTCGCCCATTTTCAAGCAATTATCAAAACGAAACATCTCGGAGCGACCGGCAAAGCGAATTTCACGAATACTCCACACATGCTCGCTGACCACCATATAGCCTCCTACCAGCTGAAAACTCTTGCTCTTGGGTAAAAAGCGAATTTTAAACTGTCGGTTATGAGACTCTCCACTGATTGAATCGATATAATAAGTATAATACTTTCGGGCATTCGGCGACAAAGGGGAAATCAGTTTATCATACAGCAATGTTTCAGCATAGATATTTACATGAAAATATTCCAGCAAACGCCCATCAGCTTCCCAAAACTCGGATGCAGTACCTACACTGGCCTTTACCTTTTGGTCGTAGATATCTGGAGCCGTAAAATGCAAATCACTATAAGTCTCTATAAGATATTCCCTAACCCCTTTACGCAAGCGAAACATGGTAGGCAAAAAACGAATGATATGATTCTTCTTCTTGATATTAACTCTGCCCTTTATGTAGAGTTCTGCCCGATAATCATCAACGATACTTGCATAAAAAGGAGCAAAAAAAATAACTTTCTCCATAATGGAATCCGCCGCACCTCCACTCTTTCCATAAGGATTGACAGAATTACGGGCAAAGACCTGCGGCAAGCATATACAGAGACACACACAGGCAAAACAGAACTGGAGCAAACGCCTTAAATTCACCATTCAGCAATCATAAAACTCTAAAAAATGGAAGCAAATATAGAAAAAAACGTGTACTTTTGTGCCCAACAATCAACAAAAGAGAGACAAAGTATGTCAAAAATGAGATTTTTTGCTTTGCAGGAGTTGGCAAACCGACGTCCGCTGGAAGTCACCACTCCCTCCAACAAGCTGTCCGACTATTATGGCAGCCATGTGTTCGACCGAAAGAAAATGCAGGAATACCTGCCTAAAGAAGCCTACAAAGCTGTGGTAAACGCCATAGAGAAAGGCACTCCCATCAACCGCGAAATGGCCGACCTCATAGCCAATGGCATGAAGAGTTGGGCAAAATCACTCAACGTCACCCACTATACTCACTGGTTCCAACCGCTTACTGACGGTACAGCCGAAAAGCATGATGGCTTTATAGAATTTGGAGAAGACTCGGAAGTGATTGAGCGTTTCTCTGGCAAGCTCCTTATCCAGCAGGAACCGGACGCTTCTTCCTTCCCGAACGGAGGTATCCGCAATACCTTTGAGGCAAGAGGATATACAGCTTGGGATGTATCATCGCCGGCTTTTGTAGTAGATACCACCTTATGTATTCCTACTATCTTCATCTCATACACAGGTGAAGCCCTCGACTACAAGACTCCTTTGCTGAAGGCACTGGCAGCCGTAGACAAAGCAGCTACGGAAGTATGTCAGCTATTCGATCGGAATATCAGCCGGGTGTATACCAACTTGGGATGGGAGCAGGAATATTTTCTGGTAGACCTGGCTCTCTATAATGCACGACCGGATCTTTGCCTGACCGGACGTACGCTGATGGGACACTCCTCTGCCAAAGACCAACAGTTGGAAGACCACTACTTTGGCTCTATCCCACCCCGGGTTACGGCTTTCATGAAAGAACTGGAAATAGAATGCCATAAACTGGGAATTCCGGTAAAGACCCGCCACAATGAGGTGGCACCCAACCAATTTGAATTGGCACCCATCTTTGAAAACTGCAACCTGGCCAATGACCACAACCAATTGGTTATGGATTTGATGAAGCGTATAGCACGCAAGCATCAATTCGCTGTATTACTGCACGAAAAGCCCTATAGCGGTGTAAACGGTTCGGGCAAGCATAACAATTGGTCTTTGTGTACGGATACCGGTATCAACCTCTTTGCTCCTGGTAAAAACCCCAAAGGAAACATGCTGTTCCTCACATTCCTGGTCAATGTATTGATGATGGTGTATAAAAATCAGAATTTACTCCGTGCCTCTATCAGCAGCGCAGGAAACAGTTACCGACTGGGGGCTGCCGAGGCACCGCCCGCCATCCTTTCTATCTTCCTGGGCAAACAGCTCTCTGGCATTCTGGATGAATTTACCCGCCAGGTAAACAGCAGCCAGATGACCGCTGAAGAAAAGACTACCCTGAAATTGGGCATCGGCAGAATTCCGGAAATTCTGCTGGATACAACCGACCGCAACCGCACTTCTCCTTTTGCCTTTACCGGCAACCGATTTGAATTCCGTGCAGCAGGTTCATCGGCCAACTGTGCAGCCGCCATGATAGCTATCAATGCATCCATGGCCAACCAACTGAATGAATTCAAAGCTTCTATCGATAAACTGATGGAAGAGGGCATAGGAAAAGATGAAGCTATCTTCCGTGTATTGAAGGAAACAATTCTGGCATCAGAACCTATCCGCTTTGAAGGCGATGGCTATTCAGAAGAATGGAGAAATGAAGCTGCCCGACGGGGACTGACCAACATCTGCCACGTGCCCGAAGCCTTGATGCACTATATGGATAATCAGTCGAGAGCAGTCTTAATAGGAGAACGCATTTTCAACGAAACCGAATTGGCTTGCCGCCTGGAAGTAGAGTTGGAGAAATATACCATGAAGGTACAGATTGAAAGCCGCGTTTTGGGTGATTTGGCCATCAACCACATTGTGCCTACAGCCGTAACCTACCAAAACAGACTGCTGGAGAATCTTCGTGGATTGCGTGAAACTTTCTCTACCGAAGAGTATGAAGAACTCAGTGCCGACCGCAAGGAGCTGATTCGCGAAATTTCCAAGCGAGTTACTGCCATCAAAATGCAAGTGCGCGAAATGACTGAAGCTCGCAAGGTGGCTAATCACAAGGAGAACTATCGTGACAAGGCTTTCGCTTATGAAGAGTTGGTACGTCCGTACCTGGAAAGCATCCGCGACCATATCGACCACCTGGAAATGGAAATCGATGACGAAATCTGGCCCTTGCCGAAATACCGCGAACTGCTGTTCACAAAGTAAGAAGCTGAGATATGAGGTAAAAAAACATGGTTTATACATAAACTTATAGCAAAAATGAGGGGGTGAAGTTGAACTTCACCCCCTCATTTGCATATAGAGGTATTCTTGTTATCTGATTAGAAGCTGACTGCTCAGTTCTTCTCATTAGAGAAGGAATACGGCATATCTTCAGGAAGTACACCTCTATGGGTGTTCGGTTCACTACCCATCTCGAATTTCAGCGTACCGCCTTTCAGCAAATCAGCATGCTTCAGATAATTTTTTGTATAGTCGGCACCGTTCCATTGCAGAGACTCAATGTAGAGATTCTTGGCACTGTTGGCCGGAGCATCGATTACCACGTTCTGTCCGTTTTCCAGATGCAGGGTAGCTTTCTTGAACAAGGGAGCACCCAGTACATATTCATCGGTACCCGGGCATACAGGATAGAAGCCTAAAGCCGAGAACACATACCAGGCAGATGTCTGACCATTGTCTTCATCGCCACAATAACCGTCGGGGCCGGCTGTATACATACGGTTCATTACCTGACGCAACCAATACTGAGCCTTCCAGGGCTGTCCGGCATAATCATACAGATAAATCATGTGCTGAATAGGCTGATTGCCATGCGCATAGTTACCCATGTTCATCACGGTCATCTCACGGATTTCATGAATTACCTGTCCATAATAACTGTCATCAAACAAGGGCGGTACAGTAAATACAGAATCGAGCATCTGTACAAAACATTCTTTGCCTCCCATCAGGTTAATCAATCCCTGAGGATCGTGGAATACCGACCAAGAATAATGCCAGCTGTTGCCTTCGGTAAAGGCATCGCCCCATTTCAGCGGTGAAAAGGGTGCCTGGAATTCACCGTTCTCATTGCGGCCACGCATCAGTTTGCTTTCCTTATCAAAGACATTCTGATAATTCATGGCACGCTTGGCAAAGAGTTTCAGTTCTTTTTTAGGACGTTTCAGTTCTTTAGCCAACTGATAGATACACCAGTCATTATAAGCATATTCTAAGGTACGGGCCGTGTTTTCATTGATTTTCACATCATAGGGTACATAGCCCAACTTATTATAATATTCATGTCCCAGGCGACCGGTAGAAGATACTTCCGGATGCACATTTTCCGTGCCGTGCAACAAACCTTCATACAAGGTTTCCACCTCTTTCACTTGTACCCCTTTCAGGTAAGCATCCACCAATACCGAAGCAGAATTGTTGCCCACCATGCATCCACGGTGTCCGGGACTGGCCCATTCCGGGAAGAATCCACTTTCCTTATACGTATTGATGAGTCCTTCCTGAATCTGTAAATTTACAGAAGGATACATAAGGTTCAGGAAGGGGAACAGACAACGGAACGTATCCCAAAAACCGGTATCGGTATACATATATCCCGGCAATACTTCACCGTTGTAAGGACTATAGTGTACAGGCTTACCAGCCTCATCGTATTCATAGAAGGCACGCGGGAACAACAGTGAACGATACAGACAAGAGTAGAACGTACGGAACTGTTCCTGGCTTCCACCTTCTACTTCAATCTTACCCAACACATCATTCCAAGCCTTACGTCCATTCTGTACCAATTGGTCAAAACTTTGGTCACCTAATTCGCCCAGATTACGTTCGGCCTGCTCTGCGCTGATAAAAGAAGAAGCTACACGCGCATGAACCACTTCGCCCTTTACAGTTTGAAAACCAATGATGGCACCGGCATGATTGGCCTGCTGTTCGCATTTGCCCTCTTGCAAGGTGCCGTCGTTTACGGCAGCCTGATACGTAAAAGGCTTGTCGAATTCCACTACGAAATAATTCTTGAAATTAGCAGGTACACCGCCGCTGTTGCGGGTAGTATATCCTACGATACGTTTTTTCTCCGGCTCAATCTTCACGTATGAACCCTTATCGAAAGCATCCACCACTACATAAGAATGTTCGTTTTCGGGAAAGGTGAAACGGAACATCACCGCACGCTCAGTAGGTGTAAACTCGGTAAGCACATCGTATTCAGCCAAATATACCTTATAATAATGCGGCAGAGCTACTTCGCCTTTGTGCGAGAACCAACTGGCACGCTTTTCTTCATCAAACTCGGGTGTACCTACTATCGGCATGATAGAGAACTGTCCGTAGTCATTAATCCACGGACTGGGTTGGTGAGTCTGTTTGAATCCGCGAATCTTATGAGCTGTATATACATACTGCCATCCATCGCCCATCTTTCCAGTCTGCGGTGTCCAGAAGTTCATGCCCCACGGACGAGCTATAGCCGGATAAGTATTACCGGTAGATAGTTCGAAGGACGAAAGCGTTCCTACCAACGGACTGACATAACGGGTATAGTCTTTGGCCTGCAGCACTTGTAATGCGGCAAGCAAACCTATAAAAACTAAAAGTTTCTTCATCATAAACATATTATTAGAATTAAAAGATATAATTGGTTCTATTATTTATCTGCCTGAGCATTGGTGTACCACACCTTGCCAGGCTGGCTGCCCATTTCGAACTGCAGCACACCACCGGCCAGTATATCCTCATGAGTGAGGTAGCTCTTGGTATAGGGTTCTCCATTGAATGTCACCGACTGAATGTAACAATTCTCTCGGCTTACATGCTTGGCCTGCACCGTAAACGTCTTGCCCTGCGGCAGGTGTAATTTCATTTCCGGATATAGCGGAGTACCTATCTCATAACGTCCGCTGACGGGATTGACCGGGTAGAATCCCATAGCACTGAACACATACCAGGCCGACATCTGGCCACAGTCTTCATTGCCACAAAGACCGGCCGGTGTGTTCAGGTAGAGTTCGTGCATCACCTGAGCGGCATACTGCTGAGTCTTCCAGGGTTGATTCACCGCATTGTACAGATAAATCACGTGATGGCTAGGCTCATTGCCATGTGCATACTGGCCTATCATACCCGTACTGAAGATAGGGAGGTCTTCCTTGCCGGCCGGTACGTACGTAAACATACTGTCCAGTTTTTGGGCAAAACGTTCCTGCCCGCCCACCAGATGAATCAATCCGTCTACATCGTGCTGCACCGACCACATGTATTGCCAACCGTTGCTCTCGCAGATATGTTCTGTATAGTCATCGGGCGAGAAGGGTGAAAGGAACTTGCCTTTGCCATCGCGGGGCTGCATAAACGAAGAGCCTGGATTATAGACATTGCTATACTGACTGGCACGCTGAAAAAATTCCTGAGCAATTTTCTGGTCGCCCATTTTTTCGGCCATACGGGCTATGCAATAATCATCGAAAGCATACTCTAACGTACGGGAAAGAGACCAGTTCTCTGAATTATAGCTATCCTTTACATCATACGGTACATAGCCATATTTCTTATAAAGACCGATACCACGGTATTCATCCAGATTGGCAGTGGCCACACAAGCATCCAGGGCCTTGCGCGCATCGAATCCTTCAATTCCTTTCAGATAAGCATCTACAATGACAGGTACGGCATGATAACCTATCATCATGTCCGTTTCGCTGCCCTGGAAATTCCACACCGGCAAACGGCCGTTCTGCTCATAGAAAGCCAGCAAGGAGTTTACCATATCAGCCGTGCGCTTAGTATCGAGAATGGTATAAAGCGGATGGGCAGCCCGGAACGTATCCCACAAGGAGAAAGTGCCGTAATTCACCCAACCCTCTGCAAGATGAGTCTGCCCGTCGGGACCCTTATAACGTCCGTCTACATCGCTGTAGATGGTAGGCGCTATCATGCTATGATAGAGAGCTGTATAGAATTTAGCCCGTTCATCCTTATCATCGGTGGTAATCTCAATGCGTCCCAATTCTTCGTTCCACTGTTTGCGCACCTGTTCGCGGTAATAATCAAAATGATCATCAGGCACTTCAGCCACCAGATTGCGTGCCGCTCCGTCCATGCTCACTCCAGAGATAGCCGTGCTCACGGTAATCTGTTCTTCTGGCTGCGTTTTAAAGTCAAAGCGGGCAATAACCGACGTTCCTATCCGTTTGCCGTCTTGCACCACCTCAGCCGAATCGACCGACATTTGATGAAACGGTCGCGAAAAGCGAGAGCAGAAATAGATTTTCTGATTACGTGCCCAGCCGTTAGAGAAGCGGTAACCACGCACGGTAACGGAATCCACCTGCTCGATGTGCGAATCCAAGGTGGCATCCCAGTTCATAGCCTTGCGCAGATTCAGGAAAACAGCAGCCTGAGCCTCGGGAAAAGTATACCGCTGGATGCCGCACCGCTCGGTAGCTGTCAGCTCCACCCGGATGCCATAATCTTTCAGCAACACTTTATAATATCCGGCCGAAGCTTCTTCATCAGCATGTGAAAAGAGAGAGTGGATACCCAACGGAGCAGGTGCCTCTTTATAGGGCAATGTTACCGGCATAAAGGAAATATCATACAAATCACCTGCTCCTGTACCGGAGAGATGTGTATGGCTGAATCCGGCAATGGTACTGTCTGGATAAAAATAGCCGGAAATCCGATCCCACCCGGGCAGGCCATTGTCCGGGCTGAGTTGCACCATACCAAAAGGCGCCTGTGCGCCCGGATAGGTATTGCCTGTAAAATCTGTACCAATAAAGGGGTTAACTTCAGCAGCATAATCCACCGGCTGCTGGTTGGGGGTTGAAGTGCAGGAAAAGAACACGGTAAAAAACGGAACTCCCACAAAGTATTTCCAATGCTTCATACTTATTTATTTTACAATTTTTGCTTTCATAGTCGTAGAGGCTGTTTACCTCATTCTTACCAACAGCCTTTTATATAATACAACCGAACTGCAAAAAACTATTACTCCCGGCCTAAAAAAAAAATCTTTTCAAGCCAGGAGTTGCCTTTGTCTATTATCCATTTACCCGCTCGTAATCTGCCAGAAATTTCTGCAGACCGGCATCGGTCAGAGGATGATTCAACAAGCCCTTGATGGCAGCCAGCGGACAGGTGGCTACATCTGCACCTGCCTCTATGCACTGCACGATGTGTGCCGTATGACGGATGGAAGCTGCCAACACCTGAGTGGTATATCCATACGTGCGATACATTTCTACAATACGAGCCACTAACGCTATACCATCTTCGCAAATATCATCGAGCCTGCCCACAAAGGGAGATACATACGTAGCTCCTGCCTTGGCAGCCAACAAAGCCTGTCCCACCGAGAATACCAGTGTACAGTTGGTCCGAATGCCCTTCTGCGTGAAATAACGAATAGCCTTGATACCCTGTGCTATACAAGGCACCTTAACCACGATATGCGGATTGAGGGCAGCCAGTTGCTCGCCTTCGCGTATCATGCCTTCATAATCGGTAGCAATCACTTCGGCACTCACATCGCCGTGCACGATGTTGCAAATATCCACATAATGCTTATGCTGATTCTCTACTCCTTTGATTCCTTCTTTAGCCATCAGCGAAGGATTCGTTGTTACGCCATCGAGAACTCCCAAATCATAAGCCTCTTGAATCTGCTCAAGATTGGCTGTATCAATAAAGAATTTCATACCATATAGTTTTAATTGTTAACTTGGCAAAAATAGCAAATCTATCCTCATACGTACATTTAATTCTTATTTTCTACAACAGCAAAAACAACTTTTCATGCTGTTTTAAACCACATAGCTCGACAGAAAAATGCTTTTCAAGGGAAGATATTTCGGACTTTTTGCTTTTTTAAATAGGAATGTTCAAAAATAAACTTAATTTTGTGCCATCAATGATGGAAGAATGACGGATTTGCAGACTCTATCGCAAGCGCCTCTTCACCTATTACGGACGGTACCCGAACCGTATCTGCTCCGAGTCCTGTCACTCGGACTTGGTTAGGAGAAGGTTAGGAGAAGGTTAGGAGAAGACACATACCGTCTGCCGCGTCTATCCATCCATGGATAAAGCCAACATATAAACTTAATTTAGATAAAGATGAAACATGTATTTCGCTATTTGTTTGCAGCAGCGCTCCTTGCAGGGTGCTTCTTGCAGCAGGCATTTGCCCAACAGATGCCGCCATTGCCGGTCGATCCAAACGTACGTATCGGCAAGTTGGACAACGGACTGACTTATTACATCCGCAAAAATGACCAACCGGCCAACCGAGTGGAGTTTCACATCGCTCAGAAAGTAGGTTCCATTCAGGAAGAACCGCAGCAAAGAGGTTTGGCACACTTCCTGGAACACATGTGCTTCAACGGTACCAAGAATTTCCCCGGAGATGAAAAAGGATTGGGCATTGTGCCCTGGTGCGAAACCAAAGGTATCAAGTTTGGCGTAAACCTCAATGCCTATACTTCTGTAGACCAGACTGTTTACCGCATCAGCGATGTATCTACCGAAAAACCCAACGTGGTAGATTCTTGTCTGCTGATTCTGCACGACTGGAGCAATGCCGTATTGCTGCAAGACAAAGAAATTGACAAGGAACGCGGCGTAATCCGGGAAGAATGGCGCAGCCGCAACAGTGGTATCATGCGTATCTATACCGATGCACAGCCCACTCTGTATAAGGGTAGCAAATACTCTGACTGTATGCCCATCGGAAGCATTGATGTAATCAACAACTTCCCCTATCAGGTAATCCGCGACTATTATGCCAAATGGTATCGCCCCGACTTGCAGGGCATCATCATCGTAGGTGATATCGATGTGGACCAGATGGAACAGAAAATCAAATCTACCTTTGCCGATGTAAAGAAACCGGTTAATCCGGCCGAACGCATCTATTATCCGATAGACGACAACGAAGAACCGCTGATTTATATCGGTAAAGACAAAGAAATTGATGCCCCCACCATCAACCTTTTCTTTAAGCATGAAGCTACCCCGCGCGAAGCAAAAGGCAACTTGGGCTACTACCTGCAGAGCTACCTGCTGGGCATGGCTACCGATATGCTGAACGCTCGCCTTGGCGAACTGACACAGTCGGCCAACCCGCCCTTTACCAGCGCAGGCGTAGGCTATCAGAACTACTTCCTGGCCAAGACGAAAGATGCATTTGTATTGGGTATCAACAGCAAAGCTGATGGCATAACCGATGCACTGAAAGCCGGACTGAAAGAATTGGAACGCGTGCGTCGCTTCGGTTTCACAGCATCGGAATATGAGCGTGCCCGTGCCAACTACCTGCAACACCTGGAATCGGCCTACAACGAACGTAAGAGCACCAAGAACATAGCCTATGCGGAAGAATACATCAACCACTTCCTGGACAATGAACCGATACCGGGCATCGAATATGAATATACTACGATGAACCAGATAGTACCTAACATTCCGGTAGAGGCCATCAACCAGGCTATCCAGCAAAGCAATCTGATATCCGACAAGAATCAGGCCATCATGATTGCTGCTCCCGATAAGGAAGGCATTGCCGTACCTACTCAGGAAGAGGTGGCTGCCCTGCTGAAAGGCATGAAGGATATACAGGTGGAAGCCTATGTAGACAAAGTGTCTAACGAACCGCTGATGAAAGAAACCCCCAAAGGCGGAAAGATTGTATCCGAAAAAGCAGATGTACTCTTTGGCGCTACAGAACTGGTACTGTCGAACGGTGTAAAGGTGTATCTGAAAAAGACCGACTTCAAGGCCGACCAAATTCTGATGCGTGCCTATAGTGCCGGAGGTACCAGCCTGTTCGATGATAAAGATGCCTTGAACTTTAACCGCGCCATCATGAACAGCGTAGTGGCAGTGGGCGGTTTGTCGAACTTCAGCAAGATTGATTTGGACAAGATGCTGGCCGGAAAGAAAGTTTCGCTGCAAGCCAATGTATCAGGCACCGAAGAAACACTCGGCGGCAGCAGTTCTCCGAAGGATTTTGAAACACTGATGCAGCTCACTTACCTGCAATTCACCGCTCCACGCAAGGATGAAACTGCATTTGCTTCATTCAAGACACGTCTGAAAGCTCAGCTGGAGAATGCACAGGCCAACCCGATGGCATCTGTCAATGACTCAGTAACTCACCTGCTGTATGGCAACCATCCGCGTGCCATCTATCTGAAACCCGAAATGGTAGATCAGATTGATTACGACCGTATCCTGGTTCTGTATAAAGAACGATTTGCCAATGCGGGAGACTTCAAGTTCTTCTTTGTAGGAAACATCGACCTGGAAACCATGAAGCCGCTTATAGCACAATACTTGGGTGCACTGCCTGCTGCGAAAGCCAGAGAAAAAGTACGCGATAACCACATGGATATCATCAAGGGTGTACGCGAAAATACGTATGCCAAGGAACAACAGACCCCGATGGCTACGGTGGTAATGATTCACAGCGGAAAATGCAAATACACCCTGAAGAATTCTCTGCTGATGAGCTTCCTGACACAGGCACTCGACATGGTCTACACCGAAGAAATCCGTGAAAAAGAAGGTGGAACCTATGGCGTAAGCACGTATGGCGAACTGAGCAAATGGCCGAAAGAGGAATGCGTGATGCAGATTCTGTATCAGACAGACCCTGCCAAGAAAGACCACTTGAACGGACTCATCAACCAACTGATGAAGAAGATGGCTGCTGAGGGACCCAGTGCAGAACACCTGCAGAAAATCAAAGAATATATGCTGAAGAAACATGCCAGCAACCAAAAAGAAAACGGATACTGGCTGGGCGCACTGAATGAATATTTTGCCAACGGTATGGATAAGACCAAGGATTACGAAGCCTTGGTGAACGGCATCACCGCTCAAGATATTCAGAAATTTGCCGCTGCTATTCTGAAACAAGGTAATCAGGCAACGGTAGTGATGACGATGCCCGAAAACCTGAAGTAAACCTATCTGAAAGAGCATGTGCAGACGGTAATTTTCCGCGCACATGCTCTTTTTATTTTGATGGATAGCTAATCCACACAAAGACAACTGATATGAACCTATTTCTAGAACTCAGAAAACTTGGCAAATTGGCAGAACAAAGGAATCCGATGTATGAGAAAAACAAATTTGCCAAAATCTTCCTCTACATTGCCATAGCCTTCTGGGCCGGATATTTCGTCTTCTTCGGCACCCTGTTTGGCATCGCCCTGCAAGACGAGGCCGTGGAGCCTTACCACATCATCAACAGCGGGCTGCTCTTTATCCTGCTGATAGATACAGTGATGCGAATGCCCTTCCAAAAGACGCCCACGCAGGAAATGAAACCGTTTCTGCTGCTTCCCATCAGTCGGCACCGACTGATAGATTTTCTATTAATCCGCTCCGGACTGGATAAATTCAATCTGTTCTGGCTGTTCTTCTTCGTGCCTTTCGCACTGATAAGCGTAACTCGTTTCTACGGGCTGGCCGGTGTATGCACCTACTGCCTGGGCATCTGGCTGCTGATGGTATTCAATAACTACTGGTTTCTGCTGTGCCGAACATTGACCGGTGAACGTATCTGGTGGATAGCCCTCCCCATAAGTCTGTACGGATGTCTGCTGGCTGCCATGATTGTGCCCGACGACAGCCCGGTATTCGACTGGTTCTTGAATTTGGGAGAAGGATTTATCACTGGAAATCTTTTCAGTTTTATAGGAATGTCCATAGCCATCGCCCTGATGGGATGGGTAAACCGCTACGTGATACGAAAACTGGTGTACAATGAACTCAACAAAGTGGAAGATACCACCGTACGGGTGAAACATGTATCGGAATACCGCTTTCTGGACCGCTACGGCGAACTGGGAGAATACATCCGGCTGGAATTAAAATTACTGCTGCGCAACAAAATCTGCAAACACCAATTAAATATGGTGCTGGTGGTAACCACGCTCTTCAGCTGCCTCATCAGCTTTACCGACGTCTACACCGGACTAATGAAAGATTTCTGGATTCTATACAACTACCAGCTAATGGGACTGATGTTTCTATCGTCGCTGATGAGCTATGAAGGAAATTACATAGACGGACTGATGAGCCGCAAGGAAAGTATCTATACCCTGCTTCGTGCCAAATACATCGTTTATTCTCTGGCACTCATCATTCCTTTTATACTGATGACTCCCGGCATGATTTCGGGCAACCTGTCTGCCATGCTTTGCTTCTGCTGGCTGTTTTTCGTACCTGGCCCCATCTACTTCCTCCTGTTTCAGCTGGCGGTGTACAACAACAAGACCATCAATCTGAATACCAAGATGATGAGCCGGCAAAACGTGGGAAGCGGTATACAAAGCCTCGTATCGGGAGCCTCGTTCTTCGTGCCCTTTGCCCTGTATGGCTTGATAACCCTTCTGGCGGGCGAGGCAGCGGCCCCGTGGGTCGTCCTAGGTATCGGCCTCGCCTTCATCCTGGCCTCGCCCTACTGGCTGAAACATATTTACCGACGATTTATGAAACGTCGCTATCAGAATCTGGAAGGATTCCGCAACAGCAGAGAGAAATAAAAAAGGCTTTACCATAGCAACCTATTAAAGAGAAACATCATGATTCACATCGAACAATTACGGAAAAAATTCGGCAGCAAACTGGCCGTCGACATAGAAGAATACACCATACTGCCCAACGATATGCTGGGACTGGTAGGTAACAACGGAGCCGGAAAGACTACCCTGTTCCGCTTGATACTGGATCTGCTGCAACCCGACCACGGACACATCACGCTGAATGGTATCGAAGTGGCGAAAAGCGAGGAATGGAAACAATTTACAGGAGCCTTTATTGACGATGGTTTTCTGATAGATTACCTTACCCCCGAAGAATACTTCTATTTCCTGGGAAGAATCTACCACCTGAGCAAAAAGGAAGTGGACGAACGGCTGCAACCCTTTGAACGATTCATGAACGGCGAAGTGATGGGGCAAAAGAAATTCATACGCAATTTCTCGGCAGGAAACAAGCAGAAAATCGGTATCATAGCAGCCATGCTGCACCATCCCAAGCTACTGATGCTGGATGAACCGTTCAACTTTCTGGACCCCAGCTCGCAGTCTATACTGAAACACTTGCTGAAGAAATACCACGAAGAGCAGGAAGCTACCATTCTTATATCAAGCCATAACTTGAATCACACGGTGGATGTGTGTACACGTATCGCCTTACTGGAACATGGAAGCATCATACGAGATATACAGAACAAGGACAGCTCGGCCCAAAAAGAACTGGAAAGTTATTTTGAAGTAGATACCGAAGAATAAGCAAGTCAACAAACTTACCATAACATTAAACCAATCACTCATCCTAACTCTTTACTATGTTTCATATTACCGTATCAGAAGAAATAAAAAACCGCTGCCCTGAATACCGGGGAGCAGCCGTCTATGCCGAAGTAAACAACACACCTTTCAGCGAAGGACTATGGCAGGAAATTGATTCCTTTACCGCCGAACTGCGTACCACGGAAACCACCGAAAGCATCAAGCAACAACCGGTAATAGCCGCCACACGCGAGGCATACAAACGCTGCGGGAAAGACCCTAGTCGGTATCGCCCGTCGGCAGAAGCACTACGCCGCCGGCTGATGCGCGGACTGGAGCTCTATCGCATCGATACACTGGTGGACCTCATCAACCTGGTATCACTGCGCACCGGACATTCCATAGGGGGCTTTGATGCCGACAAAATACAAGGCGAACAACTGGAACTGGGCATCGGGAAGGCCGACGAACCGTTTGAAGGCATCGGACGGGGACCGCTGAACATCGAAGGACTACCGGTGTATCGCGATGCCCTGGGAGGTATCGGTACCCCCACCAGCGACCATGAACGCACCAAGATGGATGTGCAAACCCGGCATATTCTGGCCATTATCAACGGCTACAACGGGGAAGAAGGACTACAGGAAGCTGCGGAAATGACGCAAGACCTCTTGCGCAAATATGCCGGAGCAGCGGAAGTAAGCATCCATTATTATTAAAATAAAACGCTTGGAAGGACATCATCTCAATTTATTCACTACATTTGCGGCCAACCTTTTAATCATAATGCTAAGAAAGTGAAACCATTGAACAATCCTATTCAAGAAAATGAACTTGTGGTACGCCTCATAGACGGCGACAAGGAGGCATTCTGCACACTCTATAGTCTATACAGAGAACCTCTAACTTTCTTTGCACTCAAATTCCTCAAATCTACTGAATATGCCGAAGATATCGTGCAAGATACCTTTACTCACATCTGGCTGGGACGTAAATTTATCCAGCCAGATGTGCCTTTTTCTGCTTATTTATATGCCATCGTAAAGAATCGTGTACTGAACCAGCTACGGAACTTAGAACGTCAACACCTGATGCAGGAACATCTGCTGAAACATGCCATTGATTACACGGAAGATACCCAACATGAAATCTTATCGCACGATCTGAAAGAGGTAATCCAAAAAGCCTTTGACACGCTTACTCCCCGGCAACAAGAAGTGTTCCGACTGAGCCGAGAAGGAGAATTATCATATAAAGAGATAGCCAGCCAACTGGGCATTTCAGTAAACACCGTACATGAACATATTGCCACTTGCCTGCAAACCATCCGCCAGTACTTGGAGAAATACGAAGGAACAAATCCGGAACTGCTATTAATATGCCTGCTGTTTTATATTTGACCTTCATTAGTTAAACTGTGTTAATTACACCCCCCATTCATGAAGTAGTGGTGTATTATTCATAGAACGTTAACCGAATAAGGCTATCACTATGGATAAAGATAAAGACAAAGACATACAGCATATACGCCGCTATCTGAACGGCACTTACAGCCGTGAAGACATCGACCCTCTGACAGAAAGTCTGCACTGCTCCAAGCAGGAAGAGGTAATCGACAAACTGGCTCGGGAAGTGTGGGAAGAAGCCCAACTGCAAGCGGAAGCATCGGAACAAGAGCGGGAAAAATATCGCAAAGAAGCTGCTAACCTGCTGAAAAGATACCAACCTAAACAATACAGACTGCTGAAATGGGCTGTCTACTCCACCCTGGGTATTGCCGCTTCCCTTCTGCTGTTTTGGGGAGGTTACGAGTTGAAACAATCTTGGGAGTCGGAACATATTGTATGGAAACAGGTGCAAACAGGATATGGCGAAAAGAAAGAACTCACGCTGGCAGACGGCAGTATGATTGTACTGAATGCCTGCTCTGAACTGCAATATCCGGAGCAGTTTTCCGGAGAGCAACGCTCGGTGCAGCTGAAAGGAGAAGCCTATTTCAAGATTACACCCAACCCTAAACAGCCCTTCCGCGTACATACACCGGAATTCCAAGTGGAGGTGCTGGGCACTGCATTCAATATAAAATCGTATGCCAACGATCAGATTCAATCGGTAGAAGTAGAAAGCGGAAAGGTGCAAGTAGACATGCCCGAAGACCGCATCCGACTGAAAAAACAAGAACAAATATACCTGAACTGCCAATCTGGCGAATACAGCAAAACGAAAAGAACGGAAGATAAAGTGGCTGTATGGCGAAAAGGAACACTGCATTTTCACCAAACTCCATTGGTGGATGTGGCCCGCGAACTGGAACGAAGATTTCATTGCCACATCACCTTCCGCAGCGGACAGACGTTTGACAACTTGATTTCGGGCGAACATGACAGCCAGAGTCTGGAATCGATTCTGGAATCACTGCACTATGTGTGCGGCATACAATATGAAAAACAAGATGACCAGATTATACTGTACAAACAGTGACAAACAAAATCATCAATCATAGAAAAAATAGAAACCTTTAAAATAATACTGCCTATGAATACATCCACGTAAGTAACCTCTAAAAAATAAAAGTTCCTCAAAATGAGAAACTTTTACTTCTCACGGATTACCCTGTCTATCGATTTGGCCGTTGATGCGACAGCGTATCCGCTACTTTAAGAAACTTAAATCTAATAATTAAAGCTCACAAATTTATGAATATTAATTCTATTCTTAAAAAGGAGAGCGTACAATCCTATCCTTTTTTGACTTTTTTACTAGTTCTATGCTTATCAACTTTATCACTAAAGAGCTGGGCACAGAATGAAAACAACATTACCCTGCAAGTGAAAAACCAGTCTATCGAGCAAATCTTTACACAGATTTCTCAGCAGACAGATTTGAAATTTTTCTACGATCACGAAACCATACGCCAAGTGCCACAGCTCAGTCTGGATTTGCGGAAGGTGACACTGAAAACAATGTTGAACACCCTGAGCCAGCAAACTAACCTGCTCTTTGAACGCAAAGGAAATACCATTTTGGTGAGTTCTAAAGAGAACAGTCAGAACAACGGCACAAAAGGTGAACCTATCCAAGTGAAAGGAAAGGTGACCGACCAAAACGGTGAAGCCATCATCGGTGCCAGCATTCAGGTGAAAGGTACCTCTACCGGCACCATTACCGACATAGACGGCAATTTCAGCCTTCCCGCAGAAGAAGGTCAATTGCTGACCATCTCGTACATCGGCTACCAGTCGGTACAAGCGAAAGCCGAACGCAAAGCACTGAACGTGACCTTGACAGAAAGCAATGTAGCTGTGGATGAAGTGGTGGTAACTGCGCTGGGTATCCGTAAGGAAAAGAAAGCGCTGGCCTACTCGGTAACCGAAGTGAAAGGCGACGAAATGAACCGTGTGAAGGTAGCCAACCTGGCTACAGGACTGGCTGGTAAGGTAGCTGGTGTGAACGTATCGAAACCGGCTTCCGGTGTGATGGGTTCCAGCCGTATCATTATCCGCGGTAACGGTTCATTGAACGGTTCCAACCAACCGCTGTACGTCATCGACGGTATCCCCATGGACAACACCAACTACGGTCAGACCGGCATGTGGGGCGGCGCCGACGGTGGCGACGGTATCTCGTCCATCAACAGTGAAGACATTGAAAGCATGTCGGTACTGAAAGGCGGTACGGCTGCGGCCCTCTACGGTTCGCGCGCTTCCAACGGTGCCATCGTTATCACCACCAAGCGCGGCGCAGTGGGTCGTGTGAAAGTGGAATACAACCTGTCTTATACCAACGAACACATCGTATTCAAGAACGACGATTTACAGTGGGAATACGGAGCAGGTTCCAGCGGTGCCAATGCCGAACAGATGGCATACGGACAAGCCATGCAGATAATACAGCAAGGCGGATTGCCCGAATCCATGCTGCCCATGCTGGTTGATAAAATTGCTCCACAACTGGCTCCCCAGATTAACATGCTGTCGTTCGGTAGCAAACTCGACGGCAAAGACGTGATGCAGTTCGATGGTGTACGCCGTCCGTACGTGGCCTCCGGAAAGGACAACTTCAAAAATTTCTATGAAAATGCCTGGGCACTGACCAACAACGTAGCCGTATCGGGCGGTACAGAAAAAGTACAGTTCCGCGTGGCAGCCGGTGACCAACGCTTCCATGACCTGATGCCCAACTCAAAGTTGTTCAGAAACAACCTTACCCTGAACGTAACATCGAAGCTGGATGAGCACCTCACCTTGAAAGCCCATGTGATGTATGTACGCGAACGTGCCAAGAACCGTCCGGGACTGGGAGACTTGCCCTCCAACGCCAACGCTACCCTGTTTATGCTTTCACCCAATACCGATGTACGGCTGCTGGAAAAATGCGTGGACGACAAAGGCATGGAATTTCTGCCCACCGGTCAACCCTATATCGCCAACCCGTATTTCATAGCCTACAACCATAGCAACAAGGACAGCAAAGACCGTGTGATCGGCTCTATCGAAGCACAGTATAACTTTACCCCCAACTGGTACGTGCGCGGCAAGTTCGGTGGCGACATGATTAACCGCCGCAGCGAATCCATCACCCCGTACGGAACGGCCATTGATACCGATGGTGCCATGAGCAACAGTTCCATCTACAACGGTGAGTTCAATGCAGAAGCCATTGCAGGCTATACCAATACCTTCCGCAACAACCTGTTCAGTGTGGATGCCTTCTTGGGTTGGAATACCATGGGAACCTGGTACAACCAGACCAGTGCCAACAGTCAGGGCTTTATCCAACCGGGATTTCATGCCATGGGCAACAGCACTGTGACCAGTGGAAGCAGCACACATTCAGAAAGCTACATCAACTCATTGTTCGGACAGTTGGAACTCTCTTACAAGAGCATGCTATACTTCACCTTTACCGGACGTAACGACTGGTTCTCTGCCCTGTCTTATAAAGGCAAGAACAGCTCCAACCACATTTTCTATCCCTCTATCGGTGCCGGCTTCATTGTCAGCGAAGCCTTCCGGCTACCGGAATGGATTCCGTACCTGAAAGTACGCGGTTCTTGGGCCCAGTCTGGTGGTGCCGTAGGTCCTTATAACCTGGGATTGACTTATGCTTTCAACGAAAAGATTCACGGACAACCCATCGGTTCCATCAGTCCGGCCATCATCCCCAACCTGAACTTGAAACCGCTGACTTCTACCTCTTACGAAATCGGCTTGGATGCCCGCTTCCTGAACAACCGCATCGGTGTAGACTTTACTTATTACGTACGTAACACCAAGGACGATATTGTGGATGCCGGTGTATCTGCTGCTTCCGGTTATCAAGGTGTACGTATCAATGCCGGTAAGGTACATAACCACGGTATAGAACTCTTACTGACAGCCGTTCCGGTGAAAACCAAAGACTTTACGTGGAACACCTCTTTCAACTTTGCCTACAACAAGAGTGAAGTAAAGAAGATAACGGATGAAATCGATGAGTTTATTCTGGAAACTGCCCGCACCGGACACGACAGCGACCCCTGTGGACCGGCATACATCTACCACGAAGTAGGCGAACCTTACGGTATCATCAAAGGTGAATCTTACAAACGTAATGACAAAGGTGAAATCATGTACGATGCCAACGGTATGCCAATGAAAGGCGGTATCAAGAAACTGGGTGAATCGGTAGCTCCCTACACCTTAGGTTTCAGCAACAGTTTCAGCTACAAGGGCTTCAACCTCAGCTTCCTGATCGATGCCAAGATTGGCGGTGACATCTTCTCCATGACCAATGCCCACATGTACCAATTCGGTCGTCATGCACGTACCCTGCCGGGACGTGAAGACGGAGTGATAGGAAAAGGAGTGAAAGCCGACGGCAAGACCCCGAACGACGTGAAGGCACCAGCCATGCAATACTACATGGCCATGGCCGGAATCACTGAAGAATTTGTGTATGACGCATCGTTTGTGAAACTGCGTGAACTCTCCTTCGGCTACACCTTCCCGCAGAAATGGGTGAAGAAACTGGGTATGTCTTCACTGTCATTGGCGGTAGTAGGACGTAACTTGTGGAACATCTACGACGAGGTGCCTCTGGTAGACCCCGAAGCCATGCTGAACATCGGCAACGGACAAGGATTTGAATCCTACGGTATCCCGGCTACCCGCAGCATCGGTTTTAACCTGAATGTGAAATTTTAAAACGAAACAGCTATGTTAACAAGATATCTAAAAACTACATTGATTTGCGCTGCGGGTGCCATGTTGACCGCCTGCGACTTTGAGGATAAGAATACCAACCCCAATGAAAGTACGTTTATTAAACCGGGGCCGCTATTGACCTACACCCAATTGAATACCAGCGTAGATGGACATGCTAAAAATATGCAGATTGGCTGCTGCATGATGATGGTGCAACAAACCGCTACCCAGGAAAGTACTGAAGCCGGCATGGGCGATAAATATTACATGATGCAAGCACCGGCTACTTCTTATTTCCTGGACTTCTACAGTACAGCCATCAAGAATTGGCGTGAAATGGAATACCAGGCATCGCTGAAACCGGAATACCAAAACATGCAGGCTGTAGCCAAGATTTGGGGGGCTTTCCTCTTTCAGCGTATGACCGACCTTTACGGTAACGTACCCTACAGCGAAGCTGGAATGGGATTCCAACAAGGTATCTACAAACCCAAATATGATACACAGGAATCCATCTATAAAGACATGATTGAGCAAGTGAAGGCGGGCATCGCCCTGCTGAGTGCCGAAAAACCCGCCATTGAAGGCGACCTCTTCTACAACGGCAACATCGACCAGTGGAAGAAATTCGGTAACTCGCTGCTGTTGCGTATCGGTATGCGTCTGAGTAAAATCAACCCGGAACTGGCCAAAGCTACCGCCAAGGCAGCCATCGAAGGCGGCATCATGAGTGCAGCCGAAGATATGTGCCGCGTGAAACACATTGCCGGCGGACGGGATTACGACAAGAACCAAGTGACACTGCGCTTCCAAAAAGACAATTACATCCAAAAAGACAATGTAAAAATCAGCGAGACCTTCATGAATCATCTGAAAGCCACCAACGATCCGCGCATTCGCGTGTTCTGTTCGCTGAAAGATGGAAATGATGACCCGAGTGTACAGAAAGGATTACCCAACGGCTACGACAAAAACACCATTAGCAGCTACCCTGGCTTTACGGGTAATATGGCCGACTATTCAAATTTCAACACCAAGGTTATCTTGCGTGAAGATGCCCCCACCCTCTTGTTGATGCCGAGCGAAAGCAAATTACTGCAAGCTGAAGCAGCGCTACGCAGATGGGTGAACGGTGATGCCAACGAACTGTATAAAGAAGCCATCCGACTGTCGATGAAAGAACAGGAAGTGGCCTATGGCGTAACCATCTCTGACGAACAAGTAGAAGCCTATCTGGCACAAGACCTCTTTGCCAAAGCCGACACAGAGGAAAAGAAACTGGAAGTACTGGGCAAGGAATATTGGGTGACTACCTTTATGAACGGCTATGAAAGTTATGCCAACTGGCGACGTTGCGGCTATCCGAAACTCACACCGACCAACTATGCCGGCAACCAAAACAATGGACAAATTCCACGCCGACTGACTTACGCTATTGATGAATACACCATCAACAAGAGTCATGTGGAAGAAGCCAACCATCAACAAGGTCCTGATAATTTGAGCACGCGCATCTGGTGGGACAAACAATGAGAAAGGACTAACTAAAAATATAAAAAGCTATGACCCAAAAACGAAACATTCTATTGGCTATGACCAGCCTGCTCCTTCTCGGAGCAGGCTGCCAAGTAGCCCAACAAACAGACATACCTAGCATCACACTCGACTTTACCCAAGAATATCAAATCATTAACGGATTCGGGGTGAGTGAGGCCGATTATGCCGATGATGTCTTTGTCTTTCCACAACGCAACGAACTGCTCGATGCACTGTTTGCCCCAGAAGGACTGCATCTCAACATCCTACGGGGAGAGATTTTTCCACACTATTCAGCCAGCCCCAAACTACGGGACTTTGCCATCGAATCAGATACTAGTCTGCAAGTAGCTCAGCAAGCAAACCTGCTGGAAAAAAATGAATTGCTGCGCCGGGGACAATTTTGGCTGACAGCAGAAGTCCATCGAAAATATCCAGATGTACTCTTTGCCTTCTCTACCTGGAGCCCGCCTGCCTGGATGAAAGAGGGTAATCACGCTACCTCCAACTATCCAGCTTCTCAAGGTAAATTAAAAAAAGAACATTACCAGACCTATGCCGATTATCTGGCCGATTTCTACCAGGCTTACCAAAAAGCCGGCATAGAAACCTATGCCATCTCTCCGTCGAACGAGCCAGGCTATGCTGCTCCGTGGAACTCCTGCTTGTGGAGTGCCGATGAAATGGGAACCTTTATCGATGACTATCTGCTGCCTACCTTTGCCAAAAGAAACGTATCAGCAAAAGTACTATTTGGTGAAAACCCAGCCTGGAGCACGGTATTCGATAAATTGAGCATGATATCCTCGGCAGATTTCGTAAACGAAGTATTAACTAAGCACCCCACGATGGATAGTACCCGTATTTTGGCCGCTGGCCATGGATATGTGTTACCCGATACCATGCCCTTACCAGCAGAACTCCGACAAACACCTATTATCCCATTTAAACAGGCTGTAAAACGGAATATTCCCATGTGGGTAACAGAAATTAGCGATATCACACCGCTAGATACATCGATGGAAGATGGCTTGTATTGGGCTAAAATGTTCCAGCAATATTTGATGGAAGCGCACGTCAGTGCAGTGATTTACTGGCTAGGAGCACAACCTACTACCACCAATGAAAGTCTGCTGGTAATGAACCGGGAAACGGGCAATTTTTTCAGTACCAAACGCTATGATACTTTTGGTAATTATACACGCTATATTCATGCTGGCAGCCGATGCATTGGGTATACCTCGGATAAACTGCCCGAAGAACTGGCTGTATCCACTTTCCGAAACGACAAACAATATGTCGTAGTATTGGTAAACCCAACCGACAAAAGCGTGAATTGTAACTTAAGACTACAAGGAGAAGAAAGTAATCAAGACAACTTAATGAGCTACATCACCACAGCAGAAAAACGTTGGGAGGAAGGAGAGATTCCTTTCAAAAAGCAAGGATATACATTGAATATTCCGGCGAAAAGCGTAGTAACTTATACTGGAGAACTGAAATAGTTGTTTTTTTCAACGATATTTACTATCTTTGGGAAAACCAAACTTGCTGACGTATGGCTAATCCCAAGATTCCACATCTATCAGAAGTTGATGAAAACCAGCTGTATCAGAATTTGAGTCTATACAACCAAGGTAGGGCTTCTTTCAAAGAAGAAGGAGCCTACTTGGTTGCTTTGCCATACAGCGGCCATCCGTCCTATTCACTTTGGGTCTATTCTCCGCTTCCCGAACGCCAAAGTATCTTCTTTATTTGTGATTTAACCAATGATATACATGAAAGCATGCGCAGTGCCAGTACACTATGCTACTACTCCAAACGCCCGATGTATATTGTAGAATATAATGCCAAACGTATGCAAAGCCGAGGAGACGACCTTGTATCGTTCGGGAAATATCACGGTCACTTTTTACATGAAATACTACGTATAGATCCTGGCTACCTCAGCTGGATAGCCTACAAGTTTGAACCACGTATTCCAAAGCAAAACCGCTTTAAAGAAATTGCCCGCATTTATCACAGTGTCCATATCGACGTACAGCATAGAAAAAGCGTCAAGACTAGAAACAGCCACTACTTGGGAAAAGAGGGAGAGAAGGTAGAAAAGCTAACTTTGAGAGTGCTACAAGTACGCACGGAAGATAATCCATACAAGACCAGATATCAGCAAGGCCAACCCATATTCTACGTTAGCCAATGGCTAAAACTAGAAGATAACTTAGGAAATATGGTAACAGCACGCATCCAATCCAAGACTGGCAGTCAGGCATCTTGCCAATTACCAGCCACAGAACATGCTTTTAGGACGGGCGAAACCATTCAGATAGTTTCTGCCCGGATAGCCAAGAACTATTTGGTAGGCAATGTGGAATATACGAAACTCAGCCACGTAAAATTCATCCTGTAATCAATACAGTGGCATAAGCTGAAATACCTTCCTCTCTACCGGTAAAGCCAAGTTTTTCTGTAGTAGTAGCCTTTATCGATACATCCTCTACGTCTACCCCCATAACCTGAGCTAAGACGCGTTGCATCTCTGGGATATGTGCCTTCAGCTTAGGCCGTTCTGCACAAATAGTAGCATCTATATTTCCCACACGATACCCCTTGGTAGCTATCAAGCGAATCGTCTTCTCTAATAAGATTTTGCTGTCTATATTCTTGAATTCACCAGCAGTATCGGGAAAATGAAAACCGATATCCCGCATATTGGCAGCCCCCAAAAGAGCATCGCAAATGGCATGAATCAATACATCAGCATCACTATGCCCTAAGAGCCCTTTTTCGTGTGGTAAAAGAATACCACCCAACCATAAATCTCTACCTTCTACCAGTTTATGTACATCGAAACCAAATCCTACACGTATCTTCATAACCATCTCCTCACCCAATTAATTACCTTATATGAAAATCCAATAATTTCTCTTGCCCCAAATAGCCCTCTAAATGTTGCCCCACACTAACAGCACCTACTCCGACTGGAGTGCCCGTAAAGAGTAAGTCACCTATTTTAAGCGTCATGAATTGACTGACATAAGCTATCAAATCATCCACACGGTGCAACATATCGGCCGTATACCCATGTTGTACCTTCATTCCATCGATATCCAAATGAAAATCCAGTTGTTGTACATCTCCACCTACTTCCTCCAAAGAAACAAAGCGGCCAATGGCTGCTGAATTGTCAAAAGCTTTAGAAAGTTCCCACGGAAGTCCTGACTGACGAAAATTACGCTGCAAATCACGGGCAGTAAAATCAATACCCACAGTCACCGCATCGTAATACCGATGCGCAAATCTAGGAGCAATGTGTTTACCCAAACGACAAATACGAACTACCAGTTCAGTTTCATAATGAATCTCCTTCGAAAATTCAGGAAGGAAAAAAGGCTTTCCATCTTTTAAAATTGCTGAATCGGGCTTTAAAAAGATAACAGGTTCAGCAGAAGGTTCTATAGAACCCAACTCTTGATTATGAAGGGCATAATTCATGCCCACAGCTATTATTTTCATTACTTGACTTCGTTAAAATTTAATCGATTGAACATCACAGCCAAATGGGCATATAGCGAAGTGTTTTGCACCACAATATCTTCGGGCACACGGATTCTGAAAGGTGTAAAATTCCAAACTGCCTTAATACCTCCTGCCACCATCTTGTCAGTAATCTGCTGAGCAATCTCAATAGGAACAGTCAATACACCAATATTTACACCATATTCTTTCATTTTTACCTCAAACTCATTGGAATGATAAATAGGAATACCGTTAAGTGAAGTACCTACCAAAGTAGGATTTACATCAAATGCTGCCACAATCTCTAAACCGAAATGGCTAAGTCCAGAATCCTGCAACAAGGCACCTCCCAAACTACCTACACCAAACAAGAAAGCTTGATGCAGATTGGTAAATCCCAAAAAATCTTCTAAAACAGCTATCAGAGTATCTATCTCATATCCTACTCTGGTTCGTCCTGAGATCTGAACATAAGACAAATCTTTCGCTATTTGCGATGCATCAATATTGATTTCTTTGGAAATCTGAGTAGAAGATACAAAACGTTCTCCCTTCTGTTTCAGCAACTTTACATTAGAAAGATACCACGGGAGTCGGCGCAAGGTAGGCTCCGGCACTTTCATGCTATTCTTATGGGGAATTGCCCGATTCGTGGCCATTATCTATTCATATTTAGGTTAAGAATGAGCAAAATTAATCTTTTTCTCGCAAAATAACAGATAATGTTAACAAAATTTCGACAAAACTTTTGGCTAGGCTTTGCAAAGATGGTATTTTTGCCTATTCAAAAATGATTACCAAGGCTTATGAAAAAGAATGATTGGAAAGAAAGACTGAACATTGTCTATTCCACCAACCCTGATTTCAATTATGAAACAGATGAAGAGGATACAGTAGAAACTATTCCTCCAGCTCAGCAACGCCTGCGAATTCAACTCGATAAAAAAAACCGTGGAGGTAAAGTAGTAACCCTTATCACTGGCTTCAAAGGGACTGAGAACGATTTAAAAGACTTGAGCAAACTACTGAAAAGCAAATGTGGTGTAGGAGGAAGTTACAAAGATGGTGAAATCATCATTCAAGGTGACTTCCGGGATAAAATATTAGAATTGCTGAAAAAGGAAGGCTACACGCAGAGCAAACTGAAAGGATGAAACATCGTTTTAGATACTATTAAAAGTAAAAAGCGGATAATTCCTAAAAAAGAACTATCCGCTTTTTATATTTTAGAGAAAAGAATTACTCAGCACGCAAAGTAAAACGCTTGAAATCTACAATCTTCAATTCAGGATCAGCTTCTTTCAACACTTCTCTTACAGTCTTCTTGCCGTCCATAATATCTTCCTGGTTCAGCAAGCAAACTTCTTTCAAGAATTTGCCCAAACGACCCTTCGCAATGTTCTGAATCATCTGTTCAGGCAAGTTAGCAGCCTTCTGTTCAGAAACAGTAGCAATGATTTCCTTAGCCTTAGCCACGTCTTCAGCAGTAATCCAGCCCTTAGCCATGTTGCTTTCCATGTGGTCTTCGCTATCTACGTGAGCAGGGTTAATACCAGCTTTCTTCAAAGCAGCTTCTACAGCCTTCTGAACTTGTTCAGCCTTAGTCTTTTCAATAGCAATTTCAATTTCTTTCTGCTTCACATCCTCAGCTACACCGTCTTCATCGATAGCTAACGGATTCATAGCTGCAATCTGCATAGCTACTTGCTTAGCGATTTGTTCGTCAGCAACTTTATTGAAAGCTACGATAGTACAGAGAGAATTGCGGTTCATATGATTGTATACCACTGTGCTAGCACCTTCTACTACCATATAACCATCCAATTCCATCTTTTCTCCTGTGATACCGCTACGATCTACTACAGCATCCTGTACTGTACCGTTACCCATGGGAAGAGCTTTCACTTCATCCAACGTCTTGCACTTATTAGCAACAGCCAAATCCAAGATATCCTGAGTCAGTTTCACGAAATCAGCATTTTGAGCCACAAAGTCAGTTTCACACTTCAGCGCAATAACTACTGCGAAATCACCTAGTGTCTTAGCCAAAACACAACCCTCAGAAGCTTCGCGGTCAGAACGCTTTGCAGCAACTGCCTGTCCCTTCTTACGGATAATTTCCATTGCTTTGTCGAAATCGCCTTCAGCATCATTCAATGCATTCTTGCAATCCATCATACCAGCACCGGTCATTTCACGGAGCTTTTTAATATCAGCCATACTTACAGCCATAATATCTTCCTTATTTTAATGGTTAATAAATTCGTTATAAAGCAATTGAGAGTTGAGCATAGAGAATTGAGAATTGCTGTTATAGTAACTCTCAATCTTCAATCCTCAACTCCCAATAGTATGAATTAAGCTTCTTCGTCTTCCTTCATGTAGGCAGCTGCCTTAGAAGCATTGATAGCATCTTCGTCAGACTTATCAAGTCTTGCCTTAGTAGCTTTCTTCTTGCCCTTATTAGCAGTACCTTCACCAGCAGCTTCCATGTCTACTTTTTCTGCTTTACGTTCTTCCAGACCTTCCTGCATAGCGGCGCAACAAGCATCCAAAATAACTTCTACAGACTTCGTAGCATCATCGTTTGCCGGAATAACGAAATCGATGTTGCTAGGATCAGAGTTTGTATCAACGATACCGAACACAGGAATACCCAAACGGTTAGCCTCGCGAACAGCGATATTTTCTTTCAACACGTCGATTACGAACAATGCAGACGGCAGACGAGTCAAGTCAGCGATAGAACCTAAAGTCTTGTCCAACTTAGCACGCTGACGAGAAATCTGCAGAATTTCTCTCTTTGAAAGGTTAGAATAAGTACCATCGTTAGTCAACTTATCGATAGTAGCCATCTTCTTTACAGCCTTACGGATAGTCGGGAAGTTAGTCAACATACCACCCGGCCAACGCTCGATTACATAAGGCATATTTACAGAGGCAGCCTTATCAGCAACCACCTGCTTAGCTTGTTTTTTAGTAGCAACGAACAGGACTTTCTTGCCTGATTTAGCGATTTGCTTCAAAGCTTCAGCAGCTTCGTCAATTTTAGCAACCGTCTTATTGAGGTCAATGATATGAATACCATTGCGCTCCATGAAAATATAAGGAGCCATAGAGGGGTTCCACTTTCTCTTCAAGTGACCGAAGTGGCAACCGGCTTCCAATAATGTATCAAAATTTGTTCTTGACATTTCTTTTTTCTTTAAATCGTTTACTTTCTTTTTTGTTTTTTTCTAAACCAACTGCCGGGTAGTCCATTTAACGAGGAGTCCCAGTAGTTTAGATACTAAACGTTTTATTAGTTGAGAGTTGAGAGGTGAAAGTTGAGAATTATGCAACTTGTCCGCTCCAACCATTCTCCAACTCTTAACGTTTGCTGAACTGGAATCTACGACGAGCTTTCGGCTGACCGGGTTTCTTACGTTCAACAGAACGCGGGTCACGAGTCATGAAGCCTTCAGCGCGGAGAGCTGCCTTATCTTCAGCGTTAATTTTAACCAATGCACGAGCGATAGCCAAACGGAGAGCCTGAGACTGACCAGTAAAGCCGCCACCGCAAAGGTTCACCTTAATGTCGTACTTTTCTGCAACACCCAGTTTATTCAACGGTTGTTTAACCACAAACTGCAGGATGCTTGACGGAAAATACACAGAAAGGTCTCTCTTATTAATAGTAATCTTACCAGTACCTTCGCTTACGAAAATACGTGCGATGGCACTTTTACGTCTTCCTAATGCGTTTACTACTTCCATCATCTATTATTTAAGTACGTTAATATCAATCATTTTCGGGTTCTGAGCTGCGTGCTTGTGCTCGCTACCTGCATATACATACATATTGCTCAGCAATTTTGCGCCCAATTTATTCTTAGGCAACATACCCTTTACTACTTTTCTCAGCAACTTATCATCACCATTCGGTTTTGCCTGCAAACGAGCAGGAGTAATTTCTCTCTGACCGCCGGGATAGCCAGTGTATGACAGATATACCTTGTCATTCCACTTGTTACCTGTTAATTTCACTTTGTCGGCATTGATAATGATTACATTATCGCCACAATCTACGTGAGGGGTAAAGTTTGGTTTATACTTTCCTCTCAACAGTTTCGCAACTTTTGCGCCCAAACGACCCAATACTTGGTCGGTAGCATCAACAATGACCCATTCTTTAGTCACTGTAGCTTTGTTTGCAGAAATGGTCTTGTAACTTAAAGTATCCACTCTTAAATGTTTTTAAAATGTTACTACTAAAAAAATTTCTTCACCACAAGTCAACTACCCCGGACAAAGGTTCATTAACTTGCTATGAATGAATTGCTTATCCTTTCGAGATAATAATCGGCTTGCAAAGGTACGGATTTTCTGATAAATGGCAAATCTTTTTTCTTTTTTTTCTCATTGAAATTCAGAGTATTCTCTAAACTACACACAAAAAAGCAGCGTGCAGCTGAGTAATCGTTCTTACACCAGCCACACGCTGCTTTTTATACCAAAGTCTACCTGTCACCTGACAATGTCTTCAGGAAATTCCAAAGGCATGCGTACCCGTTTCCAAGTTTCGTAGAACCAGCTATTCAGTTCATTACCATTTAAATCTCTGGCAATAAAGAATTTCAGATGCATATACTCTCCATTTTCAGCCAGTTCAAATTCCAACACATTATCTTTGTTATCCAACATGGGCAGATGGATATTTTTTTCAATACTCTCCTTATACGTATTATCCGACAACTGTTTATAAGTACCATATCCGGTAATAATAGCATCAGAGCCGGGAATCATCGTAAAGTTCACAATACGACCATCATCACTCAATACTTTAAAAGTATTGCTTGGCTTCAATGTGCCAGGCACATTGGGTGTTTCAGATACATAATGACACAATTGCCAGATACCTTTTAAATCAGCAGGTTTAAAATTGGACTTTTCCTGCGCCGTAGCCCCTGTTACCGCAAGCAGCACTGCTGCCAGCATGGTAAAGAATAAATGCCGTTTCATATTCGATTATGATTTGGGTTAACACTTCATCAGTCGTTTGTTACAAATATACGGAAAATAATGTATATAGAATAGAATCTCTAAAAAAAAACAGCCTGCACAATAAAAAAATGTACAGGCTGTTTTTATATATTCTAAAGTATTAGAACTCTGCATTTCTAGGTGTACGGGGGAAGGGAATTACATCACGAATATTAGCCATACCCGTAACAAAGAGCAGTAAGCGTTCGAATCCCAAGCCAAATCCTGAATGCGGACATGTGCCAAACTTACGCGTATCCAGATACCACCACATATCCTTCATCGGAATTTCCAGCTCCTGAATGCGGGTCAGCAATTTATTATAATCCGCCTCACGCTCGGAGCCGCCAATGATTTCCCCAATCTTAGGGAACAAGACATCCATAGCACGGACAGTTTTTCCATCCTCATTTTGCTTCATATAGAAGGCCTTGATTTCCTTCGGATAATCGGTCAGAATTACCGGACGTTTGAAGTGTTCTTCTACCAGATAGCGTTCGTGTTCAGAAGCCAAATCTACACCCCAATATACAGGGAATTCAAATTTATGACCTTTGGCCACAGCATCTTCCAGTATTTTAATACCATCCGTATAAGGCAGACGAACAAACGTCTCTTTCAATACGCCCTGCAAGCGTTCTATCAAACCCTTGTCAAACATATCGTTCAAGAATTTCACATCGTCGTAGCAATTATCCAAAGCCCATTGTACACAATACTTAATGAACTCTTCAGCCAAATCCATATTGTCTACAATATCATTGAACGCCACTTCCGGCTCAATCATCCAAAACTCAGCCAAGTGTCTGGGAGTATTGGAATTTTCTGCACGGAACGTAGGACCGAACGTATAGATAGCCCCTAAAGCAGTTGCCGCCAACTCTCCTTCCAACTGTCCGGAAACCGTAAGGCTAGCTTGCTTTCCAAAGAAATCATCATCATAGATGATAGAACCGTTTTCGTCTTTTTTCAAGTCGTAAAGGTTCTTTGTGGTAACCTGAAACATCTGGCCAGCTCCTTCACAATCGGAAGCCGTAATAATGGGTGTATGGAAATAGAAGAATCCACGTTCATGAAAAAACTTATGGATAGCTATTGCCATATTATGACGAATACGGAATACTGCGCCAAAAGTATTTGTGCGCGGACGCAGATGAGCGATATCGCGGAGAAATTCCATAGAGTGACCTTTCTTCTGCAGCGGATACGTATTATCACAAGCACCCAACACCTCTATTTCACGAGCTTGAATTTCAGCCTTCTGTCCAGCCCCTACCGATTCCGTCAATACCCCATTGACACTGAGACATGCCCCTGTAGTAATATCTTTCAGCAGATTTTCATCGAAGTTACCTAAATCAACGACAATCTGTACATTATTGATCGTAGAACCATCATTCAGCGCAATAAAGTTTACCTGTTTACTACCTCTGCGGGTACGAACCCACCCTTTTACATTGACCATTGCACCGAAGTCGTCACGCTTCAGAAGGTCAACAATTTTTGTTCTACTAATTTTTTCCATAATTACAGTTTTATTCCTTATTATATATGTTATTCAAAAGAACCCATACGCAAGAAGTTTACCTCATTTTCCGTGAGGTAACGCCACTCACCGCGACGCAATCCTTTCTTGGTAAGACCTGCAAAGAATACACGGTCCAGTTTTACCACCTTATATCCTAACGATTCAAATATTCGGCGCACAATTCGATTCTTTCCAGAGTGAATTTCAATACCCACATCACTTTTCTTTGCTTCATCAGTATAACTGATGGCATCTGCATGGATTTCGCCGTCTTCCAGCTGAATACCTGCAGCAATCTGATCCATGTCTGCCTTAGTAAGATTCTTATCCAGATGAACATGGTAAATCTTCTTTTTCAAGAATTTAGGATGTGTCAGCTTAGAGGCCAAATCTCCATCATTCGTCAGCAACAGCACACCTGTGGTGTTGCGGTCCAGACGTCCTACCGGATAAATACGTTCTGCACAGGCACCCTTAACCAGATCCATCACAGTGCGGCGTGCCTGAGGATCATCTGAAGTAGTCACCGTATCCTTAGGTTTGTTCAGCAACACGTAAATTTTACGTTCGATGCTTACAGGCTGGTCATGAAATTTCACTTCATCACCTCGCTTGATTTTTGTACCCAATTCAGTTACTACTTCACCATTCACAGACACTACTCCTGCTGTAATAAATTCATCAGCTTCACGACGCGAACATACTCCGGCATTTGCCAAAAACTTATTCAAGCGAATCGGCTCATTGGGATCAACAAATTGCTCCTTGTATTCAATCTGCTTCTTCTTGCTATATTTTGCATTCGGATCATAATCGGCTGTGCGGCGGCGCGGACTGAATCCTTCACGATTGGCATAGCCACCCTGACGCGGACCTGCCTGATTAAAGCGAGGACGCTGCGGACGATCATTGCCAAAAGAAGGACGCTGCGGACGGTCGCCATTTTCTGCATTATAGCGCGGGCGGAAAGAACGGTCATTCGTATAGCTACGTTGCTGAAAATCATTACTTTCACCACTGTTATAGCGAGGAGTATAAGGGCGATCATTACCGAAAGAAGAACGCTGAGGACGGTCGCCATTCTCTGCATTATAGCGCGGACGGAAAGAACGGTCATTCGTATAGTTACGTTGCGGACGGTCGCCATTCTCACCATTGGAATTATATCGTGGACGATAAGAGCGATCATTATTATACGTACGTTGCTGACGACCTGCATTCTCGCCATTGGCATTGAAGCGCGGACGATAAGGACGATCGCTGCTGTATGCACGCTGTGCACGCTCTCCATTGTCATTAGTAAATCTCGGGCGATAAGGACGTTCGCCATTTTCGCGATGATAGTTCTGACGGCTATAGTTGCCAGTAAATTGATTACCATCACGGCTTGCAGTGTTCCCCTCTGAGGAAGAAGCATCGCGCCAAGTTTCGTTTTCTGTAGTCATTGTTTTTTATTCGAATAAAATTAAACCTTGGCCTCACGGCCATTACTATTATAATTTTCTTAAATTACATTCCAGTATAAGTGTGCGGCGTAATCACACGCAGTTCTTTCTTTATTTCCTCGCTTACATTCAGTCCTTCAATAAATTCCTTGATAGAAGCCTCAGTAATAGCCTGATTGGTTCTGGTCAAAGCTTTCAATGCTTCATAAGGATGCGGATAAGCTTCCCGGCGCAGGATAGTCTGAATAGCCTCGGCCACTACGCTCCAGCAGTTATCCAGGTCGCGGTAAATAGCCGTTTCGTTCAACAACAGCTTGCGCAGTCCTTTCAAAGAGCTCTGGATAGCAATAACAATATGTCCGAACGGTACACCGATATTACGCAATACCGTAGAGTCGGTCAAGTCTCTTTGCAGACGAGATACCGGCAGCTTTACAGCCAGGTGTTCCAAAATAGCGTTAGCCATACCCAGGTTACCTTCGGCATTTTCGAAATCTATCGGATTCACCTTGTGAGGCATGGCACTGGAGCCCACTTCACCGGCTTTGATTTTCTGCTTAAAGTATTCCATGGAAATATATTGCCAGAAATCCCGGTTCATATCTATCATGATGGTATTGATACGCTTCATAGCGTCGAATATAGCCGACAGATTGTCGTAGTTGGAAATCTGAGTAGTATATTCCTCACGCTCCAGCCCCAGTTTTTCGGCTACAAAGCGATTACCGAACGCCTTCCAGTCGTAAGCCGGGTAGGCCACATGATGTGCATTGTAATTACCGGTAGCACCACCGAATTTTGCTGTAATCGGGCAAGCTTTCAGAGAAGCCAACTGACGTTCCAAGCGATATACAAACACCTGAATTTCCTTTCCCAAGCGAGTAGGAGAAGCCGGTTGCCCGTGCGTCTTGGCCAACATAGGAATCTCAGCCCACTCTTCTGCATACGTGCGAAGCTGTGCTATCAGCTCCTCTATCTGAGGATAATACACCTTTTCCAATGCTTCTTTCACCGAGAGAGGCACGGAAGTATTGTTGATATCTTGTGATGTAAGGCCAAAGTGAATGAATTCCTTATAGTCATCCATGCCACCCAGCTTGTCGAACTCTTCTTTCAGGAAATATTCCACAGCCTTTACATCATGATTGGTCACACTTTCAATGTCTTTGATGCGTTGTGCATCCGCTTCCGTAAAATTACGGTAAATGTTTCTCAAGGTCTCGAACACAGAGTTACCCACCCCTTGCAACTGCGGCAAAGGTAACTCACACAAAGTGATAAAGTATTCCACTTCCACCTGCACACGATACTTAATCAGTGCGAATTCCGAGAAATAATCGGCCAAAGCTTCTGCTTTGCCTCTGTAGCGGCCGTCAATCGGAGAGATTGCGGTAAGTAAATCAAGTTTCATACGTCGTATCTAAAATGATAATTATCAAGGTGCAAAAGTAGCGTTTTTTTTCTGAGTAATGAAACAATGCATAAAAAAAAGAGTCGATGTCAATCTTTTGACTCGACCCTTCCCCTTGTAGTGGGCGTTGACGGATTCGAACCGCCGACCCTCTGCTTGTAAGGCAGATGCTCT
>CALADS010000093.1 GCA_937890825.1 uncultured Bacteroides sp. | reverse complement strand
ATTGCCGGAGAAGCCCTTTATCGGTCAGAAGTTCGGTCAGAAAACCGATCAGAAATTCGGTCAGAAAAATCAGTCAGAAAATCGGGCCAGAAAATCCTGGTATGCCAAGCGAATCCCTTCGTCCAGCTCCGTGCGATACGTCCAGCCCAGTGCCGTGGCTTTGGATACGTCGAGCAATTTACGCGGTGTGCCATTCGGTTTGGTAGTATCCCAAAGGATAGCTCCCTCATACCCCACTGCACGAGCCACTTTCTCGGTCAGCTCCCGGATAGTCAATTCCTTCCCCGTTCCTGCATTGACCGTTTCGTTTCCGCTGTAGTGATTCATCAGAAAGACACAGAGGTTGGCCAAGTCGTCTACATACAGAAATTCGCGATACGGACTTCCGTCGCCCCAGCAAGTCACTTCTTTCAGTCCGGCCACCTTGGCCTCGTGAAAGCGCCGAATCAGCGCCGGCAACACGTGGCTGCGTGTGGGGTGATAATTATCGTTGGGTCCGTAGAGATTGGTAGGCATCACCGAGATGTAATCCGTACCATACTGACGGTTGAGGTATTCGCAATACTTCAGTCCGCTGATTTTGGCCAGTGCATACGCCTCGTTGGTAGGCTCCAGGGCAGAAGTAAGCAGGCAATTCTCCTGCATGGGCTGCGGTGCCAGTTTGGGGTAAATGCACGACGACCCCAAGAACTCCAGCTTCCGGCAACCGTTCTTCCAGGCAGCATGAATCACGTTCATCTCCAGCACCATGTTCTCGTACATAAAATCGGCCAGTGCCGACTGATTGGCCATAATGCCTCCTACCTTGGCTGCGGCCAGAAACACATACTCCGGACGTTCTTCAGCAAAAAAACGCTCCACGGCCTCCTGCCGGGTGAGATCCAGTTCATCGTGTGTGCGCGTCACGATATTCGTATATCCCTGGCGCTTCAATTCACGCACAATGGCCGAACCCACCATTCCGCGGTGTCCGGCCACATATATCTTACTATCCAGCTTCATCATACTTCTGCTTTCAAATGTATCTTCTTTACAAACTTCATATCATGCTCCACCATGAGCTTCACCAGCTGTGTAAAAGGAGTCTTCGTGGGGTTCCAGCCCAGCAGTGTGCGCGCCTTGGTAGGGTCGCCCAGCAACTGCTCCACCTCGCACGGACGGAAATACTTCGGGTCTACCTCTACCAGCACCCGTCCGGTGGCACGATCGATGCCCTGCTCATCTACCCCGGTGCCTTTCCACTCCAGGTCGATGCCCAAGTGAGCAAATGCCAGCGTAGTAAATTCGCGCACCGAATGCATCTCGCCGGTGGCAATGACAAAATCTTCGGGCGTGGAATGCTGAAGCATCAGCCACATACATTCTACGTAATCTTTAGCATAGCCCCAATCGCGCTGTGCATCGAGATTCCCCAAATAGAGTTTATCCTGATACCCTTGTTTGATGCGTGCAGCAGCCAAGGTAATCTTGCGGGTAACAAACGTTTCGCCCCGGCGCTCGCTTTCGTGATTGAAGAGAATACCGTTTACGGCAAACATGCCATAACTCTCGCGGTAATTCTTGGTAATCCAAAAGCCATACTGCTTGGCCACGCCATACGGAGAGCGCGGGTAGAACGGAGTCGTTTCCTTCTGCGGCACCTCTTGCACCTTGCCGAAGAGTTCGGAAGTAGAAGCCTGGTAGATACGGCATTCCTTTTCCAATCCGCAAATGCGCACTGCTTCGAGCAGCCGCAGCGTACCCACGGCATCAGCCTCGGCTGTATACTCCGGCACATCGAACGATACCTTCACATGGCTTTGTGCTGCGAGGTTATAGATTTCTGCCGGACGTAATTCCATGATGATACGAATCAACGAACTGCTGTCGGTCATATCGCCCCAATGCAGATTCACTAACCGGCTTTTCTTCATGTCCCTCACCCACTCGTCGAGATAGAGATGTTCGATTCTTCCTGTATTAAACGACGACGAACGGCGCATGATACCATGCACTTCATATCCCTTC
This sequence comes from uncultured Bacteroides sp., assembly GCA_937890825.1. GTDB lineage: Bacteria > Bacteroidota > Bacteroidia > Bacteroidales > Bacteroidaceae > Bacteroides. The sequence continues at coordinate 45,696 of CALADS010000093.1, read as the reverse complement.
TCTATCAAAAACTCGGCCAGGTAAGAGCCGTCTTGCCCTGTGATACCGGTTATTAATGCTACTTTTCTCATATATCCAAACAAACTGTAAGTTAGCGGACTGCATCCAATGTCTGATACTTGGAGTGTTGGCTCTTATATTCCGGTACAATCTCTTTCATTATCTTCACAATGGCCATATCGTCGAATGAATGCGACGCATCCAGCAGACGCTGTTCGTTGCGGCAAGCTACTTCATAATCGTACTCACGCACACTGGCCACCATAATTTTGGGATGTACCGTAGGTTTGGTTTTCTCGGCATCGTTGAGCACCTCTTCGTAGAGCTTCTCACCCTCGCGCAGACCAGAGAATTTGATTTCCACATTGTGCGCTCCAGACAATTGAATCATACGCTTGGCCAAATCTACTATTTTAACCGGTGCGCCCATATCAAACACAAAGATTTCTCCGCCGTGGCCCATAGCACCTGCCTCCAGCACCAACTTACAGGCCTCGGGTATCAACATAAAGAATCGGATGATATCGGGATGTGTCACCGTGATAGGACCTCCCTTCTTGATTTGTTCCTTAAAGATAGGAATTACCGAACCATTAGAGCCCAATACATTGCCGAATCGGGTGGTAACAAACTGAGTTACACCCTTTACCTTGCCCTCTTGGATGGCTTTATTCAGCGACTGGCAATAGATTTCGCAGATACGCTTCGAGCAACCCATTACGTTGGTGGGATTCACAGCCTTATCGGTAGAAATCATCACAAATTTCTTAGTACCGTATTTCACGGCCAAATCGGCTATGACGCGCGTCCCCATGATATTATTCTGCACCGCAATGCCGGGATTATCTTCCATCATGGGCACATGCTTATAGGCGGCGGCATGAAATACATAATCAGGACAGGAAGCTGCAAAAATCTTCTCCATATGCTCTTGATTCGTGATGCTGCTGACGATGGTTTCGCACTGAATATCCGAGAATTGCCGAAGCATCATCAGACGAATGTCGTGCATGGGCGTTTCGGCCTGGTCGATTAATATCAGCGAAGCCGGCTGGAAGAGGGCTACCTGCCGCACCATTTCACTACCGATAGAACCTGCCGCTCCAGTGATGAGCACCTTCTTTCCACGCAGTTGCTTGGCGATGGCATCCATATCTACTTCTATCTTTTCGCGAGGCAGCAAGTCTTCGATTTCCACCTCGTGCAGATGCTGATGCGTCAGTTTAGACTTACCATCCCACTCTTGTGCGGCTGCCAGCATCTTTAGCGTGATGCCAGCTGCAATGAATTCGTCCACCATGGCTTGATTATTACGGAAGAGTTCGCTCTTCAGAGGCGATACCAATAAGATACGCACTCCCATTTCGCGCATGCGTTCGGCAATGCCCTCGCCGTTCATAAACACCTTCTTACCCATAAGATAAGTGCCCTTCATATCGGGTGAATCACTGATGAAAGCCACCAGTCGGTAACGTTTTTCATCCGTACCGGTCAAACTCTTGGCCAGACTGATACCGCCGGCCTTGGTTCCGTAGATAGCCACCGGCGCGGCATCATCTATCCGGAAACTGTCGAACAGGCGCTTCACAGTAACGCGCTCCAGCCACATCAGCAGTGTGGCCATAACAAAGAGGATACACACCCCTAAGAAGCTGGGCATGTCGATAGCTTCGACCGAAGAAAGCAAGGCAGACACTACCCAAGTGAGCAACGAACCCACCAGTACAGCCAATGCCACTCGCTGCAAGTCGACAAAGGTAGAATAACGCACAATGCCGGTATAGGTATGAAAGATTCTAAAAGACAAGCAGAAGAGTAAAACCGTAATCAGCATCCCTGCCAGAACAGCAGGCAAATGATGTAAATAAATTACTTGATTCGCTTCAAAGAATTCTCCCAACAAAACAGAGAATCCCACAATCACACAGTCCAGAATAAGAATACCCCAATGCGGGAGTGATTTCTTTGTGAAATACCAGTTAGAAAATTTAGCTATCATCTCATTTATTTTTTTACATTTGACGCGGCGAAGTTACAAAATATTAACGAAACAAGCAACCTCCAGACGGGATAAATTACAAATAATGCCAATCAGGAGTTAAGAAGTTAAAGAAGTTACCACTCCGCTTCGCTCCGTTCAGGAGTTAAGCCAAATGACTTACTAAATGCTATCCGAATACAAGGAGCGTATATCAAATCTTTGCGGTGCATCCGGCTTAACTCCTTTAACTCCCAGCGAAGCGATAACTCCTTTAACTCCTGATTCGCATAATAATTTAATTTACAATACGTCCCATTTTATAGGTTCCCCGCCGGATAATACGCCCTTCTTTATCTTTTTCCACGAATGTACCGTCTTTTTTACCGGCTTTGAAAGTCCCCTCAAAACGGTTTCCCTGCTTATCTTCATACACTCCCTGGCCTTCTTCACGTCCATTTACAAACTGACCTGTATACCGGGTGCCGTCCGTCTGAATTAATGTACCTTGACCATTGAATTTATTGTCCTTCCACTCGCCCTCGTACGAGTCGCCGATGCCCCATCGGTAGGTACCATAACCGTTGCGTTGGTTATCCTTCCATTCGCCCTCGTACACGGCTCCGTTCACCCAGGTAAAAGTACCCTTACCATCTTGGGCGCCATCCTTGAAGGTTCCCACATACTTATCGCCGTTGGCATGGTAATACACCCCTTCGCCCGTGCGTTCGCCATCCAGGTAACTGCCCTCGTAGCGGTCGCCATTCTGAAAGAAGTAGGTACCCTGCCCATGCTGCATATCATTCAGCCAGTCGCCCACATACTTATCTCCATTGGCAAACTCAAAAGTACCTTTTCCCTGGCGCATATCGGCTTTCCACTGTCCGTCGTATTTAGAGCCATCGTTCCACACCATGGTACCCTCGCCCTCTTTCCGGTCGGCCATCCAGCCGCCTATATACTTCGAGCCGTTCTTCCAGGTATACGAGCCCTGTCCTTGACGTTTGTCGTTCACCCACTCACCTTCGTACACATCGCCGGTGTAATAATACATCACCCCCTTGCCGTGCTGATAATCCTGAAACCACATGCCATCGTAGCGATTGTTATTCAAGAAATAGAACACACCCCTACCATGCTGCTGATCTTGATACCAGTCGCCCTCGTAGCGTTCGCCATCGGCAAAGGTAAAGATTCCATGCCCCTGCCTACGTCCTTTTACATATTCACCTTCATATACATTACCGTTCTGAAACGAGGTTTTTCCCTTGCCGTTAGGCTTTCGTCCTTTAATCTCGCCCGTATACACACTGCCGTCTTTAAATGTATATGTACCGATTTTTATTTCAGCCGGAGCCTTCAGCTTACCGAAGATTCCCCTGCCATTCTGCTGAGCCACGGCCTGCCCTTGCGTCAGACAACAGAAAGCCGCCACCAGATAGATATGCTTCATTCTTACTTCTGTTTACCTATTTATACAATTACTTCTGTTTTATTTCTTATACATTAACACCCGCCACCGACTCTTTCAGCGCTTCCTTGTCCAGGTAGCGGCCAGCCAGGTCGCGTATGTCTTGCGGCGTGATGTTTTTCACTGCCTGCAAAGCATCTTCAAAATAGCTCGATGTGAGCCCCGACACCTGCACATGTATCCAGGCATCGGCTAGCGAGAAAGCCGACTCATAGCTGCGGCACATCTCTCCCAACATATAATTCTGCACCATCTGCAGTTCTTCGGCCGCCGGCACCTCGTTTTGCAGGCGGTCTATCTCATGATACACCTCGCGAATGAGCGGCTCCACATACTCGTTGGCCGTCTCCGATGAAATCACAAACATACCATGGTCGGGATAAGGCACGATAGACGATGAGATACCATAGGTATATCCTTTATCTTCACGGATGTTCGACATAAGGCGGCTACCGAAATAACCTCCCAGCAAGGTGTTGAGTACCCTAACACGCAAGTAATCGGGATGCTGGCGCGAAAGCGACAACATACCCAGCCTTACGGCGCTTTGCAAGGCATCGGGTCGCGGAGTAAAGATACGCTTCGCAGCAGCTGTTTCGGGCCGAAAGGTGCGCTTCACCGGCAGTCTGTCGTCTTGCCCGAAGGAATCCACGCCAAAGGCATCCGTCACACGGCGCAACACCTCGGGAGTAATCTGTCCGGAGAGGTATATCGTGCAGTTACGGGCATGATAAAAACGGCGGTAATAATCGCCCAGCAAGGCAGGCGTGATGCGGCGGTAATCCTCCTCCTGTACCAGCCTGCCACACGGATGCTCTCCGCCGTAAAGCGCCTGTACCAGTCCGCGGTGCGACAGAAAATCCACCTTCGAACAATTCACCTTGTACTGCTGGATATTGTTCTCTAGTATGGTGGTCAGTTCCTTCTCTGGAAACGTGGCTTCCTTAATCATCGACTCCAGCACCTCCAGCGTCTGCGGCAGGTATTTGGTGAGCGAGTAGAGTGTAACGTACGAATGCTCTGAAGCGTTCGACAGTTCCAACCACGCCCCGTAATAATCCAGTTTTTCAGCTATCTGCGCGGCAGAAAACCGTTGTGTACCCTCGCGCAGCATGCGATTCGTGAAAAGTGCTTGCAGCACACAATCTTGCTGCCAACGTCCGCCGCCAAAGAGCAAATCCAAACGCACTACTTCGTTATCGCCTGCATGCAGCAAATAAAGTTTCACCCCATTGGGCAGCACCCTCACTTCGGGCTCCGGCACTGCCAGCTGCTCCGGCTGACAGATAGGCGGCTGAATGGTACGGTCTATCATAGCTGTTTCAGAAATTCCTCGGCACGCTGCAGATCTTGCGGCGTATCGATGCCGATAGTTTCTACTTCCGTGATGCCTGCCTTGATGACGTAGCCGTTTTCCAGCCAACGCAGCTGTTCCAACGACTCTGCCAGCTCCAGCGATGATTGCGGCAAGGCTGTAATTTCTTTCAGCACTTCGGTACGGTAGGCATACAGTCCGATGTGCTTATAATAAGTGTGCCGGCTAAGCCATTCAGCAGAGTCTACACCTCGCAAATAGGGAATTACCGAGCGACTGAAATACAGAGCATTGCGATTTTTATCAAGCACTACCTTGGGTGAATTGGGGTTCTGCAGCGCCTGCAGCCCGTCTTGCGGAGTGAAGGGCTTCACCAGCGTGGCTATCTGCGTAGCGGGATCCTGAAAACACGCCTGTATGCTATGCAGCTGCGAGGGCTGAATGAAGGGTTCATCCCCCTGAATATTCACCACTACGTCGAACTGTCCTCCTATGCGGGTCATGGCCTCATAACAACGGTCTGTGCCACTCTTGTGATGTACCGAGGTCATCACCACCTTTCCGCCGAATGCCTTTACGGCCGCTTCTATGCGCTCGTCGTCGGTAGCCACATAAGCATCGTCCATCACGCCCGATACTTGTTCATATACTCGCTGAATCACCGTTTTGCCTCCGAGCATGGCCAACGGTTTGGCCGGAAAGCGTGTAGAGGCATATCTTGCCGGAATTATTCCTAAAAATTTCATATCTTTGTTCTATTGATTTTTTTCCATTTTCGCTCTGCTCTTCTCCTTCCGCAGTTGTTCACCCAAAGCTTAAGAAGCTGTTTTATATTTCATTCTGAAAGTATTATCCAGTTTTCTTACCTGCTTCCGAAAGAGCTGCATTCAGCAAAGGTAGCTATTTTTTTGCAAAGGGCGAAAACTTTTGGCAAAAGTCTGTTTGAAAGCTTTTTTTTACAGTTTTTTAGAAAACTGTTTCTTGTTTTATCTGTGCTTTGGCCGAGAGTTTTTTTGAGGAAAACGCACCAGAAATATACGCAAACAAAGCCGGATAAAGTGCTTTCTGCATAAATTTCAAACAGATGCTCGGGTTCTATGTAAACGCGGGTTCTATGCCCCATTCTACATTCTGATAAATTCTTTACAATTAGTACAAATAGCCTCATCTTGCTACTCCACCCTCCTGCAGTGACAGTAGTGACGATAGTGACGATAATGACAATAAAAATGGCACCCCACCCCCTAAGCAAAATACTGTATACAAATTTTACTATATATATAAATATATATATATATATTTATATATATAGTAATCTCCAAATAGAGAGAGGCGGATGGAAGGGATAGCTCCATTTTTATTGTCATTATCGTCACTATTGTCACTATCGTCACCGAAATTGAAAAACTTTCTGATGATAGATAGTTTTGCCAAAAACCACCTTAACATATGAATTATCCTTACATATACAAATGCATGGCGCCGCCTGTCTCCCACAGCTTGACTATTGCGAAGTGCAAGTACCTCATCCAGGCCCGAATCCTGCGTTTTGGCACAAAGGATAGCTCTCCGGCTACGAAAATTATATTATTCGCCACAGAAAGCATAGTGTGACCTATAGGGCGGTGCTAGACTCTTCTCACCTCCCCTGCCCTGTGCGCATAACATCCTGTAAGAAAGCCTCGTAGAAAATAGTAGTTGGAATTTTACAGATTTTAACAGCTTGGCGGGGTATAGAATTTTGTTTTTGCAGACGGCTGCCGTACCTTTGCATCATCATCGATAAAGAGAAATACCAATCACGCAGCTCAAAAAGGCAATACGGTTATGACAAAAAACGAAGTGTGAGAACACGGAAATATCAGGGTCAGCGGCAAGGAGGATTCAGAAAACAGCAAGGAGGATTCACCCATGCAAGAGAGGATTCAGGAACAGCAAAGGGGATTCACCAGCGGCAAAAGGATATGGCAGGACGGGGCATGACTGCACGGCGGAGTGGCAGGCTATATAGAGACGGGCCTCAGCCGACAGAGCAATACGGAAGGAGGAATCGTGCAGAAAAAAAAACGAGCCGGTTTCAGTATAATAAAAAAACCGAATCGACTCGTTTGGGTATTACAGGACTTTTGTTTCCCTATTTTCCGCAGCAGTAACAGCGGCGGCAACAGCAACAGCGGTGATAGCAGCAGCGGTGACAATAGTGACGATAGTGACAATAAAAATGAGCTAACACTACTTCATGCTGCCCCCGATAATATCCAACAACTCGTTGGTAATAGCTTGCTGACGGCTTTTATTGTATTGCTTAGTCAAGTCTTGTATCAACTCATTGGCATTGTCGGTAGCCGTCTGCATGGCCAGCATGCGCGCGGCATGCTCGGAAGCATTCGAATCGAGCACCACGGTATAAATCTTCTGGCTCAAGACTTTGGGCAGCAGGCTGGCCACCAGTTCTTCTACCGAAGGCTCCACGATATAATCGTTCTGATACGCCGGACGATTGGGTCCCAAGGCTGCTGCGGCCTGAGCCTGCACTTGTGTAAGGTCCAAGGGCAAGTATACTTCACGGGTGAGCAACTGCGAACCGGCCGACTTAAAATGGTGGTACACCAGCTCTACGCGGTCTACCTCGCCATTCTTGAAAGCCATCACCAACTGTTCGGCCAACTGATAGGCTTCTTGATAAGAGGGTTTCTCGGCCAAAGTCTGATAACTACCGCAAGGCTCGTAGCCCATCTTACGAACAGCCTCTTCCACTTTCTTTCCCACGGGATATATCCGCAGGTTTTCGCGCCCCAGCTGCCGATAGCCATCGAGCGTCTCTTCCAAGCACTTCACCACATTGGCATTAAATGCCCCGCATAAGCTGGTATTCGAGGAGAACACGGCCACAGCTACACGCTGTACAGGACGCACGTGGGTATAGGGCGTATCGAACGATACATCGGTACCCAGGAAATTCGTCAATATTTCATTCAGCTTCCGCTGATACGGCAGCATGTTCTCTATCCTCCCCTGAGCCTTATGAAGCTTAGCCGAAGCCACCATCTTCATGGCCGACGTAATCTGCCGCGTGCTCTTCACGGAGCTGATTCTGTTCTTTACCTCTTTTAGTGATGCCATTCTTCTGTTCTGTTTATATAGATTCTTGCGTTATTCGTTTACCTGTTCCACCATCCGTACCACAGCCTGGGCCGACTGCTCCAGCAAGCTGCTTACCTGATCGTTGATAACTCCGCTACGCAGCACGTCGAGCACATCCGTGCGATGATTACGCTCCAGATAATCCAGAAATTGGGTTTCAAACTCATTTACCCGCTCCAGAGGTACCCGCCTCAGCAGTCCGTGTGTGCCGCAATAGAGCACGGCTATCTGTTTTTCTACAGGCATAGGGTTATATTGGGGCTGCACCAGCAGACAAGCATTCTTCTGTCCTTTGTCGATGGTGAGAGCCGTAACAGGATCCATGTCGCCGCTGAACTTCGAAAAGGCTTCCAACTCGCGGTACTGAGCCTGGTCTATCTTCAAGGTACCGGCCACTTTCTTCATGGCTTTAATCTGTGCACTACCGCCCACACGACTCACCGAGATACCTACATCGATAGCAGGACGGTTGCCTTGGTTGAAGAGATTGGTATCGAGAAAAATCTGACCGTCGGTGATAGAGATGACATTGGTGGGAATGTAGGCCGATACGTCGCCAGCCTGTGTCTCGATGATGGGCAGTGCTGTAAGCGAGCCTCCCCCCTTAACGCGTCCTTGCAACGACTCGGGCAAATCGTTCATCTGACAAGCCACTTCAGGCTGGTTGATGATACGGGCAGCACGCTCCAACAGACGAGAGTGCAGATAGAAGATATCACCCGGATAAGCTTCACGTCCGGAAGGACGGCGCAAAATGAGCGATACCTCACGATAGGCCACAGCTTGCTTGGAAAGGTCATCGTACACCACCAGGGCATGACGGCCAGTATCACGGAAAAATTCACCGATGGCAGCTCCGGCAAAGGGAGCATAATACTGCAGGGCAGCAGGGTCGCCGGCATTAGCGGCTACTACAATGGTATAGTCCATGGCACCATGCTGACGCAGGGTATTGACGATGGTGGCCACGGTAGAGCCCTTCTGTCCGATGGCCACATAGATGCAATACACGGGGTCGCCAGCCTCGTAATTGGCACGCTGATTAATGATGGTATCGATGGCAATGGCAGTCTTACCCGTCTGCCGGTCGCCGATAATCAGCTCACGCTGTCCGCGTCCGATGGGAATCATGGCATCTACTGCCTTCAGTCCCGTCTGAAGCGGTTGGTTCACTGGTTGCCGGAAGATTACCCCCGGAGCCTTACGCTCCAGCGGCATTTCACAGAGGTCGCCCCCGATGAGCCCCTTGCCGTCGAGCGGAGTACCCAGCGGATCAATAACGCGGCCCAACATGCTTTCACCTACTCGGATAGATGCAATGCGGCGAGTACGCTTCACGGTGAATCCTTCCTTGATTTTATCGGTAGGTCCCAGCAGTACGGCTCCCACGTTATCTTCTTCCAGGTTCATCACAATGGCCTTCACCCCATTATCGAACTCCAGCAATTCATTGGCCTCGGCATTGCGCAGACCGTAGATGCGGGCCACACCGTCGCTCACTTGAAGCACGGTGCCTATCTCGTCGAGCTGCACCCGCGTATCTATCCCCTCCAACTGTTTCAGCAGGATGTCCGACACTTCACTTACCTTTATATCTCCTGATAACATATTCCTATTTTTTAAGCATTACACAATTCTCCGGTTCTTGTCGATAAACTGCTCTTTCACCCGTTTCAGCTGAGTAGCTATGCTAGCATCGAGCCGGAAATCATTGATATCAAATACAAAGCCGCCTACCAGCGAGGGGTCCACCTCGGTGCGCAGTTCCATACGGGCATGCAACAAGGCGGCAGCGCTGTTCTGGATACGCTCTTCCACCTGCGGACTGACGGGTACGGCTGTAGTGAGCCGCGCCACGCCGATGTGCTGGCTCTTGCGGTAAAGGTGCAGAAAGCAGAGACAGATGTAGCGCAGCATGCTCTCTCTGCCATTCTGTAATACCAATGCCATGAAGCGGCTGAACTCGCGCGAGGGCGACTCGGCTCCCAGGGCTGCCGTACAGATGAGGCGGAATTTATCCTGCCGCGGCAAGATGGGGTTCTCTAGCGCCTGCTGCAAATCGGGGTGGGTGCGGAAGCTGTGTTCCAGCATCTTGAACGAATTGTAGAGGCTTTCTTCTACCTGCATATCGCAGGCGTACTGCATCAGCGCTTTGGCATAGCGCATCGAAACAATTCCTATATCCATCTCTTTTCTTCCTTTTATTCTCTCTTACTATATACGATTATTGCTTGTTTCGCGAGGCAGCCAGTACCTCGTCGAGCATATGGTCTATCATGTCCATCTGTTCCTGTTCTTTCGAAAGGTTCTTCCGAAGCACTTTCTCGGCAATGTCCACCGAAAGCACAGCTACCTGACGACGGATATCGCGAATAGCTTCTTCCTTCTCTTGCTGTATCAGCCGGCGGGCTTCGGCCAGCTCCTGCCGGGCAGATGCTTCGGCCTGCTTCCGAGCCTCAACGATAATCTTATCGCGCTCGTGCATGGCTTCTCGCAGAATGCGCCCCTGCTCCTTATTGGCGGCAGCTACCAGCTGTTCGCCTTCTTTCTTCAGACGGGCCAACTGTTCATTGGCTTCACGCGCCACGGCCATGGATTGGTCGATATAGGTCTTACGCCCCTCTACCATCTGCGTGATGACCGGAAAGCCATACTTAGCCAGTACCACAAAGACGATTCCGAACGACAGTAACATCCAGAACAACAGACCACTATCGGGAACTAATAATGACATACTTTTCTCGGAATTGATAGATTATAAGAAAAAGACCAACAGACACACTACCACAGCCAGCAGGGCTACACCCTCGATCAGAGCGGCGGCAATAATCATATTCATTCGGATATCACCCGATGCTTCGGGTTGGCGGGCTATGGCCTCCATGGCAGAAGAACCGATTTTACCAATACCCAATCCGGCTCCGATTACAGCGATACCGGCACCGATAGCCGCACCCAGTTTACTTAATCCCACACCTGCTGCAGCAGCTTGCAAAAATACGGATAATAACATACGCTTAAATTTTTAAAGTTTATAATTTTCTTTTCGTTTTTATTCTATCTAAAATAGTTTATTTTTCTGTTTCACGGGCTTGCTCGGGTTCGGGTGCCAGTGCCGCACGGGCCTTGTCGGCTTTCTCGTGCTGCGGTTCTTCCTGTGCCAAACCGATGAACACGGCCGACAGCATGGTAAATACATAGGCTTGGATAAAGGCTACCAACAACTCCAATCCATTCATAAAAATATTGAACAGCACAGAAGCTACGGTAAGAGAACCGTTGAGCGCAGGCCCCATACTGGCCGATATAAAGATAAGGCACGTAAGTACCAGCATGGCCATGTGACCCGCCAGCATATTGGCAAACAGACGAATCATCAAAGCAAAGGGCTTGGTAAAGACGCCAAAGAATTCTATCAACGGCATCATAGGAAAGGGCACCTTGAGCCACCAGGGCACGTCGGGCCAAAAGATATCTTTCCAATAAGCCTTCGTACCAAAGAGATTGACAGCCAGAAAAGTGCACAGCGCCAACACAAAGGTTACAGCAATGTTGCCCGTTACATTGGCTCCGCCTGGAAAGAACGGTATCAGCCCCATCAGATTATTCAGAAAGATAAAGAAGAAGGCTGTAAGCAGGTAGGGCGCAAACTTGCGGTAACGGGGACCTACGCAGCTCTTTATAACATCATCATGAACCATCATGATAAACATCTCCATGAATCCTACGAAGCCTCCGGGAGCCCGACTGTCCACCGGATGACGGCGGTACCAGCGTGCCACACTGAGGACGATAACCATCAGCAGTACACTATTAAGCAGCAGGGCAAAGACTACTTTGGTAATGGAGAAATCCCACGGACGCACTTCATTTCCAGCCGCATCAAGTTCTACCAGTTTGCCTTCATAGCGGCTACCGGCGGGAGCCAGGTGAAAACCTTCGTAGCTGCCGCCGTTCTGCGCCAGGCGAGCCGACGAGAAACAGTGCCACCCGGTGGTGGAACTGTAAAGAATCACAGGCAAAGGCACCGTGAGGTGAGTGTGTCCCCACGTGGTGATATGCCACTCATAAGAGTCGCCAATGTGTCCAAATACCACCTCCTTTACATCGACCGGTTCCCGAGCAGCTTCCGCCTCTTGGGCATGCAACCGAGGTACAGTCAATGCCAGCAGCATCCACATCCATATTTTGAACATTTGTTTCATATACTTTTCTTTTTATGGTTCATCTCGAATGTAAAGAAGAACCAGGAATCATGTATCAGATAAATGAAGTAATTGGCGATGAAGGTCATGACAAAGGCACGAGCCTCGGTACGCATAGCCAGACAGCATACCCCCATCACAATGATCGACAACAGCATGCGCATCACACGTATCAGCAGATACACTTGCAACAGATGCCTCGGAGAGCGCGCACGACACATTTCTACCAGATAGATGGTGATTACCCCGCCTGCTCCAAAAAACAGCGGAATGATGGGATAACCGCCAAAATAATGATGCGGACAATAATGATAATAGGCAGCCGCACCTACCCCGCCCACCAACAGGGTCAGCAGGGAAGTCTGTATCAGATAATATTTCTGCGTAAGGCTCATGGCTATTCTTCTGCAAGACGTTACTCCACGCACACGTCTATCTGGTTATAACTCATTTCTACAAACCCGCTCTTCAGCTCGATGGACTGTTCTTCACCGGCTGCGGTAACATATACCAGTGTGCCCTGCTGAAGGGAAGAGATAATCGGGGCATGCTGGCTGAGTATAGTAAACGAACCCATGCTACCCGGCAGGGTGACCTGCTGCACTTCGCCACTGAAGAGTTCCTTTTCGGGCGATACCACTGTTAAATGCAATGCTTTCATCTTTCTATCCTCTCACTAAGATGTTTTTTTTACTTATTTATCTTTCCAGAACTCGTTGTTCCCTCTCTCTTGTACAGTTACAGGCTTTGGGCTTGCTCCAACAATTTCTTGCCTTTCTCGATGGCTTCTTCGATCGTGCCCACATTCAGGAAGGCTGGTTCGGGCAGGTAATCCACCTCGCCGTCGAGAATCATCTTAAAGCCCTTGATGGTATCTTCGATAGATACCATGGTACCAGGCACTCCGGTAAATTGTTCGGCCACGGCAAACGGCTGCGACAGGAATCGCTGCACACGGCGTGCACGGTTTACCAACGTTCGGTCGGCCTCGGACAATTCTTCCATACCCAAGATAGAGATGATATCTTGCAATTCCTTGTTGCGCTGCAGAATCTGTTTCACCCGTTGAGCTACCTGATAATGTTCTTCACCTACAATGTGAGGGTCGAGAATACGCGAGGTAGATTCCAAAGGATCTACCGCCGGATAAATGCCCAATTCAGTAATCTTACGGCTCAGCACCGTAGTAGCATCCAAATGGGTAAAGGTAGTAGCAGGAGCAGGGTCGGTCAAGTCGTCGGCCGGCACATAGACAGCCTGCACCGAAGTGATAGAGCCGCTACGGGTAGAGGTGATGCGCTCTTGCATGGCACCCATTTCGGTAGCCAGTGTAGGCTGATAACCCACAGCAGAAGGCATACGCCCCAACAAGGCAGATACCTCGGAACCAGCTTGCGTAAAACGGAAAATGTTGTCAATAAAGAACAAGATATCACGCGCACCATTGGTCTCGGCTCCCATGTCACGGAAAGATTCAGCCACCGTCAGTCCTGACAAAGCTACCGACTGACGCGCACCGGGAGGTTCGTTCATCTGTCCGAATATCAAAGCCACCTGCGATTTGGCTACCTCGTTGTAGTCTATCTTCGAGAGATCCCAATTACCTTCTTCCATGCTCTTTTTGAAAGCCTCGCCGTAACGTATCACTCCCGATTCTATCATCTCGCGCAACAAGTCGTTACCCTCACGCGTACGTTCTCCTACTCCGGCAAACACAGAGAATCCGTGCTGCTTCTTGGCTATGTTATTGATAAGCTCTTGTATAAGTACGGTTTTGCCTACACCGGCACCGCCGAAAAGACCGATTTTACCTCCCTTACTGTAGGGTTCCAACAGGTCGATAACCTTGATTCCGGTATAGAGCACTTCTTGTACCGTGGTGAGATCTTCAAACTTGGGCGGATCACGATGTATAGGGTAAGCCCCCGTACGATCCAGTTCCCTCATACCATCAATGGAGTCACCCACTACATTCAGCACTCTTCCTTTGATTTGTTCGCCTATCGGCATGGTGATAGGACCTCCCAGCGGGTGCACCTTCATGCCGCGCTGCAATCCATCTGTACTGTCCATGGCCACGGTACGCACGGTATTCTCGCCGATGTGTTGCTGCACCTCTACTATCAGGCGCTTGCCATTGGTCCGTTTAATCTCCAGCGCATCATGAATGCTAGGCAATGTCTGTCCGGTATCCATACCTTCGAAATACACGTCCACTACAGGTCCGATGACCTGTGAAATATGTCCGACAATCTGTGACATAAGCAATCTATATTTAGTTCAGTTCTTCCATCTATTATAGCTTATAGGAACAATCCAACGCTAACATTTGTTCAGTCTTCCTAATAGTTACTTAAACAACTACGCAAATGTAAAAACAAATCTCCTCTCGTTGTACCGTCTGATAGCATTTTTTGTACTAAAAACACGTTTTTAAACGATTAATCCAACAATTAGAACAATTTGTCGGCACATCAATAACACTGCTTAACATTTGATAAACTAAGTACACGTTTCACACCACCGAAAAACAACAATAATCGAACAGAATAGTTCGCGTTTCAAAAGAAAGACCTATCTTTGCAGCATGTATCACTCACTGTAGTTTATGAAGACTTTTATACAACTGGGCCGGACTTTATGTATGGCAATAATAATCTGGATGATAAACAGTTGCGACATGATAGACTATCATCCGTACGACGTGCGCATCAGCGGAGAAACCGACGTGAATGCTCACAATATAGCAGAAATCGAAAAAAACTGCAAGGAAAAGACCACCATCCGATTTGTAGCCATGGGCGACTCGCAACGGTGGTATGACGAAACCGAGGACTTCGTGAGACATCTGAACCAACGCAACGATATCGATTTTGTGATTCATGGAGGCGATATGAGCGACTTCGGACTGACAGACGAATTCCTGTGGCAAAGAAACATCATGAACAAACTGAAAGTGCCCTATGTGGCTATCATCGGCAACCACGATTACCTAGGTACTGGAGAAGAAAGTTTCCGTGCCATCTTCGGCGAGCTGAACTTCAGTTTTATAGCCGGCAGAGTGAAATTCGTATGCATGGATACCAATGCACTGGAGAACGACTATTCAAAGCCCATACCAGACTTTACCTTTATGGAACAGCAAAAGGAAGAAAGGAAAGAAGAATTCGATAAAACGGTGGTGTGCATGCACGTACGGCCCTATTCCTATGAATTTAACAACAATGTAGCCCATGTGTTTCAACATTACGTGCGACAATATCCGCAACTTCAATTCTGCTTGGCTGCCCATGAACATCATTCCGACCAGGTGGACCTCTTCGAAGACGGAGTGATGTACTACGTAAGCGACTGTATGAAGTATCGTAGCTATTACGTCTTTACCATCTCGGCCGACGGGTACGACTGGGAACTGGTATACTATTAATATACCCTACTCACCCTGATGTTTTTTTATCTACCTATATTCGACTGATTAACCTGTATGAAACAACTGATAAGCGTATTACTACTGCTCTTTTTAGGATACAGCCAAGCACTGAAGGCTAGCGAAACCAGGCAGCTACCAGAATTTGTGCAAGACACCATCTATCTAGTAAAGCACGATACGGTGTGGATAGAGAAACAAAAAGACTCGGTTCATTATGCCAATATCATCCCTGGGAAATACGACCGACGTGTACATCGCTACCGTAAGCACTGGCAGGCACTGATTCCTACTTACAGCAAACTGCAATTTGCCGGAAACATGGGGCTGCTCTCCATCGGACCGGGATGGAACTATGGCAAACGGGGCCAGTGGGAAACCGATCTGCTCTTCGGATTTATTCCGAAATATGACTCTAAGAAGCACAAGGTAACCATGACCATCAAGCAGAACTTCATACCCTGGAGCCTCTACATCAAAGACGGACCGGTGTCGGTAGAACCGCTCAGCTGCGGTATGTACTTCAATACAGTGTTCGGCGACGAATTCTGGTCGGAAGAGCCCGAACGCTTTCCGAAGGGATATTACGGATTCTCTTCGAAAGTACGCATTCATGTGTTTCTGGGACAACGGCTGACCTTCGACATTCCTCCCAAATACCGCAGAACTGCCCGGCAAATTACTTTCTTCTACGAAGTCAGCACGTGTGACCTTTATCTGGTTAGTGCCTTTACCAACAGTTATCTGAAACCCAAAGATTACCTGGCACTTTCTTTCGGACTTAAGATGCAGTTTCTCTAAAAAACATATATATATCTCTAGATAAAACCATGATTTTTACAGCAGGAAACATATTATTGATTGGCTCCGTACTGCTTTTTGTAAGCATCGTAGTGGGCAAAACGGGATATAAATTCGGCGTACCGGCCTTGCTGATATTTCTTCTGGTGGGCATGCTGTTTGGCAGCGACGGACTGGGTCTTCAGTTTCATAATGCCGAAGAAGCGCAATTCATCGGTATGGTGGCACTGAGCGTTATTCTATTTTCGGGCGGTATGGATACCAAGATAGCCGATATCAAACCTGTACTGGGGCCGGGTATCTTGCTCTCCACAGTGGGAGTGCTGCTTACCGCTCTCTTCACCGGACTCTTCATCTGGTGGCTATCGGGCATGAGTTGGACCAACATCCACTTCCCGTTGCTCACAAGTCTTCTGCTGGCAGCTACCATGTCGTCTACCGACTCGGCCTCGGTCTTTGCCATTCTGAAGTCGCAAAAGATGAATCTGAAAAACCACCTGCGACCCATGCTGGAACTGGAAAGCGGCAGCAACGACCCCATGGCCTTCATGCTGACCATCGTACTGATACAGCTGATTACTTCGAGTGGCATGGGGCCGGGTCAGATCATGGTGAACTTTCTGGTGCAGTTTATCGTAGGAGCCAGTGCCGGATATGTCTTAGGCCGACTGGCCATCATCATGCTAAACCGACTGAATATCGATAACCAGGCACTCTACCCCATCCTGCTGCTTTCATTCGTATTTTTCACCTTTTCGGTGACCGACCTGCTGAAAGGCAACGGCTACCTGGCCGTATACATAGCCGGCATAATGGTGGGAAATGCCAAAATCATGTATCGAAAAGAAATCTACACCTTCATGGACGGACTCACCTGGCTATTTCAGATCATTATGTTCCTCTGTCTGGGATTGCTGGTAAATCCTCACGAAATGCTTCGAGTGGCCTGCGTAGCTACACTCATCGGAGTGTTTATGATTGTAGTGGGACGCCCGTTCAGCGTATGGCTCTGCCTGCTACCCTTCGGCAAGCGCATCAGCCTCACCTCGCGCCACTTTATATCTTGGGTAGGACTGCGCGGAGCGGTACCCATCATTTTTGCCACGTATCCGGTGGTAGCAGGAGTACCGGGTGCCGACGATATCTTCAACATCGTGTTCTTCATCACCATCGTGTCGCTGCTGGTTCAAGGCACCACAGTATCTAGGGTGGCCAAAATGCTAAACCTGTCGCTGCCTATGGAGAAAACCGGCAATGACTTCGGTGTGGAGCTGCCCGAAGAAATAGGCTCTGACCTGCACGAGATAACGGTGACACCCCAAATCCTGCAACGGGGAAATACACTAAAAGAACTCAACCTACCCCAAGGTACACTGGTAATGATTGTGAAAAGAGGCGATCAATTTCTGATTCCAAACGGCACACTCCAACTGGATGTGGACGACAAACTGCTAATCATAACCGAAAAGAGACAAGAAGACTGTGTGCTGAAACACGAATGACATCTCTCTTGCCGTTATCTGCCGATTCTTCTCTCCCCTATTCAGAGACAGAAGCGATACAAGCTCCTTCAAAGAGAACATGGGGAGGTTTTTTTCAAATAAAACCAATTATCATTTGGTTGGAAAGCATAGAACCCCTATATTTGCGCAGATTTAACGAAAGTGTGCAAATTCACTATGGAACAAAAGAAACTGTTCATCGATTATATAGAACAAAGCATTGTCCGAAATTGGGACCGTGATGCTCTAACAGATTATAAAGGAGCCACGCTGCAATATAAGGACGTGGCGCGAAAGATTGCCAAGTTTCATCTGGTATTGGAAAATGCCGGCATTAAGCCCGGAGACCGAATTGCAGTATGCGGACGCAACAGCGCCCATTGGGCAGTTACATTCCTGGCTACCATTACATATGGAGCAGTAATAGTACCTATCCTGCATGAATTCAAGGCCGACAATATCCATAACATCGTAAATCATTCTGAATCAAAACTCCTCTTCGTAGGCGACCGTATCTGGGAAAACCTCAACGAAGAAGCAATGCCGTTACTGGAAGGCATCGTACAAATGGCCGACTTTAATCTGGTGGTATGCCGCAACAAACAACTGGAAGTGGCTTTTGAACACCGGAATGTGCTCTATGGCGAACGATATCCGCGAAATTTCCGCCCCGAACACATCCACTACCGACACGAGGCATCGCCCGAGGAATTGGCAGTAATCAACTATACTTCCGGCACCACAGGATACTCCAAAGGTGTAATGTTGCCTTATCGCAGCCTGTGGTCGAATATAGACTATTGCCATGAAATGCTGCCCGTAAAACCAGGCGACCACATCGTATCTATGCTGCCGTTAGGACACGTATTCGGCATGGTATACGACTTTCTATATGGTTTTTCTGCCGGAGCACATCTGTACTTCCTGACACGGATGCCGACCCCCAAAATCATTTCACAAGCTTTTGCCGAAATAAAACCGCGCGTCATCTCATGCGTGCCACTCATCGTAGAGAAAATCATCAAGAAGAATATCTTGCCGATGGTAGACAACCGCATCGGAAAACTGCTGCTGCGCATGCCGCTGATTAACGACCGTATCAAAGCGGATGCCCGGAAGAAAGCCATGGAAATCTTTGGCGGAGAGTTCGACGAAATCATCATCGGAGGAGCACCTTTCAATGCAGATGTAGAACGATTCCTAAAAATGATTGGATTCCCTTATACCATAGCCTATGGCATGACAGAGTGCGGACCCATCATCTGCTCCAGCCGCTGGGAAACGCTGAAGCTGGCATCGTGTGGAAAGGCTACTACCCGGATGGAAGTGCGCATTGACTCGCCCGACCCTCAACACGTGGCCGGCGAAATCATCTGCCGCGGAGAAAACCTGATGCTGGGCTATTACAAGAACCCGGAGGCTACCTCACAGATTATCGATGTGAAGGGATGGCTACATACCGGAGATTTGGGAGTGATGGATAACGATGGCTATGTAACAGTGAAGGGACGTAGCAAAAACATGCTACTCACTGCCAGCGGACAAAACATCTATCCGGAAGAAATCGAAAGCAAGCTGAACAACATGCCATATGTGGCTGAATCGCTTATCGTGCTGCAGAAGGAAAAACTGGTGGCTCTGATTTATCCGGACTTTGACGATGCATTTGCGCATGGACTGCAACAGACTGACATCGAAAAGGTAATGGAAACAAACCGGAACGAACTGAATCAGCAACTACCGGCATATTGCCAGATAACCAAAGTGAAAATCCACTTTGAGGAATTCGAAAAAACAGCCAAGAAAAGCATCAAGCGATTTATGTATCAAGAGGCGAAAGGCTAACAACGTATCATCTATAAACATCTTAAAATAAATAAATTATGAAAGCATTTGTATTTCCGGGACAAGGTGCCCAATTCGTAGGTATGGGTAAAGACCTCTACGACAATTCTCCACTAGCTAAAGAATTATTCGAAAAAGCAAACGATATTTTGGGATATCGCATCACTGATATCATGTTCAACGGCACCGACGAAGATCTGCGCCAGACCAAGGTTACACAACCTGCCGTTTTTCTGCACTCCGTTATCTCTGCCCTCTGCATGGGCGAGGATTTTAAACCGGAAATGACAGCCGGCCACTCTTTGGGCGAATTCTCGGCATTGGTAGCTGCCGGTGCATTGAGCTTTGAAGATGGCTTAAAATTGGTGTATGCCCGTGCCATGGCTATGCAAAAAGCATGTGAAGCTCAGCCTTCTACTATGGCTGCCATCATTGCACTGCCCGACGAAAAAGTGGAAGAAATCTGTGCTCAGGTAAGCGCTGAAGGTGAAGTATGTGTGGCTGCCAATTTCAACTGTCCGGGCCAAATTGTTATCTCTGGCTCTATTGAAGGCATCAATAAGGCTTGCGAACTGATGAAAGCAGCCGGTGCTAAGCGTGCATTACCGCTGAAGGTAGGCGGCGCATTCCACTCTCCGCTGATGGATCCGGCCAAGGTGGAACTCGAAGCAGCTATCAATGCTACAGACTTCCATACACCGAAATGTCCGGTATACCAGAATGTAGACGCACTGCCCCATACCGACCCGGCCGAAATCAAAAAGAATCTGGTAGCTCAGCTTACAGCTTCTGTACGCTGGACACAAACCGTAAAGAATATGATAGCCGACGGAGCTACCGACTTTACCGAATGCGGACCAGGCGCTGTACTGCAAGGTCTTATCAAGAAAATAGATAAGGAAGCTGTAGCTCACGGCATCTAATAAAAATAACACTATGGGATTTCTGAATGCCATATTGGGCAATGTATCAGAAATAGATTTCCGGGCATTGCAAACTGAATTCAATGAACTGCTGTGTGAGGATGAACAAATCGAAAAAGCGTACAAACTGATACGCGACAAATGGATTTTCACCAACAAACGGCTCATTATACAAGACACCCAAGGGGTGACGGGGAAAAAACGCGAATACCTTTCTGTGCCCTACCGGTCGATAGAACGATTTTCCATAGAGACAGCCGGCACATTTGATTTGGATGCCGAACTGAAAATATGGGTCAGAGGACTGGACGGGTATATACAGCAGAATTTCGGCAAAGGCTCGAACATCAAAGAAGTACAGCGCGTACTGGCACACTACGTGCTCTGAACCATAATAACGGATAGGAGAGATTTTTTCGTTTCAACGGATAAATTTCCCCTATCCGTTTTTCTTTTTCCATTTTAAACAGTATCTTTGCTGCCAACATGTTTGAATACAAAGGGGTGCCCTCGTAGAAATAGGGCTGAGATTATACCCTCGTACCTGATGCAGGTAATACTGCCGTAGGAATTGGAAAGCATAGCATTCTCACCATTCGCCTTCACCATCCGGATGACATCCTTTTGTACATGATACAACATGCATAACCCTAAAAACAAAAGGATATGAAAATCTTTATCAACAACGAAGAATTAACTACAGAAGCTACCGACCTGCAGGGATTGGCTAAATCACTGGATTTACCCGAACAAGGTATAGCTATCGCCGTAAACAACCAAATCATACCCCGTACGGAATGGAACACTTATCTTCTACAAGAAGGTGCATCCGTCGTTATCATAAAAGCTGCTTGCGGAGGATAGACCATGGAAAAAGCTGAAATCATTCGCCAATACGGCAGAGTACAGTTCATTACCCACTTCACCGAACAGTATTCTTACCTGGATTCTGCCCGATTGGCACTGGAAGGAGGTTGCCGTTGGATTCAGTTGCGCATGAAGGAAGCCACGGCCGAAGAACTGGAGCAAACTGCCTTACAAGTACAAAAGTTGTGCAGGGAATACCAAGCCATCTTTCTGATAGACGACCACGTAGAATTAGTAAAAAAGATTCATGCCGACGGTGTACACCTGGGCAAGAACGACATGCCTCTCACAGAAGCACGGCGCATCTTGGGAAAAGAAGCCATCATCGGAGGCACAGCCAACACCTTTGCCGATATACAGGCGCACACTGCTGCTGGTACAGATTACATCGGCTGCGGTCCGTTCCGCTACACTACCACCAAAAAGAATCTGAGTCCCATCCTGGGCTTGGAGGGCTATGCCAGCATCGTGACACAGATGAAAGCTGAAAACATCACACTACCCATGGTGGCCATCGGAGGTATTCAGAACGAAGACATAGCACCAATTCTGCAAACGGGCGTAACAGGCATTGCTCTATCGGGCAGTATCCTACGGGCACCACACCCAATCGAAGAAATGAAGCGTGTATGGCAATGCGTAGAGTCTGCCATGAAATCGAATGAATAACTCCATGGATACAGAGCAACAAATCCATGGACACAGAACTGTGAATCCATGGATATGGAACGGTCAGTCCATGGACTAAATACCGAAAACAATAAAAAATTATTTTGAGATTCTTTTATGATGGTGCGAAAAGTATAGCGGACTACGTGACAAGAATCATCACAGAAAAAAAATGAAAAATAAACTCAGATAAAAAAGCAGAAAAAAATACTATTGGGATAAGATTTAAACAGGTTCTAAAAATAACTACAATCATAACATTATGGAAAAGTTAATTATTGCGGGAAAAGAATTTAACTCCCGTCTATTCCTGGGAACAGGTAAATTCAGTTCCAACCAACTTATGGAACAATCTCTGCTGGCATCGGGCACAGAAATGGTCACCGTAGCCATGAAACGCATCGAATTGGAAGATAAAGAAGACGACATGCTACAACATATCGTACATCCCCATATCCAGTTATTGCCCAACACCTCGGGTGTGAGAAATGCCGAAGAAGCAGTCTTTGCAGCACAAATGGCTCGTGAAGCCTTCGGAACCAACTGGCTGAAACTGGAAATTCACCCCGATCCACGCTATCTGCTGCCCGACTCTATTGAAACATTGAAAGCTACCGAGCAACTGGTAAAGCTAGGATTCGTAGTGTTGCCTTATTGCCAAGCCGACCCTACCCTATGCAAACATCTGGAAGAAGCTGGCGCAGCTACCGTAATGCCACTCGGCGCTCCCATCGGCACTAACAAAGGACTGCAAACGCGCGACTTTTTACGCATCATCATTGAGCAGGCCACTGTTCCTGTGGTAGTAGATGCCGGCATCGGTGCCCCCAGTCACGCAGCCGAAGCCATGGAACTGGGAGCAGACGCTTGCTTGGTAAACACAGCCATCGCTGTGGCAGGTAATCCGGTAGAAATGGCCATCGCCTTCAAGGAAGCAGTCATAGCCGGCCGCCGCGCCTATGAAGCCGGACTGGGTGCAGTAGGACAAAGCCTGGTGGCTTCGGCTTCGTCGCCCCTTACTTCTTTTTTAGATTAATCCAAGAACATTCACTCTAAAACTTAGCAACGTGAAACAAGATCAAGATAAAAGAGCCTATGCTCATGCCGAAAAGGCATATATGCAAGGAACCCTGTTTCCTTTCCTTCAAGTGGGTATGCAGAAAGTAAACCTCACGCCTACTGTAACCGTGAAGAATGGAGAAAAAATCACAACACACAATGCTCCTGTGTATGTATACGACACCAGCGGTCCCTTTAGCGACCCGAACATAGAAATCGACCTGAAGAAAGGATTGCCGCGTATGCGCGAAAGCTGGATAACCGGCCGCGGCGACGTGGAACAGCTACCCTCTATCACTTCGGAATATGGCAAAATGAGACGCGATGACAAAAGTCTGGATCACCTGCGCTTTGAACACATCGCCTTGCCATACCGTGCCAAAGCAGGAAAAGCCATCACACAAATGGCCTATGCCAAGGCAGGCATCGTGACTCCTGAAATGGAATATGTAGCTATTCGCGAAAACATGAATTGCCGGGAACTAGGCATTGAGACGTACATCACACCGGAATTTGTGCGCGATGAGATTGCTGCCGGACGAGCAGTATTGCCAGCCAACATCAATCACCCGGAAAGCGAACCGATGATTATAGGACGAAACTTCCTGGTAAAAATAAATACCAATATCGGAAACTCTGCCACCACTTCTTCCATCGATGAAGAAGTAGAGAAGGCCGTGTGGAGCTGCCGTTGGGGCGGAGATACGCTCATGGACCTTTCTACCGGAGAAAACATCCATGAAACGCGGGAATGGATTGTGCGCAACTGCCCTGTACCGGTGGGCACTGTACCCATCTATCAGGCCTTGGAAAAGGTAAACGGTAAAGTGGAAGATTTAAACTGGGAAATCTTTAAGGATACACTCATAGAACAGTGTGAGCAGGGAGTGGATTACTTCACCATCCATGCAGGAATCCGCCGGCAGAATGTACACCTGGCCGACAAACGACTGTGCGGCATCGTGAGCCGCGGAGGAAGCATCATGAGCAAATGGTGCCTGATACACGACCGCGAAAGTTTCCTTTATGAACATTTCGATGACATCTGCGACATCTTGGCTCAGTATGACGTGGCCATCTCGCTGGGCGACGGTCTACGCCCCGGCTCCATAGCCGATGCCAACGACGAAGCCCAGTTTGCCGAACTGGATACCATGGGCGAACTCGTGCTGCGAGCATGGGAAAAGAATGTGCAAGCCTTTATTGAAGGACCGGGACACGTGCCCTTGCACAAAATCCGCGAAAACATGGAGCGACAAATCAGTCATTGCCACAATGCACCGTTCTATACCCTGGGACCGTTGGTTACCGACATTGCACCGGGATATGACCACATTACATCGGCCATCGGAGCTGCACAAATCGGATGGTTGGGAACAGCCATGCTCTGCTACGTCACTCCGAAAGAACACTTGGGACTACCCAATAAAGAAGATGTACGCACAGGTGTCATCACCTACAAGATAGCTGCTCATGCAGCCGACTTGGCCAAAGGACATCCGGGAGCGCAAGTGCGCGACAATGCACTCAGCAAAGCCCGCTATGAATTCCGCTGGCGCGACCAGTTCCACCTCAGTCTGGACCCCGACCGCGCACTGGAATACTTCAATGAAGGCAGACATACAGACGGAGAGTACTGCACCATGTGCGGACCGAATTTCTGCGCCATGAAGCTGAGCAGAGATCTAGAAAAGATTAAATAAGGGTATTGGGTAAGAGAATATATACATACATAATGAGTAACTTATTTTCAGAAGAATTAGAACAATATTCCTGGGAAGAAACTACGCAGCGCATTGCATCGAAAACCGATGCAGATGTGCTGCGGGCCCTCGGAAAAGAGCATTGTAATATCGACGACTTCATGGCACTTATCTCGCCGGCAGCCGCCAAGTATCTGGAACCTATGGCACAGTTGAGCAAGAAGTATACGGAAGAACGCTTCGGAAAAACTATGTCTTTGTTCATACCACTCTACATCACCAATTCGTGTACCAACTCGTGCGTGTATTGCGGATTTCACATCAGCAACCCCATGGCCCGCACCATCCTTACTCCCGAACAGATTGAGGATGAATACAAGGCTATCAAGAAGCTGGGACCGTTTGAAAATATCCTGCTGGTAACTGGTGAAAATCCGGCCAAGGCTGGAGTACCCTATCTGGCCAAAGCACTGGATATCGGTAAAAAATATTTCAGTAACCTGAAAATTGAAGTCATGCCGCTGAAAGTAGAAGAATATGCCGAACTGAAAGAACATGGACTGAATGGGGTTATCTGTTTTCAGGAAACCTACAACAAGGCACATTACAACATTTATCATCCACGAGGCATGAAATCCAAATTCGAATGGCGCGTAAATGGATTCGACCGGATGGGACAGGCTGGTGTCCACTCCATCGGCATGGGTGTGCTCATAGGACTGGAAAAAGATTGGCGAACAGATATCACCATGATGGCCCGCCACCTGAGGTATCTGCAAAAGAAGTATTGGCGAACAAAGTACAGCGTAAACTTCCCGCGCATGCGTCCTGCTGAAAACGGCGGATTCCAGCCCAACGTCATCATGACGGACAAAGAACTGGCACAAGTAACCTTTGCCATGCGAATCTTCGACCATGATGTAGACATATCTTACTCTACACGCGAACCGGCTTTCATACGCGACCACATGGCATCGCTGGGAGTTACTACCATGAGCGCAGAAAGCAAGACTGAACCAGGCGGATATTACACCTATCCACAAGCGCTGGAACAATTTCATGTGAGCGATGAACGCACTGCTGTAGAAGTGGAGAATGCACTTCGACAACTGGGACTCGAACCGGTTTGGAAAGACTGGGACGCCAGTTTCGACTTATTCAAATAAATTCATGAAGGTGTGCCCCGTACCAACTGAATGAAGGATGGGGACACCTTCTTTTTCATAAGTAAACATTCACTTATTTGTACGTTTTTCAATGATGACCACACGATATATCCGCCAGACAGCTCTACCCGAAATCGGGGAAGAAGGACAAAAAAAAATACAACAGGCCCGTGTACTGCTAGTAGGCGTAGGCGGTTTAGGCTCTGCATCGGCCCTCTATCTGACAGCAGCCGGCATCGGCTGTTTGGGATTAATAGATGATGATAGCGTCAATCTGAGCAATCTGCAACGACAGGTGTTATACACAGAAGAAGAAATCGGATTATCCAAGGCTAACTGTGCGGCACGCAGGCTGAAAGCACTTAACCAACAACTCACGGTGCAAGCTTACAACGAAAGACTCACGACAGCAAATGCCCGGTCGATAATTAGCGAATATGACATCGTAGTAGACGGATGCGATAATTATTCCACCCGCTATCTGATCAATGATACCTGCCTGGCATTGGGAAAGCCTTATGTATACGGAGCTATTCAAGAATTTGAAGGCCAAGTATCGGTATTTGGCTATGGAAATCACCCCAGAAGTTACCGGGAACTCTATCCACATGAAGCGAACATGACCCGACTGGAGCCAGTGAAAGCAGTCATCGGTACTACTCCTGCCATCATCGGCAGTGTGCAGGCCAATGAAGTATTGAAAATCATAGCAGGATATGGTGAGGTGCTTTCGGGCAAACTTTGGACGATAGACTTACGAAACCTGCAGACCTTCATGCTGAACTTGTAAGGGAAAAAGGCTTAGGGCTGCTTCTATCCGGCAACTAACTTACCGACAGCCCTAAGGTCTTTTCATAATCATATACCACGGCCTTTTGCTGCAACAAAGAAGCCTGTACATCTATCAATCGCTGGTTACTGCTGCCGCGAAAACACAAATCAGCATCTTTCAATTTATGGTCAAATTTTCCGTCGACCAACACATCTATGTATTTCAGCAACTCTGCTTGCTTCGGATTACTTACCAATCTCTCAAAGGTAAATCCCGTATAACACCAGATATTTTTTCCTGTCTGCTCCTTAATGGCAGATGCCAATTCTGCAAAACCTTCCGGCTGAAACATCGGGTCTCCTCCACTGAAAGTTACATCGGCAAATTCATCGGCCACCACTTTTTCCAATATCTCCTGCGTACTCATCCACTGCCCACGATTAATATCCCATGATTCAGGATTATGACATCCCGGACAAGCATTCGGACATCCGGCAGCATAGATAGCGGTCCGGAATCCCGGACCGTCTACCGTAGTATCTTCAATAATATTCAGTATAGAAAGCATATCGTTTTCGAATTATTCACCCTCAACGTTCATGTATTACCCGGTCGTTCAACTCTGCCAGCTTAGCCTGATTCCAGCGGTCGGTAGTCCCCACCAGATAACCGGTAATGCGCTGCAACTTATCTATATGAGTGCTTCCGCATTTCGGACAGACCTCCATCTTGGCATCCGAATTTTCATAACCACAGTCTAGGCAGCGATTCCGGTTATGATTCACTGAGCCATAGCCGATGTTATACTTATCCATCATATCTACCACTCGCATGATAACTTCCGGATTATGCGTAGCATCCCCATCTATTTCTACATAGAAGATGTGTCCACCCCGTGTTAAGTCATGATAAGGAGCTTCTACTTCGGCTTTATGGCGGGCGCTGCACTTATAATACACGGGTACATGATTAGAATTGGTATAATAATCACGGTCGGTAATGCCCGGCAATACCCCAAACTTCTGACGGTCTTTGCGAGTGAACTTACCCGACAATCCCTCGGCCGGAGTAGCCAATACACTGTAGTTGTGCTGATATTCGTCAGAGAACTGGTTGGCACGATCACGCATATAGGTCACAATTTTCAACCCCAACTCCTGTGATGCAGCAGATTCTCCATGATGTTTTCCAGTCAAAGCCACCAGACATTCTGCCAGACCGATGAATCCGATTCCCAACGTACCCTGGTTAATAACGCTGGCAATGGTATCATTGGGAGTCAACTTCTCGCTTCCCACCCATAAAGACTTCATTAACAAGGGGAACTGCTTGGCATAGGCAGTTTTCTGAAACTCCATACGCTCGTGCAGCTGACGGGCCGTAATGTCCAGCATGGCATCTAGTTTAGCAAAGAAACGAGCTATACGCTCTTCCTGATTGTGAATGCCCATACATTCGATAGCCAAACGCACAATATTGATGGTGGAGAAAGAGAGATTACCGCGTCCTACCGAAGTCTTTTCACCGTATCGGTTCTCGAATACACGCGTGCGGCAACCCATCGTGGCCACTTCGTGCAAATAACGCTTTGGATCATCTGCCTTCCATGCCTCACTTTGATTGAAGGTAGCATCCAGATTCAAGAAGTTCGGGAAAAAGCGCCGTGCTGAAACCTTACAAGCCAACCGGTACAAGTCATGGTTGCGGTCTTCGGGCAAATAGCTCACTCCTCTCTTCTTTTTCCATATCTGAATAGGGAAAATCGCAGTTTCTCCATTTCCTACACCCTGATAAGTGGAATTCAGCAATTCACGAATAATACACCGTCCTTCTGCCGAAGTATCCGTGCCATAATTTACAGAACTAAATACCACCTGATTTCCCCCTCTGGAGTGAATGGTATTCATGTTATGAATAAAAGCTTCCATAGCCTGATGCACACGTGCCACCGTCTGATTGACTGCATGCTGCACTATGCGTTCATCTCCAGCCAGGTCTTGAAGGGGCTTGGAAAGATAGTCCTGTAACGGATATTGGTACAGATGCGAGCAATCCTTGCCATAAATATCCTCTAATTTCTGTATTTCCTCGATGTAGCTATAGCGCACATAGGGAGCAAGATAAAAATCAAATGCCGGGATAGCCTGTCCGCCATGCATCTCATTCTGAGCCGTTTCCATAGAAATACAAGCCATAATACTGGCTGTTTCTATCCGCTTGGCCGGACGCGATTCACCATGTCCGGCAGAAAATCCTTTGATAAGAATATGATCCAAAGGGTGCTGCACACAGGTAAGACTCTTGGTAGGATAATAATCCTTGTCGTGAATATGCAGATAGTTGTCATTGACAGCCTCCAACACCTCTTCACTAAGAAGGTAATCATCTACAAAAGGTTTGGTAGATTCACTGGCAAACTTCATCATCATTCCCGCAGGAGTATCTGCGTTCATGTTGGCATTTTCACGCGTGATATCATTCGATTTTATATTGATAATTTCTAGAAACATATCCCGCGTCTTTGCCTTACGCGCAATGCTACGCTGGTTACGGTAAGCTATGTACTTTTGGGCTACATCCTTACGACTACTCTTCATGAGCTCCATCTCTACAGCGTCTTGAATAGCTTCTACAGTCATTTGCGGCTGCCCTCTGAAAGCTATATGATCTGCTATCTGATGAATAAGCTGCATATCCTCACCTTTATCTGTGTGCAGCATAGCTTTACGGATGGCTGCAATAATCTTTTCTTGATTAAATCCCACAATGCGTCCATCGCGCTTGATTACCGTCTGTATCATATTATTTTCCAAGATTAAAAATTGAGAAATCATTCCGCTGACATGTATCACGGATTTGTGATGCAAAGGTAGCTCAGAAAATTCATATAATTATCATTTTGGAAAACTTTTATCCATTGAAAAAATGTTAAGCTTTTAATTATCAATATATTAAAAAATAAAATGGAAAACTTTCACAAAGCTATGCCTTATAAAAGTTTTCCATTTTATGAAATTTAAATGCAGTTTATTTTAAAACTTCCGCTAATTTTTTCTGCAATTCTTCTCCATGAAGGCCGCGTGCTAGAATGATTCCATTTCCATCAATCAATACCACATGAGGAATGCTGCTTACAGCATACAACTTGGCACCTTCACAATCCCAAAACTTCAAATCTGACATCTGCGGCCATGTAATACCCAATTGCTTGATGGCTTTTACCCAATCTTCATTGTTTCTATCCAGCGACACCCCTACAATTTCAAAGTTCTTGTTCTTATATTGCTTATAAGCATCTACCAGATTCGGCATTTCCCGACGACAAGGTCCGCACCAGCTAGCCCAGAAATCTACCAGCACCACCTTACCTTTACCGACAAAATCAGATAATTTCACCTCCTTGCCTTCTGGCGTCTTCATGGTAAAATCCGTAAATTTCTGTCCCACAGCCGTAGCCTTCATTTTCGCCACATTTTCTTTGATGCGCAAGATTGTAGCATCTTGTTCATAAGCGGCCGGAATCTTAGGAAGCAATGCATCGAGTTCTTCCACATCCATATAATAGAAATTCTGCTTCAAGAGATGAATACCCACTGCATTGTCAATGTTCTGCTGAATACCTTCTTTGGCTATTTGCATCATCTTATCCTCCAGGTCTGCCAGTTCCTTTCCGCGCTGTTCACGTTGTGCATCAGTCAATGTAGTATCGGCCATTGATGCATAAAGTGCTTCCACTTGCTTCATATTTGCATTCACTTTGGCACGAACCTGCTGATAAGCATCGTTATTGGGAGTACCGGTAGCGGCAGGATTTGTGTTGGCCAACTGCACCTGAATCGTTCCGTTTTCCAAAAAGAAATCCATAGCCATAGCCTGATCGCCCTGTCCCTTATACGTCAGATAGCGATATACAGCAGTATCTTGCTTTCCTGTAAAAGTAAATTTTCCGTCTTTAATAACAGCCGAATCCTGTTTCACTATATTTCTTCTTCCTTCAATCCGCTGCAAATATACAGCATCTCCATCAGAAGCGCCCTGTACAGTACCCGTAATGGTATAACCACCGTTTCCATTGCTACAGGCAGATGCCAAAGCAGCTACTGCCATTAAATAAGTAAACTTTCTCATATCACACATTTTTTAAAATTCATATTCGCAGCCAAAGATACACATAAAAAAATCCTCTCCGAGAAAATCGAAGAGGATTTTTACAATTTCCTTCTAATATCAAGAAAATTAATCTCAAGCAATGATTATTCAGCAGCAGCTTCTTCAGTAGCCGGAGCTTCTTCTTCAGCCGGAGCCTCTGCAGCAGCTTTAGCAGCTTCTTCAGCAGCCTTCTTTTCTGCCAGAGCCTTAGCCTTAGCTTCATTGATTTTCTTCTCAGCTTCCAGGCGAGCCTTAGCTTCAGCCTTCTTAGCTTCTTCGTCTTTAGCCTTCAAAGCAGCCAAACCATTTTGCTTGTTGCTCTTCCATGCTTCAAACTTAGCTTCTGCTTCAGCTTCACCGAATGCACCTTTCGCTACACCACCCAGCAAGTGTTTCTTCATGTAAACACCTTCGCGAGAAAGGATGTTACGTACAGTGTCAGAAGGTTGTGCACCTTTCAAAACCCAATCAAGTGCACGGTCAAATTTCAAATCTACTGTGGCAGGATTGGTATTCGGGTTGTATGTACCAATCTTCTCAATAAATTTACCATCACGTGGAGCTCTTACGTCTGCAATTACGATAGAGTAGAAAGCATAGCTTTTACGTCCATGTCTCTGCAATCTGATTCTTGTTGCCATTTAATAATTGTTTTTTTAGTTAATGATTTGAATATTTACTATTATCTCGTAATAGCGGGTGCAAAATTACGGTTTTCTTTTTGATTCACAAAGCCTTTGCTGAAAAAAATATTCTTCAAGGGTGCTAGGCTTGTTTGGGCAGCACCATCTTCAAGACCAGATATCCTAAAATTCCCGACAATAGAGTGCCCAGCAACACGCCCAACTTAGCCTGATTAAGCAATGCCGGATGATCAGCAGCAAAAGACAAGTTAGCGATAAATAGCGAAACAGTAAAACCAATTCCTCCCAATAGAGACACACCGGCTACATTTTTCCAGTTCATGCCCACCGGCATGGAAGCTACTTTGCATTGTACAGCGGCCCATGTAAACAGGAAAATACCTACAAACTTACCGATCAGCAAGCCACACATGACGGCCATACTTACCTCCCCCATCATATCTCCGCCACCGTTGAGCACTACACCAGCATTGGCAAAAGCGAATAAAGGCAATACAATGAAATTCACCAAACCATGCAGGTTATCTTCGAGCGACTGCAGCGGACTGATGACATGATCAGAAGCAAATTCCACCTGTTTTAATTTGGCAATCTGTTCATTAGTCAATACAATCCTATCCGACCCAGAGGCAGGAAACTCACTGATAGCCTGCTGAATACGCTTGATGTATTTACCGGCATCCATCTGCGGACGAGCAGGAATCACAAAGGCTAAAATTACACCCGAGATAGTAGCGTGTATACCCGACTGCAAAAAGAGATACCATATAATGATGCCAAACGAGAGATAGAAAATCTTTTGCGTCACTCCAAACTTGCCCATATAATACAAGAAAACATACAGTATTGCCGCTGCAATTAGATATCCGAAGGCTACATCTGTACTGTAGAACAATGCAATTACTAAAATGCCACCAATAT
Organism: uncultured Bacteroides sp.; assembly: GCA_937890825.1. Classification (GTDB taxonomy): domain Bacteria; phylum Bacteroidota; class Bacteroidia; order Bacteroidales; family Bacteroidaceae; genus Bacteroides. The sequence goes on along the minus strand of CALADS010000093.1, from coordinate 13,135 downwards.
CATCTACTACGGCAAAGGCTGTGAGAAAAATCTTCAGACACAACGGTACACGGTTCCCCAACAAACTGAGAACACCCAAAGAAAAAGCAATATCGGTAGCCATCGGGATTGCTGATCCGCGAGCTTCAGGACCTCCTGCCGTCACCATGGCTGAATACACGATAACCGGCAATATCATACCGCCGCAAGCAGCTATGAAAGGAAGAACTGCCTTACGAAACGATGACAACTCTCCTACCAGCAATTCCCGTTTGATTTCAAGGCCTACCGATAAGAAAAAGATAGTCATAAGGCAGTCATTGATAAACTCAATCATGGTCAGTGCATGGCCGCCGTGTGAGAACAAATTAAAAGAGCCGATACGCAGATGCAATTCCTGCGACAAAAAGGCTTCATAGGCAGGAGCCCATGATGAATTAGCCACAACGGCAGCCAAGATTGCTGTCAGAAACAGCAACAGACTAGCCAACATGTTCAGAGAAGAAAATTTCTTCAGTGTACGTAAAATAATCATAAATAAAAGATTTAAGTAAATAAGAAACCGCTTAATCCAGTTTAAGAACAGCCAGAAATGCCTTTTGCGGCACTTCTACATTACCAATCTGCTTCATACGCTTCTTACCGCGTTTCTGTTTTTCAAGCAACTTACGTTTACGGCTCACATCACCACCGTAACATTTGGCCGTTACATCCTTACGAACCGCTTTAATCGTTTCACGGGCTATAATCTTGGCACCAATGGCTGCCTGAATGGCAATTTCAAACTGCTGTCTGGGAATCAGTTCTTTCAATTTCTCACACATTCTTCTTCCCAAATCGTAGGCATTGTCAAAGTGAGTCAAGGTAGACAAAGCATCCACAGGCTCACCATTGAGAAGAATATCTAATTTTACCAATTTAGAAGGACGGAATCCATGCGGATGATAGTCGAAAGAAGCATATCCCTTCGAAATACTTTTCAATTTATCGTAGAAATCAATCACAATTTCACCCAAGGGCATATCATAATAGATTTCCACACGATTTCCAGAAATATACTCCTGCTTCACCAACTCGCCACGCTTACCCAGACAAAGCGTCATAATTGGGCCGATATAATCTGTAGCCGTAATTACCGAAGCACGGATATAGGGTTCTTCAATGTGGTCTATCAAAGTAGGATCCGGCATACTGCCAGGATTATGCACTTCCGTCATATTTCCCTGCTTATCATATATGTTATAAGACACGTTGGGTACGGTAGTGATTACATTCATATCGAACTCTCGATCCAGACGTTCTTGCACAATTTCCATATGAAGCAGACCTAAAAATCCGCAACGGAATCCAAATCCTAAAGCCAAGGAAGATTCCGGCTGAAAAGTAAGCGAAGCATCATTCAGCTGCAATTTTTCCAAAGAAGCACGCAAATCTTCAAAATCTTCAGCTTCTACAGGATACACACCGGCAAAGACCATCGGCTTCACTTCTTCAAAACCTGCAATAGCTTCTTTACACGGACGCGCAATGTGTGTGATGGTATCCCCCACTTTTACCTCACGAGACGTTTTAATACCAGAAATAATATAGCCCACATCACCCGTACGCAGTTCCTGACGGGGAACCATATCCATCTTCAGCACACCAATCTCATCGGCATCATATTCTTTACCCGTATTAAAGAACTTTACTTTATCTCCCTTACGGATAACACCGTTTACAATTTTAAAGTAAGCAATGATTCCACGGAACGAGTTAAAAACAGAATCGAAAATCAATGCCTGCAGCGGAGCCTCTTCGTCACCAACCGGATGAGGCACCCGTTCGATAACTGCCTCCAGAATTTCTTCCACACCCATACCAGTCTTTCCAGATGCACGGATAATTTCTTCCCGCTTGCATCCCAGAAGTTCGATGATTTCATCCTCTACTTCATCGGGCATGGCACTGTCCATATCGCATTTATTAATAACCGGAATAATTTCCAAGTCATGCTCTAGGGCCATATAAAGATTAGAAATAGTCTGCGCTTGCACACCTTGAGAAGCATCCACAATCAGCAATGCGCCTTCACAGGCAGCGATAGAACGTGAAACTTCATACGAAAAGTCTACGTGTCCCGGAGTATCAATCAAATTCAACACATATTTTTCACCTTTATAAAGGTATTCCATCTGAATAGCGTGACTCTTAATGGTAATCCCTCGTTCTTTCTCCAGATCCATATCATCCAGCATCTGTCCTTGAGTCACTTGAATGGTTTTGGTATATTCCAGCAAACGGTCAGCCAACGTAGACTTACCGTGATCAATATGTGCAATGATACAAAAATTGCGAATGTTCTTCATCTTCTAATTCTAACTTCTTCTAAACTTAACTAGTTTTATTTAAATGCTCCACCCAAATACGAGCGGCTTCTTCCACCATCTTTACACAGGGGCGCTTGGCATAATACTGTTCGGTACGAGCCTCGGGCATCGACACTCCTTCAGGCTGTTTCAATCCTAATAATTCAGCACATACCAACGAATGATTTCGTTCTTTAAAGACAGCCGCCAATTCTTGCACCAGTGCATAGCATGCCCCTTTACCTTCACGGTCTTTGGCATCTACAGCCCCCTTTTCCAAGCCCGCCAGCATGAACAGTCCACAAGCTGCCCCACACGTCATACGCATGCGCCCTATGCCTCCACCGTAAGCTGCAGACATACGCAATGCCTGCTCTTCGGTAAAGCCATAAAGATCTGCGAAAGCGGCTACAACCGACTGTGAACAATTATATCCACTCTTAAACAGAGCAACCGCCTTTTCGATTCTGTCCGTCATCATTACTTATCGTCTCCGTAACCGTAGCCGTAGCCATAGCCGTAACCATAACGACCGTAGCCGTAAGCACGCTTACGATCGCTCATATCTACGCCATTCAGCACAGTAGCCACATTATTCAGTTTCTTTTCTTCACGCAGCACATTGATGTACTTAAATGCCATCTTAGGTGTAACACCTGCACGAGACACATACACACTCAAATCTGCCACACGACCGATTATAGCTGTATCGGTTACGATTCCGATAGGTGCCGTATCTAATAAGATATAATCGTATTTTTCTTTCAACTTCGCAATACCCTGCACAAACGAGTCGCGCGATACCAATTCGGTAGGATTCGGCGGCACAGGACCAGCCAACATCACATCCAGATTCTTGCTAATCTGAGTATGCTGTACCAAATCGAAGATATTTACGTTGACCGGATCATTCAGATAATTTGTGATACCCTTGGAATGATGATCCAAATTAAAGATACCGGCCAAACGGGGTTTTCTGATGTCCATACCGATTACCAGCACCTTCTTGCCCATGTAGGCCAGACTGGCGCCCATATTACAGGTAATAAAGCTCTTTCCTTCACCCGGCTGACTGGAAGTAAACAACACCACTTTTTGGCTGGGGCCCAACATAAACAAGATGTTGGTACGTAGCGTACGGAACGCTTCTTCCATCATGCCATTTTCATTTTCGCGCACATCAATGGAGGCTTTTTCGCCACTGGCTTTTCCATCAGACGGTATTTCACCCAATATCGGAGCAGTAGTCAGTTTCTCCAAATCAGCACGGTCTTCTATCTTGTACTTGAACAAATCAATCAGAAAGATAATACCTACCGGAATACCCAGTCCCAACAGCAGCGAAGCCAACATAAAGACGCTCTTGCGCGGAGCTACCGGAGCCGAAGCTGCCAACGCTTCTTCTATGATACGTCCATTATTGGCAGTGGCAGCCAATGTAATGGCATTTTCCTCACGCTTTTGCAGCAACATGATATACAGAGTAGCCTTGATTTCCTGCTGACGAGAGATAGTCATAAATTCTTTCTCCTGCAAAGGAGCGTTGCTGATACGGCCTTCAAACTTGCTGGCCTGACGCTCAATGTCATCGCGCGTAATCTGCAAACCTTTAAGCACACTGTTTACAGTAGTCTGCACCGTGCGACGCATGGCATCGATACCCGTATTCATATTCACCACGGCAGGGTTATTCTCAGAAGAAGTACGCAACAAGCGCTTACGCTCAATAATCATGGTATTGTACTGTTCTATCACCGAGGTCAGATTGGCATCCGAGTAGCCTACGTTAGCGGGCAATACCTCATTGGTATTTTCAGGATTATTGATGTATTCATTCAAATAGCGCACCAGATTAATCTGAGTAGCATTCTCCATGCGTTGCTGTTCATACTTAGAACTTTCCTGCAAGGCCAGCTGTGCATCGCTGGTCAAGTCGGTCAATCCCGAACGTTGTTTAAACGAAGCCAGCTCACTCTCCGTAGTACCCAGCTCACGATTGATGATATTGATACGTTCGTCAATAAATTCAGCACTCTTCTGAGCCACTTCATTCTTTTCGTCGTTTGCATCCTGATTATAGAAAGCCACCAGACAATTTACGAAATCCACGCCTAATTGTTTTACGATGGTCTTCAGAGAAATCTGTGCAATGGTTGTTGTCTTGGAAGTAGGTTCTACAGCCAACTGACTGAGATAGGCACCAGCCACAGCAATCGGATTAGAGATATTAGCTTTCAAGTGAATTTCATTTTTCACCTCTTTCTTCAAGGTATCCTTCGCCAAAACCGCAGCATTGGGCAAGAAACTGATGACACCGATTTCTGTAGGCAACACAGCAGGCAGATGATCAAACTTCTTTTCCACTTCCACCTCTTCCTCACCCAACATATATTTCAGTTTCACATCGAGTGTCTTCTCTTCCTTCCGGAAAGTCAAATCCATAGCCACATTGGTCTTCAGTTTTTCAGCTTCTTCCGGAGTCATGAAAACCTGAATAGGAGCATTCTTATAAAGAGGAGTATCATAGCTAAACATACGTTCTTCAGATACACTTGTATAGAGTTCCAGATGATTAACTACCTTTTTAATCAATGTGCGAGATTTCAAGATCTCCACTTCATTTTCGAAGTTGCTGGTCATAGACAACATACCCAGCCCCTGCATAGCTGCAAAAGGTGCTGAATTGGCAGCTCCACCTTTCTTTTCATCCTCCTTAATCAATACAGCCGCCGATACCTGATATACCGGAGTTTGGTATCTCAAATAGATAAAACAAGCCACCAGACATACCAGCACACTAGCTACAAACCAAGGCCAATATGCCAGATACTTAAACAGGAGTTCACTTAGATTTACACTTTCTTCGGCATCTACCGACAAGTCACCTCTTTTGTTTTCGTCTAACATTATCTAAGAATTTAGTAGTATTTAGCACTCAAAATATTATCTCACAATATTGACTACCAAGCTGGCAATAGATACCAAAATAGAAGTAGCGCTCACCCAAAGCGAGGTGCTGCTACCAATATCAGAGTTCTTGGCCTTGGTCTTATTCGGAGTAACATACACGATGTCATTCTGCTGCAGATAATAATACGGAGAAACCACAATTTCCGCATTATTCAGGTTCAGTTGAATAATCTCGCGTTTACCAGTTGCGTCCTCACGGATAAGTTTAACATTATCACGGACACCATATACCGTCATATCGCCCGCCATAGCCAAGGCTTCCAGGATATTTACCTTCTCATTGCTTACTGTGAAAGTTCCCGGATGTTGCACCTCACCCAACACAGAAATCTTATAATTGGCCATACGAACAGTTACGATAGGCACTTCTTTCAGATAATTCTTCAAATGTTCGCGAATCAGGTCCTCGGCTTCATTCTTAGTCAGCCCGCCTACTTTCAGACGTCCTATTACCGGAAAGTCAATTTCTCCCTTATTGTTCACCAGATACTGCTGAAGTGACGGGGTAGTCGTCGTATTAATCATCGCCAAAGTAGCGTTCTGCGGAGTCTGAACAGTCAGGTTGAACGGAGCAGCCGCTTGCGGGTCGCTAGTATTTACCGTAATACTCAGCAAGTCTTTCGGCATAATCTTAGCATCATACAAAGGCAAGGAATCCTTAAAACTGTTTACAACTTCCGGATTCTGGATGTAAGGAACATTCACATACGATGTGCAACTAGTCATGAGCATTAAGCTCAGCAGGCAACCAAAGGATAAAACTCGTAAAAATTTCATTGTTATATAATTACTATATTAAACTACCTACCAAACAGCCTACTCCAGAAACCTTTTTTCCGGATAGGTTCCACCTCTTCACGCCTACACATCACTTGTTCATACGTCAAGTGCTGCGTCACCATCTCATAAATGGTTCCCCAATCGGGCAATCCACCTAAATTACGATCATCTATAAAAACATCCGCTTTCAATTTACGAGAGAAGTGACGGTTCTTATCCTGTTCTTCCTCAGGATAGTCTCGGTTCACAGCATAGAACTCCAGTCCTCTGGCACGACAAAATTCCACCGCTTCATCCAGCAATTTGCCTTCCCTCACTGTCCACAGAATAAGACGATGCCTATCTGCCGCAAGTTTCTTCAACGTTTCTATGGCAAAAGGAATTTCTTCACCAATAGCCGGATAACGATGCTTCACAATGGTTCCGTCAAAATCTACTGCAATCAACATTTCTAATACTGCTTCTTCTTTCGTTTAAAATCATTTAAAAAATAGTTGCGGCGAAACACAAGCACCCTAAGGTAGCCTATATTTCGCCGCAAAGATACAAACAAATATTTACTTGAACAAATTGATAAGTATTTTTAATAGCCCATCTCATGCAAGGCCTGACAGAGCTGATCGGGACAAGATGTCGGTCTGCCCCCACAGCGAATACCTTCCAATGTCTTCAACACCTGCTCTACAGGCATTCCTTTCACCAACCTGGAAATGCCTTGCAGATTTCCGTTGCATCCGCCCCAGAAAGCTACATCCTGCACCACTCCATCTTCTACCGACAGCTCGATATGAGTACTGCAGGTACCTTTCGTTTTGTAAGTATAATCCATTTTATTCTTCCACCTCTTCAGGTTTCATATTGGTATACACCGTCTGCACATCATCAAACTCTTCCAGACGTTCTACCATCTTGTTCAGTGTCTCACGATGATCAGCTTCTACTTCTTTCAAATCATTAGGGATATAAGTAAACTCACCACCCACATCTTCAAAGCCACCTTCTTCCAGGTGTTTCTGAATAGCTGCATAGCTTTTCGGGTCACCATAAATCGTTACAGTACCTTCTTCTTCATCCTCTTCATAATCCTCATCTACATCAAAGTCTATCATGTCGAGAATGAACTCTTCCATATCCATACCTTCCTTTTTCTTGAAAGTAAACACACATTTGTGATCGAAGAGGAAAGCCAACGAACCCATAGTACCCAAGTTTCCGCCAAACTTATTGAACACCGAACGCACATCAGCTACCGTACGTGTAGGATTATCCGTCAGCGTATCTACAAATACTGCCACACCGTGAGGACCATATCCTTCGTAAGTCATGCTCTTGTAGTCGCTCTGGTCTTTACCCATTGCATTCTTGATAGCACGCTCGATGTTATCCTTCGGCATATTTTCACGCTTACATGTAGCGATAACCGAACGCAAGGTAGGATTATTCTCAGGTTCCGGACCACCCGCCTTCACAGCAATGGCAATTTGCTTACCCAGTCTGGTAAATGTCTTGGCCATATGGCCCCATCTTTTCAATTTTGCAGCTTTTCTATATTCAAACGCTCTTCCCATTGGTATATATATATTTAAAATTATAATTTAATACTGTATCTTATCGAAGCTGTGCCCCGAGTTTATCTTGCAGATTCTTGATGAGTTTTTGCATCAGCTTATCAATCTGTTTATCATTCAATGTCTGCGATTCATCCTGCAGCAAGAAGCTTACCGCATACGATTTTTTACCGGCTTCCAGATTTTTGCCTTCATACACGTCGAAGAGCGACACTTCCTTGAGCAGCTTCTTATCCGTATCGAAAGCTATCTTTTCGATTTCGGCAAACTGCACTTTCTTATCAATAAGCAAAGCCAAATCGCGTTTCACGGCCGGGAACTTAGACAACTCCTTAAAGTTGACCTTTACATTTCTGATGGCTTTCAGCAACTCCTTCCAGTTCAAATCGGCATAATACACCTCATTGTCAATATCGAAAGCCTTCATCCATTTGCGGGCTACCACACCCAGTGTAGCCAGCAGTTTTCCGCCACGCGTATGAATAGAAAGTCCGGCTGTATAGATATCATCCGTCAAATTACCTACCACCAATTCGTGCATATTCAGTCCTAAGCGGGCGAAGATATTCTCTACATAAGCCTTCAGTTCATATACCGAACTATTCTCGTCGGCATGTGCCCATGAATTAGAAACGCGCTTACCTGTCAGCCACAAGCCCAAATGATAATCTTCTGCATACGCAGCCAACGCTTTTTCGGGGTCTTTTTTCTCGGCATGGAAATAATAGCAATTACCGTATTCGAAGAATTTCAAATCAGCATTCTTACGGTTGGCATTGTGCGCAATGCTTTCCAAGCCACCAAACAGCAACGTTTGACGCATGGCATTCAAATCGGCACTCAGCGGATTCAGAAGCATAACCAAATTCTTCGACGGATAAGTTTCCAAACCATCGTAATAAGCCGCCCTAGTCAGTGAGTTGTTCAAGATTTCATTGAAGCCACAGCCCACCAACTGCTCTGCCACCAGATTCTGCAAGCGGTTGGAGCTGTCGTGCTCTCCCTTCGTGGTGAGGCACGATTTCAAGGCAGAAGGAATCTCCACATTATTATATCCATAGATACGCAGAATATCTTCTATCACATCGCAGTCGCGCTGCACATCCACCCGATAAGGAGGTACATCCAGCGTCAGGCCTTCAGCCGTTTCTTCTACAATTTTCATTTCCAGACTCTGCACAATACTCTTTATTGTATCGTGCGGAATCTCCTTACCAATCAATGCATGCACTTTCTGATACGGCAGTTCCACGCGGAAGTCGGCAAAGGGAGCCTCGCATACATCCTGAATATCTGAAGCGATGCTGCCACCGCCCAGTTCCTTCACCATCAGTGCTGCCAGTTTCAGGCAATAAAGCACACCATTCGGATCGATTCCCCGTTCGAAGCGGAATGAGGCATCGGTATTCAAGCCATGACGACGGGCCGTCTTGCGCACCCACGTGGGGTGGAAATAAGCACTTTCGATAAACACATCGGTTGTTTCTTCGGTGCAGCCAGAATCCAATCCTCCGAACACACCTGCGATACACATCGGTTCTTCTGCATTGCAAATCATCAAATCGCGCTCGTTCAGTTTGCGTTCCACGCCATCCAACGTTACAAACGGAGTACCTTCCGGCAGCGTCTTCACGCGCACTTCCCCACCCTTGATCTTAGCAGCATCAAAACAGTGAAGCGGCTGGCCGAATGCGTGACAGATATAATTGGTAATATCCACTACATTATTTATAGGGCGCAAACCGATAAGACGCAATTTATTCTGCAACCATTCAGGGCTTTCCTTTACAGTCACTCCCTTTACGGTCACTCCGGCATATCGCGGACAGGCCTCTGTATTTTCCACCGTAATGCGAATATTCAAATCCTGAGTGTCTACAGCAAAATGGTCTACCGAAGGTTTCTTCAGTTCAGCTGCTGCCCCATTCTGCAACAGATAGGCATACAAATCGCGTGCCACGCCAAAATGCGAGCAAGCATCCGCACGGTTCGGAGTGATATCCACCTCCAGCACATAATCACTCTTTATATTATAATAATCCTTGGCCAGCGTACCGGGAACAGCCTCTTCCGGCAAAACGATGATACCTGCATGGTCTGTGCCCAATCCTATTTCATCTTCCGCACAAATCATACCAAACGATTCCACGCCGCGCAGCTTAGACTTCTTGATGGTGAAGCACTCGTCACCATCGTATAGTTTAGCACCCAGGGTAGCCACCACCACCTTTTGTCCGGCAGCCACATTGGCCGCTCCACAGACAATCTGCACCGGCTCTCCCTGACCCAGGTTTACGGTAGTAATATGCATATGGTCTGAGTTCGGATGCGGTTCACACGTCAGCACCTCTCCGATAACCAGACCTTCCAGTCCACCTTTTATAGACTGCACCTCCTCCACGCTGCCCGTTTCCAGGCCGATAGAAGTCAGCGCTGCTGCCACTTCATCGGGAGTCAGGTTAAAGTCCACATACTCTTTCAACCAATTATACGAGATATTCATAATCTAAGTATTTATGTTTTTTAATTTTTTCTTTTCCACTTTATCCGAAAAAGCAGATACATCCACATCAGGGTCACCTGCTTCCATTCAAAAAGACTTGCAAAGGTAATAAGTTTTTTTGGTTGGAAAGAATAAAATCCCGATAAATCATTCTCCGCGCAAAAGAAGCTTCCATTCCTTTACCAGCCTATCTTTCACTTCTTGCATAGGCACCACCCTGCCCAGTTCCTTTTGCAGCGAGGTTACCCCCTTGTCTACAAATCCGCAAGGATGAATATAACTGAAGTATTTTAAATCGGTATTTACGTTCAAGGCCAACCCATGCATGGTGACGTAATGACTACATCTCACCCCGATGGCGCAAATCTTTCTGGCGCGCGGTGAATCTGCTTCCAGCCATACTCCGGTAGCCTTCTCCATCCTTCCAGCCTTTATGCCATAGGTAGCACACACCCGTATCACGGATTCTTCTAACAGATGCACGTATTCCTTCACTCCCAAGCCGAATTCTTCCAGATTGATAATCGGATACCCCACCAGTTGCTGCGGCCCGTGAAAGGTAATGTCCCCCCCGCGGTCTATGTAAAACACGGTGGCCCCTACCTGCTTCAGTTGCTCGTCATTCAGCAGCATATTCGTAGCTTTGCCGCTGCGCCCCAGCGTATACACAGGCAGATGTTCACACAGAATCAGATGATTCACATACGCCCGACCCTGCAATTTGGCCGCCACCAGTTCGTCAAAAAGGCGGGTCTGCTCTTTCCAGGCCCAGTTATAGGACACTACCCCCCAATCCAATACTTCTAGTTCCATCAGTTTACCTTTATTGTTAATATATTCGCTCATCTGCACCCAAAATTACAACGAATCTTCCACAGTTGCAACAGTCCGACGGAAAATATACTGCCCGCCCCACCCTACACAGCCCACTGATGTGGAAATATAAAATTTTGGAAATCGAATTTACATACTCCATTGGCTTTAATACGAAAAAAAGATGCTTCAATGCTCTTTTTTCCGCTTCGATACATAAAGCAATACAATGATAAAAACATTTTCATATCTTTGGGCACACTAACCAACAATGCATTTAGCAATGAAAACAAAAATATCATTACTGGCACTATTATTAATCTGGGGGAGTCAATCCATCTTTTCCTGGAACACGAATAATGATTGGAAAGAAACACCCAACCGTATCACGCTAAACGGATTCATACTGATACACAGCAACGACCCCGGTTATGGAACGAGTCTAGATTATGTCCGCTTTCTGAACCGCTTTCTCGGAATAAAAGGAGGAATCGGTCTTCAATTTTGGTCCTTCAATGATTACAAACCCCAATGGGAAGTGACCGACCACAGCGGCAAGCATTACAACCTAGACCATGATGAAAGTACACTGGATAACTTCAATATTCAAGTTGGCCCAGTATTCCGTCTACCCCTCCTAACAGTTGGAAAAGACAAGAATATGACAATATCCTGGGAATGCCATCCATCCGTGGCATTTACCCTTCCCAATATAACCTTCTCCTACCTGCACAAGTAAATGGTCAACGGGCGATGGGTACAGCAGGAAAAGCGGGTACGCAACCACGGCGGCCAATGGAATTTCTGGCAGCTGAAAAATGCGGTCTGCCTGCAGAATGATGTAGTCGTCTTCTCGTTGGGATACAGTTTCTCCAACCAACAGCCCTATTCTGCCGTCAAGGATGTCCGATTTGACGGAAAAAAGATCAGTGCTTCCACCCCATCCGTCAAACTGACCCACGAAGTCCAGGCATCACTAGGCTTTTGTTTCTAAGTCTTTAAATAGATACCTGCCGAAGATTGTCAATCATCCTTTTTAGATTCCTGTCATTTTCTTCATCAGATATGGACGGATCTTTCATGAAACGAGAACAAGGCAAATGAGGACAACCTCCACAGTTTTTTCTCTTTCCCTCTTTGCAGCATTTCCAGATAGGACAGATGTCATCGCCCGTATATTGTAGCCAGAACACTTTCCCTTTTATCTTCTTACATCCTTTACATTCATTGGGAAAGGATGGACAATCAATACATTTTGCACCGCATGGTGAAGGGTCGCAATAATCATCTTTCCAATACCACCATTTGCTTTTTTCCTTATCCGGTTTATCGGATTCTATGTAATATATCAAAGCCCGATAGACATAGAGCTGGCATCGGTCAACCATACAACCTTTCATTTCACATTCCTGTTGGTATAACTCTTCTGGACTTTTTCCTTTGAGCGAGCCAGGTGAGGTATAGCCCATCTGCAACAGGTCCTGTTCTGTCTGCTGTCCGATATTGGGAAGGTGAAGAAAAGGATGCACATCATTATTTACGGCTTTCTTCTTTGGAGCCTTTTTCTTTGGATAAGGTAAAAGCTCTTCCATCTGCTTGACTATCTTCATCAGGAGAATGTCTGATTCACCAGTATTGGGACGGCTTATTTTTTTGGAACATCCTTTTGTCACTCTTTGGGTCAGTTTGCAGCTATTTTTCTTTCACTGCAATAAGAGAGTGTAAGCTTATTTAGGATAGAGCTGAAAATACTTTTACGCTGTGTACAAGCGATTCATTCTGCAAAAAACTGGTAAATAATATATAGAAATGCACAACAGAAATCTATTCGAGATGCCACCATACGAGAAGTTGCAATATTGGGTATCGACCAGGAAAAGACAGAAAACCTTCCGGTAGATATGAAAGAGAAACAGGCATCCAGAGAGGTAACTCATTTGTTTATATTGTGTACTACACTATGTGCGTATTCTCAATTTGCTGCGTCTGGTCCTCTTACTCAATGCAGCATATTCAGTACTTAAACCGCAGCGAAACGAGGAACTCGCGGCCACGCAAGGGCATGCGGTAGTATAGAAAGTTGGCTCCCTGATAGAGAGAAACCTCGTAATCTTTGCGATTGAGCAGGTTGCTGAGGTCGGCACTCACCGTCCAGCGCGGATGGAAGTCGTAGC
>CALADS010000092.1 GCA_937890825.1 uncultured Bacteroides sp. | reverse complement strand
ACAACGATAATGGCAGCGGCCAGCGCTGCCATGAAAAACTTCTCAATCATATTGACTCATCCTTTCTTTGGTTGTGGAGGTGGCGGTCTTCGGCCACCTCCGGGCGTTACAATGTCTTTTCCTGCCCTTGACAAATGCGTTTCTGGCTCTGGATCTCTTCATCAGAAACTAATGTTACATCCACTGCCCTTTTCTTTTTTTGCTCTTTTGTATGCCAATTTTTGATTCTCTCGAGTATTTTTCATATTCTTTTCTTGCATTTGTCATTGCATCAATAGCCTTTTCTCTAAGTTTTATTTTCCCCTTAAGTCCAGCTTTCATGCCTTTTATTGCATCTATTGACATTCCGTAAGCAGTTCCCACATCATCAGCTTCTTTGTATGCCCTATTAAGTGATTTTATTTCCTGCCGTGTGTCTGATATAAGGCTTCTCCCAGTAACATCTTTATGTACGTACATTTGGTACCCGATTTCATCCTTAGTTGCGCCTTTATCTAGCGCAAAAGAAGATGAAAAATCCATGGCATCCGACATTTCTATATTATAATGTTCTTTGTATTCGGCAGACTTTCCGCTTCCCACGCTAATACCAGAGCTTCCGCCTCTACCACCCATTTACTTTAGCCTCCTTGAATTTTTCTTGAAATGATTTTATTTGTACAATATTGGCCCGGCATTCTTCCGGCACACTACCATAAAAAATAACCGTTTCCGGTTCTAGCCTTTCCAGCATTTTTTCCCATCCTTGCAGAAAAAGCCTTTTGCTCTCTTTACTCCGCTGCGTTCCAACGCTCGATACAGCAACCGTAGATTGTGTAGGCTCTCCATCAAAGCACCACCGAAAGCTGTCTTTGTCGCTCCATGCTATTGTTGGGATCACATTATGCCCCAAGGACTGCCAATACGCCCCCAGCCAATGCTTGCGATAGTGGTTGTAAATCTGCATAGCTTTCGGAAAATCTGTGTACAAGCTAAAGTCTGGGGTCATAACGTATTGAAACCCGTCAATCGCTTTAATGGATTGTGTAGGACGCCTCCATAGCCTTTCAAACTGGTAGTCGTCAACGAAAAAGTGAACACCTTTATTCTCCTTGTTCTTTGCTGTTTTGGCAAAGTTGTACCCAATAAATTCGCACGATTGGAAATCGCACGGTTCCAGAATTGGGATGTCAAATTCTCCGAATCCTTCAAACCGTGAAATATTAAAATTTTCGCAAAACCTTGTTTCCCTGTAATTCATTTATCCACACTTTTCAGCAATTTTTTCACAGACTCCATCTGGAGATCCCGCTGCTTGTCCAGCGTCCCAGCGGTAACTCCCCAACTCCTTCTACAAAGGGATTGGTGATGGTTGGTTAACGACTGTGGTGCTTATTCAGGCTGATGATCCGCCGTTTGGCAGCCTCACAGTCAGCGTTTGTCTGGTACCCGCGGTACCGTTCCTGCCTTTTCGTTTCCTGCTGCAGCGCATAGACCCGGTAAGCCGGGCAGCTTGCGTGGCAAACAGCAGATCTCTGGGTGCATTCATAGCAAGGAACCTTTTTCCAGCAATCCACATGGAAAACCTCCCTTTCAATGCTTTGGTGGGTATTCCTTCACCTCAATGCCGTGGATATACAGCATCATCTTTCGCTTCAAAACAAATTTGGCATACGTTGCTGAAGATGGATCTCGATAGCCTTTTACATCCTCAACGACTGTACGGCCGTCTGTGTCATACACAAAATCGGCTATGTACTCACATTTCCGTTCAGTTGTACCGTCTGCCTTTTTCTGCTTCGGAATAAGTTCATACGGAACTTGCCAGCGTAGGTTGCTGATTTTCCCAGCTCGCTGCAATAGCTTCAGCTCCACATACCGGCTTGCCTCTGCCTTACTTGCCCACTCGATGCCGTCCACAACGGTTTTCACGGCGTGCAGCTTGTTGGTAGTGCGTCCTTTCATGTCAGTACTGTACCTCCAACAATTCCGGATTGTCGTAGATGTTGCCGATGACCTCGCCGCACTTAGCATCATACCAGCAGAAAGACGTTGCAATCGGTGTGCCTCCGTCATAATCAATACGGTCGTACATAGCATCATCTTTATTCCATTCAATAAGAAACAAGTAATCATCCGAGTTCTTTAGAATATCCCCCTCATAAATTCTCTTGCCGTGCTTATCTTTCAGACCGGTGTACTGACTAACAGTTTCTGAAGCTACAAACTCATATTCAAACGATACGCTGCCATCATCCTCGTGAAATGCAGTGGTCACAATTACTGGAACGCATCCATCGGTACGGGTTACGGCACTTCCATATACCCATTCAAAGGTATCAACTCGCTTCCCTCTAAACTCTATTTCTCGCACTCTACTCTCCTTCCGTTCGTTTCAGCCGCCGCGGTCTTTCTGTGGCAGCCTTGATAAAGTCATTACCGCTGGGCTGGGCACGATCCACACGGATATTGTGTCCGCCGGTTCCTTTGGTATGCCCTGCGCGATAGGCTTCCACTGTGGTGATTCCCTGTGCGATTGCCCTATTGGCAGCCGTAAGGAAATAAGAAAAGCTGGCTGCATTGTTTTGCAGGCAGGTTTCCAGAATCTCTGCAGCCAACTCTGGGGACATTTGCACAAACACCTTTTGCAGTCTGCCTTGCGTATACGGCGTAGGTTTCCCGAAAGCCTGCTCCATCTTTTCCATCAGCTCGGTGGGGATCGTC
>CALADS010000091.1 GCA_937890825.1 uncultured Bacteroides sp. | reverse complement strand
GTCGGTTCAGCACCAGTGCATTCAATGAACCGATGACCTGTTCCTTCTCCGGGTCGTTGGCAATCACCAAATAGCTCGGATTGGCCTTGTCCGAAATCTTCAAGTCGAAGTCATCCCCCGTAAACACCCAGTAGGCTTCAGGAGATACCAGTCGGGCGGCATTGACACGCAGCGTACCCACCATACCTTCCAGCTGGTCGTTCGCCTTGTTGTCATAGGCACTCTTGAAGGGAGCCATGAGGGAAGCAATCTTGTCATCCTGCATCAGAATGTTAAACACCTGGTCGTAGGGTCTTCCCAGAAAAGAGAGAACATGCGGCATGTCCGAATACTCCCCGGTGATGGTGTCCGGTTCTACCTCCTTGCCATTTTCATCTTCATACCAGCATCGCTCAATCTTCACCAGTTTCCCTGTCCGGTCTTTGTAGGAGAAGCCGTTCAAATCCACGAACATCCGGTCTTCATCCGTTGATACATCGTTACCGTTCTCATCCACGAAGTCCAGGATGACATTGTTCTTGGCATCTATTGCTTGGTAATCGTCCCAGTTGCGTATCACCAGCTCGAATTTATTTCCCTCCGGTAACTCCTCCTTGGAATTAGTCTGCTCCTTGAAAGCATCCACAGACTGCTGTTCAGAGGGTGTTTCTTTGGAAGAAGACGGTTGCTGTTCTTGTGATTGACCAGCTGTAGTTTCCTCCTTGGGTACTTCCGGTTCTTTCGCCAACGAAATATAGCGTTTCAGTTTCTTGCCGTTCTTGAATCCAACCGGATGAAAATTGACAAAAAAGTAGATGATGGCCGCCAGAAAGTTCTCTGCCGAGTTGGTAAAAAACGCTTCCGAACCGCCTTTCTTTTCACCGCCTCCCTTGTTCAGGGAAGCCAGCAAGGTAGCAGCCGTTTCCGAAGCTGCCGCCAGGTCCGGAATGTACTTGCGCTGAATCGGATTGATGCGGTCCGAATACTCCACGTCCGTAAAGTTGATAATGTGAAAGCCACAGTTTTTTGGTAATCTTTGTGCCTTTTTATTCTTGCAATACTGATAGAAAAGTGTCTTGGCCAATGTAGGGAACTTAAAATCGTAGCACATAATAGCAAATCCCTTGGCAGCATGCTGACGGATAAACGGATCGATGATACCAAATGACTTACCCGAACCCGGTGTACCCAGTACAATCGTCCCACGAAAGGGATTGATAATGTTGATCCAGCCCTTGTGCATCTTCTGCTTCCAGTAGTAAATCATCGGGATATTCACCGAATAGTCATTGGCTACCAAAGTCTCCGACTGCTGGAACGATTCGTTCTCGAAGTTGAAGCGGTCTTCGCCCACCTTGTAGTTGTAGTACTTGGCGATGCCGTCCAGTCCCTGATGCACCAGCATGGTACCCACCACCGAACAGAGCGCATAGAGGATGCGGTTGGCCGGAAAGCCGAACCAGCTCATGCCGATATTCATGCCGTGAAAGATAAAGCACATGCCGACCAATGTCAATCCAGCCAGCACCGGATAGATGACCATCGTCTTCACGTTGAACTTCAACGCCTTCTTTGCCTTGGTTCCGATACAGACTACACAGATACAGATTAGCTCTGCCACCTTGCAGCCTGATACAGAATTAAAGACTTTGAATCTACCCAACAGGTCCAGGATAAACTGCGTCACACGGTTATCCGCCGTAATGGGAAGATTCATCACAATCTCGATGATGAGAAAGATATAGATGCAACTGCGGAAGTAGTTGTACATCTGTTGCTGTTCCCGGGTTTCTTCGAATGCCATAAGCCATCAGATTGAGTGAATACTAAAAAGGAATCTTCACACCGAGTAAGAGTCCGTTACGGAAGGTATCTCCATGCAGGAAGTTGACGTTGTTCTTCTGGATCAGCGAAAACTCCCAGCCGTTCTGAAAAACATAGCTGTATTCAAAGCCGGCTTCCACACTGAGGAAAAATTTCTTTTGGGTGGCACCGAACTGAGGACCCCAACGGAAGCGGAGCATGCCGTTCTTGTAACGTACCAAACGCTGCTTATAGACCAACCCGCCATCCCAGTAGTACCCCTTCCAAAAGCGGCAACAGGTGGGTTTCTGCCAATGATTCCCCACTTCACCATAGATTTCCACGGCATTGCCATAGCTCAACGGATGCTCGTAACCAATCATCGCATTCAAGGTATTCGGGAACAGGAAACCGGCATTCAGCGTGAGTTTCTTGTCCTGTGCGGATGCCGAAAGCACGGCAAACGCACAACAGATGATCATTAAAATCTTCTTCATATCGGGTAGGTTTTAACGGTAAATGTAATAGTAAGGATAGCATGAAGAATTCTTCAGAATGTCCGAATCAAAGCCATCGGCATTGAGGATGTCTTCGTATTCAATGGTGAGCGTAATGACACGGCCACTGATTTGGTTCTCTGAGATTTCCAGACGGAGCACCTTCTCATCCGGGAAGGTCAGCTTCTCAATCACCAGCACATTGCGGTAATTCTTCTTGAACTTCTTGACCGGGTTCAACGAATAAACCGGTGTCAATTCAATAGTCTGCGAGTTGGTGGCTTTCGTTTCTTTCTTGTCCGTCAGCTTCACGCGAAGTTCCTCAATGTCGTAGGCAATCTTCGTCTTGTTTTGTAAGGAATAATCAATAAAGAAGTAGTCGCCGATGGTATAGATGTTGTTGACGATGGCCTTCATACCGTGGGCATTCGACACCACCTGATTGTACTTGCGTTTGCTGCCATACACTGCCCACGCATAGCGTACCATTTCAGCCTTGGGCATCGACACTTCGGGGTTGATATAGGACTGGGTATCGCTGTAGGCCACTTCAAAGATGGAGGCTGCCATGCTGGGATAATGGGTATAAACCACATCATACTGAGCGATATGGCGCTCTCCAATCAGGGTGATGGTGCCCAGCAACTCATTCTCGTCAAAGGAAGCCTTGATGGAGTCTTGCTCCAGATAAGGCTTGATGCGTACCATGTTGTCAGCACACTGATTGCCCATAATCTTGGTAGTAGAGATGTCCACCAACTTGATGTTTTCGGGCATGACGATATGGGTAGTGACCTCACTGTTCACGTAGATCTTCTCCTTGGCAACAGCCTGTACAACAAAACCTAGAAGACCGAAGAAAAGTAAAAATAATTTCGCTTTCATATTGGGTAATTTTTATGATTTACTGATTGGTTGAATTGCTTACTTTGTTATTTGTAATCTTGCTTACTCTATTACTTGTAACCTTACTTACTATGTGATTAGTAAGATAGTTTACCTATATTTATTCTTGACCTTTTACCTTGCTTCCTCCGAGTTAATCAGATACACAATCGTGTTGTACTTGATTTTCGCCTTGTTCTTGCGGATGTTGGACGAGATGGCCGAAGAAGCTGAGTTATAGACGTTTTGCAAGGCTTGCAACGCCAAGGCTTCACCTGAGATACCGGAACCATAGCCATCTTCCGATTGGAAGTTGATGTTTTGCTGCACGGCACTGGAGCTGGCATCCTTCACGAACTCACGGAAGGAAGATTCCGGTACATAGAACCCTTCCATGCCGTCATTATCGAACACAGAAAGCTTCACGTTGATAAACTTATCACCGACCAGAATACTGGTAATGGTAGCCTTGACACGCTGCTGTCCAAAGCCTGTCACTGTTCCATACAGGTAGGTGCCTTTTTTCAAATTGGTGTTGCAGACGGTAATGTCGTCCAGCAATTTGAAACGAAGTCTGGTCCCTTCCTTGGCTTTGGTAGTTTGGTCAATCATCGCCCGAATGAGTTTGGCTTCAGCTACATCATCGGGGGAAGTTACCGTATGAAACTTCTCCGCATTGGTATCACCAGATTTGATGACAAGTTTGGGACGATTGCGCTCCTTTTCGGCCTGACGGACTTTGGCGATGGAATCAGCCCTTTGTTTCTCAGCCAACTCATCCCGGTCAAAGCGACCGATACCCAATCCGCTTTCAATGGCCTTCTGGCGCTCGTAACTTCTGCGTTGGATTTCCTCCAGGTCACGGGCGAAGTCATCCTGTGAGGTATAGCCTTCTGTGGCTGCAGAACTTCCTCCACTTTGCGCTGAGCGACTTCCTCCACCATTGGATGCTCCACTGCCATTTCCGTATGCAAAGGAATTGATGTGCCTTCTGGACTCGGCCAACGACCTTTCCAGTTCCTCCATTTCCCGTTGCTGACGAAGCCGTTCCGCTTCCGCTGCATCCAGTTTGTTGAGTTCGTCTTCGCTGTAGCCGTGCTCCAGTTCCTCGTTCTCTTTCTGTTCTTCACCGATGGCACCAATCGCAGTGAAGGCATCTTCGTCCCCGAAACGGCGCGACATCTCATACATCTTGTCTCCGGCTTCCTCCGCATTGGCTTGCGGCAGTTCCGTATTGATGCGGTCGGTGGCAACCGTCTGCTGGGCGTCCTCGCTGCCTCCGAAGGTCTGCATCACGAAGTACACCAGGGCACACAGGGGAATGAACACCACCAACGGGAAGATGTACTTGGGCTGTTTGAAATTGATTTTACTGATCATGGATGGTCATTGTTTTTAAGTGATTTGACGATGGATTCCAGCCGGTTGTAGCTTTGCACAATGTGGATAGAATCCTGATGGCTTTTATGCGGTATCGCTATCAACGAATCCAATTTTTCCCGGAGCAGCTGCCCTTCATGGGTCAACTCCGTCAGCGTGGTACGGTGTACACTCTTGTTTGCCTGAATGGTACGGAATCCGGAAAAGATGGGTTCCAATTGGGCAATGCTGCTGACATCCGGCTCACGTTGGTCTGATAAGGTCATGCTGTCGATAATCACAGTACTTGCCAGCAGGAAAAAGAGTGAACCGGTGACATAGGCAAAGGTGCGTTTGGGATGCTTTCTTGCCCAGATGTTGGCCAGACGGATGCGTCCTGCCAGGCGGTACCTTGTGCCGACGGCTCCCAACTTGGGTTGCAGCCAGGAACGTATCAAGTGATGCGTCTTGAGCCTACTTTCCTGAAGTGTCTTTCTGAATGATTTCATGGGGTACTTATTCTCTATAGGTTAGTAATCTAAATCTTTGTTTTCCAGCGTCCTCCAGTTCGTAATCATCAAACCGTGCGGATTGTTTCGAGTACGGGGGACTGATTCGATGTAGCCTGTAGTGACCATGGAGCGTTTCAGGTCCCGGGTACGGCGCTTGATGAGCTGCGTCCCGTAGTAGGTGAACTTCCGTTCATGTTCGTCGAACTGAATGGAGTCACACATGATGGTACACACTGCTGAAGAGGAGATGATGTCGGAGTAGAATCCGTTCTCATCCAACGCCTGCTTCTGTTTGAGGGCCGTACCGTCCGCCATGTACATCGCCTTGCCGACCGTCCACTTGATGTAGTCGTTATCTGGAGGCAGGTTAAAGAAATACTGATGGAAGAGCTGGATATGCGCCTTGGCTTCCATCGTGAAGTTCGCTTCCAGCTGGGCACGCTGTGCCAGGAAGGGAATGTCACCGTCCAGTATGTAAATCTGCTCCCGTTCTTTCGTCACGAGCGAGATGCAGCACCAGACGGTGAACCCGCAGATGAGGGTGCAGCCACCTATCGTGGCCAGCACCGTCATCAGGGCGAGTTTCGTTTTCTGTGCTAATGATTCTATAAGCATAGGGAATGGTTTGAGTGATTACTTCTTGTTGTTGCTGTTCTTGGATTTGCCCGGTCTGACCAGAGAAGCGGCACCGCTGGCTGCAGAGCCGACCACACTTCCTGCCATACCTCCTGCCATCGCCGTCATGCCCATCACGGTACTGCCGGCTGCTGAACCTGCACCGGAGCTGACACCGCCCGGAATCAGCCACGAAGCCACTTCGGGCACAAAGCGGATGATATAGGCACCCACCAGCATCCCCATGGCATACATACAGTTGGAACCGATGCCCTGCAGTCCCAGTGCGCCGATCTGTTCCCAGGAGTTTACCGAACCGTGAAGCAGGTGGTTGTAAGCTATGAGGTCCTGCTGCAGGTTATAGAGCAGAATGAAGTCGATGTAGTAGATGCACATATAGGTGACGAAGCCCCACAACGAGAGGGAAAGGAACTTCGACATCCACTGGCTCCAGGCCGAATTCCAGGGCGGAGCCAGGGACAGGGCGAACATGATGGGACAGAAAATCATCATGATGGCCATGAAGATGCGCTGCGCCACCAGAATGCCGTAGTAGGACATCTGGAATATCAGTTCCCCCACAAAACGGATGACATCGTTGATCCATTCGCTCATCTTGGTTTCAGCCGCCACCGCTGCCCGCTGGGCATAGTTGTTGATGGTGTTGCCCAGATTCTCCACGTTGTAGATGAGCTTGTCCCACCAGGCAGCATCCTGTCCGATGGCGGCTACCTGCTGGGCGGTGGAAATGGAGTCCTGCACCTCCCGCAGGCGGTCGAGGTATTCACTCTGTTTCTGCGCCACCTTCAACTCGAAAGCGGCCACTTCCTTGTTCTTGGCTTTTGCCATGGCCTTGGTAGCGGTTTCCAGTCCTTTGCCGGGAACCTGCAGGGCCTGACAGATCCACGAGGAAGAAGAGATACAGATGGAAATGCCGATGATGCGCAGGAGTTTCATCACGTCCATGCCGCGCCGTCCGAGCATCATCATCCAGCATTCGTAGGAGCCTACACAGAGTGCCAGCAGCAAGCCGATGATGCGTGCCAGTCCGATGGCATCACCCAGCACCGCCACATTGGGAAAGGTTTCCATGGCGACCAGCAGCTTGTCCAGACTCTCGTCAATGGCAGGCAATCCGATGGTTAATGGTACTAGCAATAAGTTCATAATCTGTTACATTTATCGTTGTTATCACTGCTTTGGTATTATTCACTTTGTAATCATTTATCAATAATGCGTGGAAGCCACTGCACAGAGGTTGGCGGTCCGTTTGACCAGTTCCTCCATCTTCTGCCGGGCTTCCTCGTAAGCCTTCTGCCGTTTGGCATTCTCCAGTCCGTAGCCGACTCCCATCTTGTGGATGTAGGCGATATCGGCACAGAGGATTTCATTCTGGCGGCTCAGTTCGTCCACCTGGTACTGGAGCTTGCCCTTGCTTTTCTGCATGCAGTAGAGCAGTCCGTCGGTGATGCAGTCCTGCATCCGGTTGAACTCGTCCTTGTAGGAAGGGAACATCAGATCCACGTTGCGGTCTGCCTCGCGGAGCAGTTCCTCCTGATAGAGTTCCTCCATCTTCTGCCGCTCTTCCTCCACCTTCTTAATTTTCTGTCGCTGTGTCTCTTCCGCCGTTACCCGGGTAGGCATGATGCGTTTCACGTTGGATTTGTGCTCCTTGAAGCGCACCCGGAATCCGGATTGGAATCCTGCCCACTTCCAGTACATTTCTGCACCCGAATATTTCTTGTGCAGCAGGAAGTAGTACCAGTCCGGTGCGAAGTCCCAGGGACCGTTCTCCATGGACTGCCACTGCCGGGCCTTTTCCTTGTCCTTGGTCGGACGCTGGGCATGCAGACCGGAAGCCACCGTCATGCCCAGCAAGCAGAGTAATAAAATTCTATACCGCATATCCTTTGTTCCATTGATTGATGACACGATTCGCTATCTCGTCCTTCACGTTGGAGTTGAGTATTTCCCAGATGTAGTCGGGTTTCCAGCCGCAGTCGGTGATGAGAAAGCAGTAGAGGTTCGCATTGTCCACGATGTAGCGGGCCTTGTCGATGGTGGCTTTGAGGGTCATCACCAGGTTCAGCTTCTCGTCCATGGAAGCCTTCATCAGGTTGATGCCCGAAGCGGCCACGGAAGCGTAGAGCTTGTAGCAGTGCTTCACTTCCCGGGCTATCGCCACGTTGGCATCGGCATAATACCATCCCACAAAGGGCTTCTTCTTGACATGCTTGAAAGTGTTGGAGGTAAAGTCCTTGTACTCCTTGACCAGCATGTAGAGCGAGTTGGCGGTGGAGGAAATGGCTCCGGCCAGTACCAGGTACGAATGGGCATTGCTCATCTTGGTGTTCAGCGTGGTCCGCACTTCGTTGAACTTGTTGGCGCCTTTCGTTACCAGCGACTGTTCCCCGAAGCTGGTGGCCACTCTGCCCAGTGCCTGGTCCTCGTCCTTCTTGATGCACTTGTGCAGGGCTATCAGCGCTTCAATGGTCGGCAGGTCCTTGGGTATGACTACAGCGGTGGCCGTACCCGGCACCAGAAGGGATAGCATCAAACAGATTGCGCCCAATTTCTTTTTCCAGTGTTCCATAGCTTTTTCATCTTTTAGTTAGCAGCCACCAGTCCGTTCCAGTCCGATACCAGTCCGTCCACCTGGTTGCGCATGGTCATCACGTTGGCCCATCCCTCGGGGTCGATGGCAAAGCAGAGGTCATTCAGCGTGGCATACTGTGCCATGAGCATCATGCCGTCCACCTTGTAGCGGATCTCATTCAGATTGGTGTAGATGGAGTTGGCCAGCGACATCCGTTCGTAGCGGTCGAGCATGTTGTAGCCGTCGCTCTTCTTCTCGGCAGTGCCTTCTCCCTTGAGCGGATTGGGAATCCTCGCATTGTTCACGATGTTTACGAAGTTGCCCACCAGCTGCTGTGTTTCCATCACCAGCCCTC
The DNA here is from genome assembly GCA_937890825.1 of uncultured Bacteroides sp. GTDB lineage: Bacteria > Bacteroidota > Bacteroidia > Bacteroidales > Bacteroidaceae > Bacteroides. Next base: position 24,558 of record CALADS010000091.1, on the reverse strand, counting down.
CCAATTCCGTCAGGCAGTAGAGCTGGTTGGTGAACTTCGCCTTGCTGACCGTCTTTATCAGTTCCGGCACATTCCGGATGATGTCGAGGGCACAGCTGCCGATTTCCTTGTAGTACAGGCTCTCCGTGCCGAAACCGGAGATGTTCTGCATCGACAGCTTGTAGAGTTCCTTCATCGTGGCCATGCTGACCGAATAGAGTTCCACCTTCTGCTGTTTGGCGGCGATGGTGTCCAGCCGGGCATTGTGCTGTTCCTCGATGAGTTTCTGGGCGGCAAGGTTGGACGACACGATTTTGATGCAGTTCTTGTCGACCACAACCCGCCATCCGGCATACATTTGCGTTGAAGCGGCAAGCATCAGTACCGCCATCAACAGGAATCTTAACTTGACCATAATGACATGACTTTTTGATGTTGATTGACTTTTCTGGCAAATTCCAGGTATTTATGCCCGCCGTCCCGTTTGCGGTCTGCCTCGATATGTGTGATGGCTTCCTGCATGGTTCCGTAGTGGGCCAGATAGAGTTTGAGGGCTTCCTTTTCCGTGCGTTCGGTAGTGTAAGCCCAGTAGCATTCCGGTGCTTCTTCCACACCGTACACATCCGAGTATTGTCCCCGGCATATCCAGACTTCCTTGAAATAGCTGCGTCCTTCCCGGTTGTTCAGGGCATTGATGGTAAATATCTGCTGCCGCTGGATGGGGGTCAGTCCCAGGATGGCGGCAATGTCCTCGTAGCGGTCCTTGAACTTGGTCTGGTCGAGCAGTATCTTCACGTCGGAGTTGTTGATGATGGCTTCCTTCACGATGGGCGAATCTATCACGTCATTCAACTCCTGGGTAACAACACCTGCTATGCCATGGAACTTTCTTACCGTTTTGTACAAATATTTTATATATTCTGCCATGGTGGGCGAAGCAATCGCCTTCCACGCTTCCTCAATAATCAGCGCCTTTCGTCCTTTCTTGATGCGCATCTTCTGCAGGAACACGTCCATAATGATGAGTACCACTATCGGAAACAGCACGGGGTCATCTTTAATCTTGTCAATCTCGAAGACAATGAACTGCTCATCGAAGAGGTTCACGTCCAGGTCGGAGTTCAGGGTCATCTCCAGTTCGCCTCCCCGGTAGAACTGCTTCAGGATGGCAGCGAAGTCGCGGATGTTGAACTGAATCTTCTCCTGTGCCACGATTTGCGGAATGCGTTCCAAAGCAAACTCGTAGTAGGAATTGAAGGACAGTTCCCGGACTTTCAGTCTGCGTTTCTGTTCCTCGATGTGGTCTATCTGCTTGTCTATCTTGATAAGCATGGAGTTGTTGTAGAGTTCCTTCTTGTAGTTCTCGATAATCTGCAGGGCACGTTCCTTTTCCCCTTTGCTGGCAGCTTCATCCTGGGCAAGGGCATAGAGCGAACGGCACTGGCGGAGCAGCTTGAGTCGCCGGGCTTCTGCCGGAAGCATGAGTGCCCTGCTTTCCGCCTGCTTGTCCATCTCGGCTTCTCTGATTTGGGCATCAATGTCTTCCATGCTATGGGAGAACTTGTCGTAGTCTTCTTCCATCTTGGAGGCAACCAACAGCTTTTGTCTCAACCCCTCACGTTCCTTCTCAGTGAATTGGGTAAAGGGATGGAAATAGGCTTCGTAGTATTCCACGATGGTCTGGTTGATGAGCATGTCCTCAATCTTACTTGGAAAGTCGTTGCCTTTGAATATCAAGAATATCAAAGACTTCAAGAAGTTCTTCTTTTCCCCGAAGTTCAAGTCATATTCCTCTTTCGTAACCTTAAAGGGGTTCATGGAGATGGGCTTTTCCTTGGAGTAAGAGATATACGTTCCCTTGTAGTAGCCACAGATACCTTCATAAGAGTCGCCCGTATCAACCATGACCACATCCGTCTTTTGTTCTAAAAGTTGACGAACCACGCTGTTCATGTGGAAACTCTTGCCACTGCCACTCGGTCCAATGCAGAAGAAGTTGGCATTGTCCGTCATCTTCACCTTGCCCTCTTTCCCCGTGATGTCAATACACACCGGCAGTCCCTGGCGGTCGGTGTAGTAAGTAGTCAGTGGAGTATCTTCCGAACCCTTTAGATGTTCCTTGAAGAAGAAGCACAGAGCGGCATCAGATAAAGTAAGGAACAAGTCGTAGTCCGGATTGAAGGCATAGCCGTTTCCGGGGAAGCTGTCGGTAAACAATTCCAGCTGGTTGTAGGCAGTACGGGACGGCATGATGCCGCACTCATACAGTTTGGTTTCCAGATAGGAAGTGACTGGAGTGACCTTATCTGCCGGGCAGCTTACCAGGATATTGAAGTTGCAATAGACCAACTGCGTGCTGTCCACTGCCAGGCGGTCCAGCACTTCCTCAATGTCTTCCTTCGCAATCTTGTTGCTCGGGTCAGGCATGGAGCCGTGACGTTTGGCCTTTGCCTGGAGTTTTCTCAGCAATTTTCGTTGGTTCGGTATCTGTACCACCTGGTTGAACACCACACAATCAGCATGGGGCACACTCGTCAGAAAAGAGAACAAGTCCGTAGCGATGCCGTAGCCGTTGATGTTCATCTGAGTATAGGGCTTCACCAGCGAAGGCAGGTTAATCTCGTCTATATCCACCAGCGGATAGGAACGGACTACCCGGTCGCCGATTTTCAGATACTCGTCCGATGCCTTGAAGTTGGTCATCGAGAACGGGCCATGCCGGAACTGGAAAGCCATGAAGCGGTGGCAATACTCATTGACTTCCTCTTTACTGAGTTTGCGATGCTTGATGTTCTTCTCCTTGAGGATGTCGCTCACTTTGGAAACCTTGGAATGGAAGTCCAGCCATTTCTTCGGGTCGTACTGAACGAACTGGCTGCGCTGTGCCTCCTGCGTAATGATAAGGTAGGTACGTATCTCCGTAAATTCTCTTCCCTCAAAGTAACGGAAGTAGCTTTTGGTCAGGAACTCCGCATCCTCCGGCACCTCATGGTGGTAGGACTGCTTGCAGAGCACGTCCTGTTTCTGCAGGGCATAGCCCTCGCCAAGGGTCTGCACCACGTTGGAGAGCACATCCTGAAAGAGCATGTACTGCTCCGCATCGGTACAGAGCTGCTGCACGGGATTGGTTATCTCGAAAATAACCGACGGTTCCCCCTTGGCTGAAAAAAGGACGACATTGCCGTCCGTTTCCTCCAGCTGCGCATAGAGTCCGTCAAATATTCTTTTCTTGGTACGTGCCATAATCTTTGAAATAGTTTTACGAGTTGCGTCTCAGATTCTTGTAAACATAGATACCCTTTGCCCGCCGTTTGTTGTGGAGACCGCCACGCTGCTTGACGTAAATGGTGACCAATCCGACCACTGCCATCACCAGCATGGCGATGAACCCGGCAAGCTTTCCCAAAGCGATGGAGAAGCCGATAAAACCTACAAACGACACACCGATGGCCGCTGCTGCCAATGTCAGAAAACGGCCGCGTATGCCCATGAACTCCAGCGGTTTCTGCAAGCCTTTGAAAACGGGATAACCCTCCTGATTCATCGTCATAATTCTGGATAGTATGTTGACAGATTGGATTACTTAAAGAAGAGCGGAAGCGCCTCAGAAAGAGCGATAAATGCAATACAGCCACCAATCGTCAGCATGATAGTTTTCTTGACATCCTGGTCGCCGTTTTGCATCTTGAAATAAACGTTAAAAGCTCCTACTAAAACTATAACGGCTGCAATCGCTTTCATCAAGTTTGACACCGGAGTCTGGTAGGAACTCACTTCCTGGGTGGCTTTGGTAAAGCCTGCAGCTCCCTTGCTAGCAGCCATGAGTTCACCTGCCGATACCCAGAGGGCAAGGACAAACATGAGACATTTCTGTACCACACTGCAGGCCATAAGGCGGTTGACTGCTTTTTCAGAAGAGCGCTGGATAGAGCGGAAGATGTTTGGGTTTCCGCATACGAGTTGATTAAGTTGTTTCATTGTATATTTCTTTGATAATGGATTTCATCGCCAAAGGAACAGAGGTCATTCAAGTATCAGAGGTCGCTAAAGGAACGGTGGACTTTCGTCCAAGTAGTATCGGGTGTATTACCCGGCATATCGCATGCTTTCGCAGTGATAGATAATGGTACCCAGGTCACATTCACCGGTCTCGGCCAGCCGGTCGATGGCTTTGAAGATGTCATCCACCAGAATACCGTCTGTCAGGATGGGTTCGCGGTAGGTCGGTGATAAGTTAGATCCGGCAGAAGTTCCAGCTTCCGACGGGACTGCTTCGGCATCTGCATTGGAAGTGTCTTCAATTTCATCTTCATCCGTAGCATCAGAAGCTGATGTGGAATCCGCATTATCCAGCTCAGCTGTTTGAGTCTGTGATGCTGTTTCGGATGAAGGATTCTCAGTTGAAGATGTTTCTTCCGGAACGGGAACATCTTCACCACTTTTAGAAGAAGCATTCTCATTCGGTTGCTCATCAGATGTTGCCTGCTGTTTCTCCGTGTTGGAACCATTTTCATTTCCGGCTTTTTCCTGCTTCTTTTCCTCTTCCTTCTTCTTATCGTCCCGTATCACCTGCTGGGGCTGAAAGGAGCGGGCTTCATCCGTGATGTCTATTTCCTCTTCGGATTGATTCTCCTGCGCTGCCGCCTCGGCTGCTTTCAGATGCTGGATGTCCATGAATATCAGAAAGCCGTAGTAGCCTATCAAGACTACAAAGAGGATAAAGATTACTTGTCCGTAGGTCATAGCTGTAGTTATAGGAGGTTTGACAATACAATGGTTTCCTCTGACGGATAAGGCAGAAAACGGAAGCCCAGTTTGGCTCCTCTCAACTCTGATTCCTGAATCCGGTGAAGGTCATCCGTATAATAAAGGATGCCGTATTCCTCTCCGGCAATGTAGCCTTTGGACTTGAGCCATGAACGGAGTCTTACCCGTGCCCGGTTGGACACAACCTTGATGCGGGTGATGGGACTCAGCCCGAAGATAACCCTGCGTCTTTCCCTCCGCATAATATCAGAATGGATTCGTGAAAGCACCTTAAAATCTTCCAACGCAGTACGCTTCAATCCCATTCTAACAGCAATGCGCCGGGCATATTCCCGTGAAATTCCCAATTCCTTGCCTATCTCAGCATAAGACCGGTGAGCAAAATGATTGCGTACATAATCTGCATGCTCCATCCAACGGCTTTTGACCGCTTTCTTAAGCCCCAAGCTGCGGGCCTTTTCTTTTACAGCACGTTCGCACATACCCAAAACCTCTGCGGTTCTCGTGGTTGTTTCTATGGGATAGAGCTGGATAAGAACCGCAATCTTCTGCTCTGTCCAATTAGTCCTTTTCTTTCTCATAATCTTTTTGATTGAAATTTGTAAACAATGATTTCTTTTCTCTGCGAAACGGCACAAGCTGTAGAAGGTAAATATCAAAGAATGTACGGACAATGGCATTGACCATATCCGAACGGCTGCGGTTATGGATGTTGCAGTCATCCAGCGAGTCTGCCAGATCCCGGTCCAGCCTGCATACCAGTCGTTCGCTTTTGACATTACTTTCATCGGAAATTTCCAAATTTTTCAGAAATCCTGTCCAATAATCTTCCACCTCCTTTGAGGGAGAAAGATGGATAGGTTCTCCGTCAGTTTCCGTTTTCTTCTCACTTGTACCATTCGTCCGATCCTGGAGGCCGGATGATTTTTCCAACATTTCGGGCAACTTGTGCGTCAGGATAATGTCAGAATCATTGATGCCTTGTGTCAAGTCACCAATTTCCGGAATGTCTTTTTTCATGCGCTATGTTATTTGATGGTTACTGATAAATTTAATCTCGTCATTCATATTCCGTTTTTTCCTTATCGGTTGTATCAGCAGACAGACCTCCTGCTTCGCGTTCTTCTTCATTTCCATCTTCATCCATGGCAATATGTGTAACACCTTCTTCCCGATTTTTTTTCTTGCCTATTTTCGGATTAAGATTATCCGTCAGTTGTATTCCGGTAAGCTTTGCCTCCCTCATAGGAGTTACCTTGCCGAAAATGTTGAAATAGATTTTGTCGAAAACATTACCAACATAACGAATCTGCATATCCAGTGCAGCCACTGTACTGAACCGTTCCATATCTGCCCGCCTGGGTATTTTTCCGGTTACATAACCGTAATTAGAAAAAGTTTCCCGTGTGTTGTCCCAAAGTATCAATTCCGAACGCTTTCCCACCCGGTTGTCATTGAGGTTGGGAATGATGAAGAGTTGGGCATTCATACGGTCTCCAACTACCTGGCGAAGTCTGTCCAGAAAAAGCAGGAAACTGGCTGTGGAAGGAACGGTCACCAGGTCATAGTGGAAAGGAATAACGATGATATCTGAATTGACAAACATGGGGACCAGACCTTCCGCTTTCAAGCTTCCCGGTGAATCCATAAGCACCACATCAATCTCCGGATCATTATGCAGCTTTTCAATCAGGGAGGTCATGGCCGTCTTGTCATCCGGCTCATAAGCCCACACTTCGTAAGGCACCTGTTCCTCTCCATATTTTTTAAGGTCCGTCTTACGGCACTTCATAATCGAGTGCTGGAAATCACAGTCGATTATTACCAGACGGACACCTTTCGTCACCAAGTAATTGGCAAAGGTCACACAAAGAGTTGTTTTTCCGACTCCTCCTTTCTGGTTGGCAAAGGTTACTATGACGGGGGGCTGTATCATGTCGTTTTTACTTGAATTAAATTTGCAAGCAAAAATATGTGCAGAGATATTGAAAACCTAAATGCACAACATCAATGTGCTTGAGATTGCAGAAACATGGGTAAATAAGTCAGATAAACCTGAGTTTTTCAATCTATATGCCCGAATAGGTTGCAATAGGCAGTCCCATGAAAGGTGAATGTAAACTTTATCAGGTTGTCCAACTCGAATTGCTGAGTTGGGCTACTTGTTTCAGTGAGTTGGGCAACTCAGCTCTTTGAGTTGGGCGACTCAGCAAACTGAGTTGGGTTGCCATAAGGAGAAAGTAACTGAAAACTTCTATTATTGTATCAAGAGGATGTTAAGGTTTTGTTTTAAGGCGTTAGATTGCAACTTGTACATCCTATAACCATGGCAAGATGCCATCCGTTTTGTAATTTTAATATATATATATAATATTTACCCCCCCCTAATAGTAAATCTTATTGATATTCAGTGTACTTTTGCAGTTGACAAAAGCTGTGGAATAGCCATATTCACTTTATTCCCTCCTATTTTACATGAAGGCCTTTCTGCAAGACCTTAATTTATTTCTCTTCTCATTAGAATTTCTCTATTATCCACATTTAAATTCTAACTATAAATGAAAAAGATTACCAGTCTTTTGATGTTGTTCCTGGTTTGTTTGGGAACAGCATGGGCACAATTACCCGATGGTGTGAAAGCTTCTACTGAAAGTAACCCCATTCGTTACAATTTAGGCAGTGCAGGACAAAACAAAGGCTACTATGCCACTGTCAATCCTAATGGTCCGGCAGAACAGTCTATAGGTTCAGCCAAGACGTTTACTGCCGACAAGGCTAAAGCAGCTTTTATCTTTGTGGCAGTAGCAGATGGTGATGCTACCAAGGGCTATAAAATCAAGGTAGAAATCGGCAATCAATTCTATGAAGTTGGATTGACTGCAGACGATACTAACGGAGCTGAGGTTAAAGCTCAGACTACAGCCAATTTTTCAACTTGGAAATTCGTCAAAAAGGATAATGACGGTAATAAATGGGCACTTCAATATCTTGGTTCAGATAATCAGTGGAAGGACGGCTCTTGGAATATGCATGGTGGAGCAGGCCATAACCTAAAAACCTATCAAGGAAACGATCAAGGTTCAAAATGGTTCTGCATCGAAAAAGACCATCCGGGTTTTGTTGAAGAGTTAGCCAATGAAAAAGTATATGTACTTCAGTCTGGACGTAGTAACGAAAACAAAAAGGAATATCTGATTTATGATGCTGACGCTCCCAATAACGTATCATCTACCTGGGGCTCAGGAAAAACAGATTATGACCGTTCCAAAGTAGCCAATGACCCCAATGCCCAATGGGTGCTTTATAAAGGTAAGATGGGTACCTATTTTTATAATGTAGGAGCCAAGAAATTTGTCGGAAAAGCTGCTAATAATGGAGGACATAGTCCGATTCCCATGGCAAACGAAGTCACTTCTTCCTCACAAGTTTATGACAATGGTAAAGTCGGAGGCTATCATTTTATTCTCACGACTAATGGTTGGACTATCAATGTGGCAAATATAGCTCAATGTCATGGTGTCGTTAGTTGGGGAAACTATGACCAACACACAGATGACGGTGGCAACTGTGTAAAAATCATTCCAGTTAGTGTACCAACTGAAACAGTTGACCTTAAAGCAGTAAGCGATCAAGTATCGAACTTTGAAAATCGCTTTCTTCTTGACAACTTAATCAAGGTACAAGATACCATTCAAGGATGTGTCGATGGTTTGACTGCAACTGATTTTGAAACTCTAAAGACCAAGAAAACGCTTGCAGAAGCCGAAGCTTTTGTAAATGAGCACAAGATAAAACTTGAAGCAGGTAAATACTATACGCTTTCTAATGTGTTCCGCAAGAAAGATGCTTCAACAAACGGAGACAAAGTAATAACTGCAGAAGCAAGCAACAGTAATGTCAATACGGTTTGGAAAATAGAACAAGCTACGGGAAATAAGTTTAAGATTTATAGTCCTAACGCCCAAAAGTATGTACCTGCTCCAGAGACGAGCAAAGAGCCCATCTTGAATGAGACAGGTGCTGAATACGAAATCAACAAATTAGCAGACGGACAATATCGTCTGAATGTAGGTAATAGCAACCTTGTGATTTATAACACTAATTCATTAGGTGGATGGAGCAGCGCATCAAAAGGTGGTGATGGTGCATGGTATATCAAGCCGGTAACCTCTCTCGAAGTAGCCCTTCATACCGTAAGTACTGCTTCATACGCTACAGCATATCTCCCCTTTGACATAGCCTCTGTATCAGGCGCAACTGCTTATATTGGCAAGAAAGAAAGTACAAGCATATTGAAAGCCACTCCTATTTCCAACGGCATACCAGCTAATAATGGTGTCATTCTCAAAGGTGCAGCCAATGAACAGAAAGCCATTCTTACACTTGGTACCGCCACATCCTCTGTAGAAGGTAATGCTCTTTCTGGAACATTCACCTCGAAGGCTTGGACAGACGAGCTGGTATTTGGTATAGCAGACGGTACAGTCGGTTTTTACAGTATGAATGCGGGTGATTCCATTGGAGCCAATAAGGCATATTTGGCGAATGCTGCTGCCCAAGCCGTAAAGCTCATGTTTGATGACGAAGTGACAGGCATTGTTGATGCAACAGAGAACATCAACAACACGGATGCTCCCATTTATGACCTTAGCGGTCGTCGCGTAATGAAAACCGTAAAGGGAGGTCTTTACATTCAAAATCGCAAAAAATTCATAGCACACTAATCCTATCCATTCCACTCATTATCAAAACAACAATTCAACATGAAGAAATACATAAAACCACAAACCTGCACGATAGAACTCAATGCAGAAAGTATGCTTGCTGCCAGCAAGTATGAAATTAACCCCGACAAGCAAACCAACGAAGCCTGGTCTGAAGGCTTGGATTCCTGGGACAGTGAAAATTGGGGTGTAGAAGAAGAGTAATCCTCAGTATTATATACTGCGAAGTAGTGTCACTCCTTTACATATCGTTCATTTCTTCAAGGAGGAGGCACTACTTTTTTATTCAACCTGTAATTACCTTGCTCATCGGGACTGATTACCATTTAGGCATTGTTGGGTATTTAATCCTGATAGACTCCTTATAGAAGGTAAAAATGGAGTTGACCATACCTCTTCGTTCTCGTGTAAATCCAAAAAAATCTGGAGCTTCAAGACTTCAACCAGAAGTCGCTCTTCATAATGGGAAGTAGTCTTGTTTGCCATCATGTTATGGCAAGCAAGGCTTTTCTTTTTTTGTAAAGCAGTATATGAACTTCGCATAAACTATAGGTTAGGTATGCCGTAAGCAATGCATCTTCATTTTATCTTCTGGATAGGGTCATGAAACTTTGGCTAAGCCAACAAATTTGTTTATTTTTGCTCACGAAAATCCGTGTTTTTCCTGTTGTAAATCAGCTTATCAGCGATAGCTGGTTTCTAAGATTCCCCTAATACAATCATTCTCATCATCGTATTGCATAAAAAGCATTTCAATATCAGAGTCTTAAGACGGCTAACCCATACTATTCTCTAAGAATCATAAATTATGAAACACCTTTTCCTGTCAACAGTCCTCTGCACTGTTTCGATGACAGCTGCGGCACAAGCGATTTCGCATACAGCGGACACAGCCAGCAATCAGTGCAGCGTCATTTACCCTCCGGGGTACACCCCAGACAAATTTCTACAAAAATCATCAAGTCATGTATTAGGGTTCCCATCTTGTGATCCTAATTTGGGAGATTTCAAGTTTAAGAATGAGCATGAATATGTTTATCGTTTGGCAGTCTGTATCAGTCCCGATTATTTCAACAATTATTTTCAAGGCGATACCGTAAAAGTTTCGCAATGGCTTGACAAACTTGAAGCTTCGCTTAATACTTTCTACCGTCGCGACATCGGTGTAAGGTTTGTGCTAGTAAGAGATAACCGACTGCTGCTCAGTTCTTGGCCTCAAAAAGAAGGACTTAGTTCTGAAACCTATTTTGATGTATGGTATGGCACCGAGATTATCAACAATCTCATCGGCACTGAGAACTATGATACCGGCATACTTATCCGATACCCCAAGGGTTCCATGTCCGGTCAAGCATTTCTTGCAGGCGTATATTTGCCCACTAGCAAGGGAAACGCTTTTGCTCAATTGTCTGTTAAAACCATCGCACATGAAATAGGACACCTTTTTGGTGCCGAACATACTCATGAACGATATGATGGTCTTTATACCGAACCCGGAGGAGGACGAAGCATTATGAGTTACGGTTCTCCAGCCGATTTCTTTAGCATCCCATCGGCAGTATCCATGCGCTCTTATCTGCAAAATCAAAGTTACTATCTTGATGCAGAACGCAATCCCGACCGCATGTATAAGACTTCCGATTATACGGTCAGCAACAGCAATCCTCCCTATGTTGTACCGACACCTGGTGTTACACCTGAATTGGATCGCACACAGATTCGTCGTGAATATGTCGTGACTAGAGGCACCCGCTTTCAGTTTTATCTGCCACTTGAGAATTCCGAAGCCGCTCAATTTCAGTTTGCAGCCAGCAACTATGATCGAAGCAAAGGTAACATGCCTACCAATGAAATGCAGCCCGCTTATAAAGCCCATGTAGAGAATTGCGTGATGTTTCGACCCTATTACGAACAGCCGGATGCAGGAGCAACTCAGATTGAACCCATCAATGGTTCTGACAATTTCAAACCAGGGCGTTACACCTTCGCACTCGCAGCTGTTGATACAGCAGCATACGACATGGTTACCACCCAACTTACCATCGTTGAAGGTACACCATTCAAAATTACTTCCAGCACCTCACGGGCTGCCAGCCAATGCGGCAAGGCCATTCATTTAACCTGGAATCCTTGTACCGAACTTTACGGCAAAGATAGTAAAGTACGTATTCTCTTGTCACCGGACTTCGGGACAACGTTCCCCTATGTACTTGCCGATGACCTGCCTAACAATGGTTCTTGGAGTGGTTTTTGGCCCTATATGAAAATCGGCAAGGCACCGTATAGCGACTTAAAGGTTCAACCCTATGGAGGAGTTATCAAAGTTGAAGTAAAGGGAGAAGCAGCCTTTGCACTTACACATGAGCAGCCCGTCCGTATGCAAAATACAGAAATGGTAAGTGACGGTGGAGTCGAACTGGATCCAACAAAACCCTATATTCTTTTCGACCATGCACCCGAACCATTCCTTACGGTGACTGATGAAAGCGAAGTACCCGTTGCTACAAAACTTACCGCACGACACCGTACTCAATCCCACCTGAACCAACAGGTAAGTCCCGAAGAGCGACGTGAGGGCTGTTGCATTGTCCGCTTATGGAAGGCTACTCTGAACGGGACGACGTCCACTTATCAGCAGGTGATACACGTTCAGCGTCCCGATGCTCATTTGCTGGCACAGGCTCACAGCGAAGCTATGGATATGAAGAGGTGGTCATCCGACCTTTACCATCACCTCGGGCAACTGGGATATCCACTTACCGGACTCCCTCAAACCACAGCATTCACACAAGCTTACGAGGCAGTCTATAATCAGGATGGTTCAATTCGTCATGACGTTGACCTTCGGAGTACAGCTGCTCTAAAAGAAGCCGGTGCTGCTTTGGATCAGCTTCAAGACAACCAGATAGGACTTCCTCGTGAACGTCATTATTACAAACTCCGCAGTTTCAATGACTTGTTCGGACGATATATCTACCGCTACAACCGACAAGACACCGACGAACAAGGAAAAGTAGATGCGGATGTGCATTTTGTGGATAATGAGGCTGATGCTACCGTATGGCGATGTACTCATCAAAATGGCCAATATGTTTTCTCCACTCCACAAAAAACGCTTCACCTTGGTTTCATCAACCGTTCTGTGGACAGCATCCGGATTGACCGAGGCTATACTTGGGGAGCCTTTACCTTGGTAGAACATAACGGTTACAGTGCCGCACTGATGAATAAAGATGGGAACTACAACTATTTTACCGATTATGCATCGAATCCCCAAGCGTACCGCACGAATAGGGACGGGATGGTTTCAAGCGATTTCCAATTCATTCCCGTTCCATTCATAGAGGCCGTAGTCCCTGGCCAATCCCAACCAGACAATGTATTACCTGCTACCGGTACGGCTCTTAGGGTCGAAGATCATTGGAAAGACGTTTATGCTGCAGATGACCACTGTCTGACTGCACTTGATTACCGTCGTCATTTCACTACTACGGAGTGGCAACCTCTTTATCTGCCCTTCGCCTTGTCTTATGCAGACTGGAAAGATCACTGGGAAGTAGCCCGTATTGAGGAAGTACGTCAAGTACCTACAACAGTTCAAAGAGCTGGGGAACGGCTTGAAGTGGTTTACCGTAAAATCCATGCCGGTCAACTTCAACCTAATCAACCTTATCTTGTACGTGCCCTCACCCCGGGAGAAATAACCATAGCTGTAACAGATAGAACCTTTCGTTCCACCGTCGAGCAGGATGCAGAGTTTACTGTCGGTAATCAGACCTACCATCTCCAAGGCTGTTATATCGAGAAAAGTGCGCAATCCATTGCTTCAGATAAAGTATCTATACTCACTGATGGAAAGTTCATTTCACTCAACCAGTATCCGGATACTCAGTGCACATTCCGCTGGACACTTTATACGAGTGATGCACAAGGACAACCACAAAGATTACCTGATGACATTCGTTTAGTAGCAGCAAAAAACCGTGAAACGGTCGGTACACTTCGGATAGGAACTCAAGAAGGGTATGGAACAATCTATACAGATGTATCCTATGAATTACCTAAAGACGTCACTTCTTATTTCGTAAGTGAAGCCGATGCTGCAACTGGAGAACTTGTACTGCAATCTGCTTATCAAGGCGGTTCTGTAGTACCGGCTCATACACCTTTGATAGTTAAAGGAAACCAACGTGAATATACACTCTTTGCACCTCGTCAAGCATCTCTGACTGCAACAGTATCTAAAGCGCATAATCTGCTTCGCGGTTCAACAACCGATCAGATGACCAGCGCACCGGACGAGACGGAATGTTATTTCTACAAGCTCTATTATGCTACGGACAATGTTCTTCACAATCGTCAGTTGGGTTTCTATTGGGGCGCACCTGGAGGAGCCGCATTTATCAATAAGGCTGGCAAGGCTTATTTGGCCTTACCGGTAGCGCAAGCTGTAAAGATTCAAGGTTTTCTTCTTCCCAGCCATCCCACTACGGACATTCAGTCTTTAGAAACAGATTATCCGAATGCTGTAAAAAATGGTACTTACACCCTGACTGGCATCAAATTAAGTGATAAGGCATTGAAAAACCTTCCTGCTGGTGTGTATATCATCAATGGTAAGAAAGTCGTTGTACGATAGCTAATTGACAAATAAACTTGAAAGCAATTTGTTGAAGGTTGGTACTTGAAGGGTGGCTCATCCCCTCTATCAGTGCCAATCCTTCAATATTTTTAAATGCTTTACCGTATATAAATTCATCTCAAATATTCTATTCATGAAACAATCTTATACAGTTCCTAAAGTTCAAATCATTCATCTGAGTTCTGACCAATCGTTTATGGTAGGCAGTCCAAATGTTGACAACCATTATGACCCATCGGGAGCTGAAGAACAGTTCTCGGCAGAACGTGAATTTACTAATGATTGCTGGGAAAACGAAGAGTAACTATTGGATATTGTATGAATTCCTGACGTATTGCTCATTTGTTACGACAACAAAACACTGATTTTGCTGTTAAAATGGTTGTATTCAAATGAAAATACGTATCTTTGCAATTGGATTGAGGCAACTCTTTCCAAGACATTTTAGATTTAAAGAAGCGTTATGCTCATCTTGTAGTTTGAAAACCTGAGAAACTTTCAAAACGAGATACAAGGATAGCATAGTGGTTCTCACGCCATAGCGTGGGCTGCTATTGTTACATCTGTATCTCAGGTTTTCTCAGGACCTTCAAACTAGAACGTGGCATTGCAGTTCCACGCTTCGTCGTTCAATTAGAGGTCATTATGGAGCTGGATGACAGCCTTATAATTATGAAAACAATAAAGTTTTTAGGAGTGTGCCTATTGAGCACCTTATTGGTATCATGCGGTAAATCAGGTTCAAAATCAGCCACATCAACTAACGAGGTGGAAACAGAAAACGTGACACCAAAAGAAGAATCAGCCGTATCATTATCAGAAACTCCACTAGAACTGGCCGATTTCGCAGTAGAATGTTTCAGAATCAATGAACGAGAAAAATTGTTGCAATACGCTACAGATAGATGTCAGAAGCGTTTAACCGAAGACATTGCGATTGAAGAGCAAATGAAGAATGACAGAGGTCTCAAAAAAATGCGTGAGAGACTTAAATCAACAACCTATACCCGTTCTTCGGTCTCAGATATGGGAAGTAGTAATAAATTAGTAAGATATACCAGTTCCCCCTCTAAATATAATATGAAGGTGCTGCTTGAGCAGAAGAATGGTCAGTGGTTTATAGACCAAGTCGGACCAGATAGGTAATGGAAACTTCCTTAATGATATTATTATGAAGACAATCAACACAATAATTGCAATCATATTATCCCTTTTTCTTGTACCACAATCAGCTAATGCACAATTCTTCAAAAAATTAGAAAAAGCCTTGCAGAAAGTTGAGAAGAAAGTCGATAAGGCATTGGATGCTGGTTCTGCTGTCAGTAACACTGATATTGCTAATGGAATTAAAGTTGTCAACAACCTCCCTCAGTTTTCTTTAGAATATAAGGGAATAAGTTGGCAGAAAGATTTCTGTGGAATAGACTTCGTGATTACCAACAAGGGAAATCATCCCGTTCATGTTTATTATTTTGATAGAATGAAAACATTTGATTCAGATGGTAATGAATATGCTAGCCGCAGTATTGTAGGTAATCGTGTCACATCATTGGGTAATGGGAACTTCGATTTTGAACCAGGTGTACCTGTAAAAATTACTTATGCACTTTTTGATTTACCCCAAAAAGGTGCAAACATGAGTCTCTGCCAATTGAGAACACAAATTCATGATGCTCAGAAGGGGTATCAAGATTGCTTTATTGAATTTCGCAATGTACCTATTCCTCAGCGTCCAGTAGCTGTTTCCAAACCTTTTAAGGGTGAATGGTTCTTGAAAGGGAATAATATAGAAGGAAAATTAAGTCTTGATTTCTATGAGAAGTCAATAACTGGAATGGATGCAGAAGGAAATGAAATTAAATGTTTCGGCATCATTTCGGTAGGTTACGGCAACGGTGCTGGCATACAAGTTGATGAATGTCCTATAATTTCATGGCAAGGCAATGGGAATAAGGCTACAGTGAAATATATTGGTGGACGAGATGGTAATACATATCAGTCTGTATTAACTTATAACGCTGTCAGTAATAAAATAAGCATCAGTGAAACAAAAGTACTGATAGATGAAGGCATGGGAGAATGCTATGTTAGTGACGGTCTTATTTTCTCTTCGAAGTAAATCTGGACATCAAACAATTTGAAATTTCAAAGGCAGCTCGCTTTCTATTCAGATTGCGAGCTGTCTTTGTTTAGAGTGAAGTTCGTCATTCTCTAGAAAAACTCACATGTCATTTTTAGCTATAGACTCTTTCATACCAAATGTCAATCAGCATCTAAGAAAAACACACAAACAAAAAGCTCGCAGCCATGTTGGAATAATCCAATCCATAGCTACGAGCTTATAACCTTATTCAACCTTATTTTATTCTTCGTTATGGCACTGATGGTGTTGACATTGATGTTTGTGGTTATGTTGATGATGATGTTCATGTGAAGCACAGCTTACCCCGGAATCAGTAATCTTACCATTCAGATAATCTGTTGCCACATCAAGAATAGCACCCGAACAACCTCTTACCACTTTGATGTTATGATTAGACAATACATTGAGCGCACCTTGTCCCATATTGCCTGCCAACATCACACTGACACCCATATCCTGCAGTTGCACAGCAATATCCGATTTACATCCACATCCTTGAGGCGACGGAATTGTTTCACTGCTTAATATCTGCTTTTCTTGGTTCACCGTATAAATAGTATAATACTCACAATGACCAAAATGATCGTCCACCTTATTATCTCTGGTGGGGACTGCAATTTTCATCATAATACTTTCTTTATTTAAATTGATACAACTTGTTCTAATGGTAGCCGAATGACATATCGGACACTCCTGCTCACTAAACCTCCGTGCCGGATTTATGTTATTGAAGAAGAATCCGCACTTGTCACAACAAAACCATTCGCTATCTGTATAGGCTACCCCTCCTTCTATTTGAAGCGGAATACCCTCAACCAATGCCCGTACCATCTTTCTCCGTGCGCTACTGTAAATCCGACTTAAAGTAGGGCGTGACACTCCCATGGATTCCGAAGCTTCCTGCTGTGTCTTCATTTCATAATCACACAGAAAAATTGCCTCATATTCCTCGTAGTACAAGCGAACAACTTCTTTGCACTTGTCAATGCCAATAGGCATAAAACCCGACGCCAAAGGTATATTTTTTACTTTTCGAATATTTCTAGGACGTGGTGACATTCCAAAATCTGATTTATCCACTGCAAAGATAATGAACAAATGTTCAAAACCGAAAGAAAATATGTTATTTTAATGGAAAGTATTGAAATCACGTTCTTATTTACCGTTTAAATGAACGTCCATCATCCACCTCATCGTAGTTCGTCTTTTTTCCAACCTCCCATTCGCGGTTGGCGCTGTGACTGCCGATACCTTCTTTCCGTAGCTTGCCCAGTCCTTGATGGGACTTCCGCTGCAAACTCTTGACTGGATTGAGCGTCTTCTTCTTGGACTTCTTGAACGGCACACCCTGGCGCTTCTGCTTTTTGGATTTCTTCTTCACCCGTTCCACATCGAAACCTTCTTCATTCAGGTTGATGAGAATATGTTCCTTGAAGTTGACGGCATAGTAAGTATCGTCCACCTGACGGATGATAAATCCCTCCTGGTAGAGGGCACTGCGCGGTGACTTCACTTCCGGGTCATTGAAGATGTCATGCAACTGGCTCACAGCATCTGCATACTTGGAACTGCGCTCCGAAAAAATGTCCACCAGATCCGGCCGGTCCACCTTGAAGACCTTGCACAGCATTTCCACTTCAGCTTCGTTCTTCGGATGGAACTTCTCGATGAAGCTGATGCGGTTGTTGCGATCAATGGCCTTGGCCATGAAAGGGGGCAAGGGTCTGCTCTTGCCATCGTAGTAGATGACACCTTTCTTTATATAGGCACGCTGTTTCTTGAGTTTCTGGAAGATTTCTCCCTGAGTGGTCTTGGGATTGAGGGTCAGCAACTGGTCTATGAATACTTCTATCCGGTCAAAGCGTTGTTCGGGAGTAGCAAAGTCCAGCAGTTCTTCTACGGCAAGGACTCTGACCCCATGAATGACCGTCTTGTTGGCATGGTCTATCAGCATATAGCCATAGGGTTTGTCTTTCTTGCCGAAGAAGACCACATCCACTCCAAAGTTCTCCTTCATTTCCTTCTGCAATTCCTCTTTGTTGGCACATACGTCCCGGTATTTTTTCAGATAGGCTCTCAGCTGTCGGTTGCGTGACTTGTCCTGATAACCTTTCTTGAACAGGGCTTCAATCTCTGTCAGGGGGAGTTTCTTTTGGATTCGTCCGCCTTGCTTGACGAAGACGTTGCCGTCTTTCTGGAAGACTTCATAGCCCATGGTTCCCATCACGGCCTTGAACTGGGCAAAGGAGGAGAAGCTGTACTGCTTGGCAGCCTCGATGTCCTTGTCTGTTTTCTGCTGCCGGTCCATACCGAGTATCTTGTCAATTACCGTCTGTGAGCGCCTGCGTTCATGGTCGTGCTGTATCTTGCGACCGTCGGGTGACACTCTCGAAGTAACGATGTGCAGGTGTGTATTGTCTGTATCGTGATGGGCATAAATGAGCCAGGGTTGTCCGGGTTCGGCATACCCCATTTCCTGCAGATACCGGTGCGCAAAATCAAGCAACTGCTGTTCCGACATTTCATGGCCTTTGCAGGAAATGGCTACATGGAACTGCGGTTTCTGAATCCGGCTGTTCTGGGAACTGTAGAACTGGAGAAATTGCACCAGCTGTTTGGCGGTCGGATGTTCCGAGGCATCCAGTCCACCGAAGTTCTGCATCTCCAGCAGGGTAGCCACTCCTTTATAGACCTTGTGTTCGTTGTAACCGACTGCATGGAAGTCTGCGCTTCCGGGAAGTATGGTTGCTATCATGATTTATCTATTCGTTTGCTGATTCATGAAACTTGGGGTTGCGGACCAGACAGACTAAAATTCCCGGTCGCTTGTAAAACTGGATACAGGTTAGTCTATTCATCACACTCAAATACAAAATATCCGTTTACCTTTACTTAATCAGCTGTGTTCTGTTGTTCAAAGTTTCCAAGTCATCCTTTATCCTTTTCAAGATATTCTGTACATCCTGAATCGAAGGGAGCAAGACTTCATTCACATAACCGGGTGACAGCAGTCCGGCAACCGCCAGTTCGTTGACCCGTCTGACCGACTGATTCAGGTTGCTGCCAGCCCAGGACAGTTCGTTCTGGAACTTTCGGTAAAATGCACACAAGTCCTGCATCATCTCAATCTGTTGTTTGACATCCACATGGGTAAATTCTTCAACAGCTTTGCGGATATAATTGCTCACGGACTGGTAGGGAACGGCTTTTTCCTTCAGATTCAGCAATTCATCGGAGGTAAGCCGTAACTGAAACACTTTGGTACGTTGGTTCTTCATATGCCTTGACTTTAGTTGTTCGGATTCCCGGACACCTCTTTCGCGAAGCGAAACAGCGATGCACATCGCTCCGCTGCACAGCAGTCGGCAAGTGACCCTTGTGAGGACAAAACTTGTTTTGTAATGACAAGGGTACAACTTGCTTGGCTCCATATGCAACGCAGTTCGATGTCTTCCGGGATGATTTCAGACCCAAATTACCGCAAAATTTTGCGAAGCGCAAAAATGCACAACATCTTTCTGAGAGAAAATCTTCTGTCAAATTCACCTGTGTATCAAGCATTCTGGGACTTGCATTCAAAGGTTTACAAAGTTCCTGTTCATTGACTCCTTGTTCATCTATATCATGGTGAAATGTTCACGAAGCATGAAGTAGAAACTGACGGTTGTTCATGTGGCTATAGAAACAAGGTTTGAAGTTTAGCTGTCGGAGGCATGCCAGTTACATGGCTGTATCATCCTGCGCTTGTTTGATTGGTGTTGCACAGTTTTCATAATGAGTGAAACAAGAGACAGAGGAACAACAAATCTGTAAACAGAAGAATGTGCAATCATATTGCCATGTGAGCATTAGCTGAAAGACAATAGGATATATAGCTATGGCATCAGTCTTTATTCAACCTATGTTTATATTTGCTTATCATCCAAATAGCCATGACAGCACAAGGAAAAGAGCATTCAGCAATGAAAATCTGTAAACATGCGTTCTGTGATAGAAGGAGAAAAAGAACAATGGTACCGGCTATTATGGAACTGAACCCAAAGGGAAAAGAAGAATAAGGTGTAATCGTATTGTAGAACCTACACATTCTGGACATTCAAAACTTCGGGCATATCAGCATGGTATTCAAAGTTGCAGGATGACAATGCTTGACAAGCACCGAGTTCATGGTCATAAAATGCAGAAAATGAGGTTGAAAAAACATGTATTGACACGAATAAAATACAGATGGTTTCTTGCGTATCTCATTGATTTTTAGTATATTTGATAATAACAATCTACCTCGGCAGAGATTTTTTATAACTAAAAACAGATGACCATGTTTGAACTTTTACTCCTTATATATATGTTGCCGGTCTGCATTCTTATCGGTTTGCTGATACGGTTGGCACTTTGGCTTATTCGCGTAATGCTGCGGTTGGCATTATGGCTGGTAAAGAAAACTTTCGTCTTGATATGGAAGCTGGTGACGCTTGCGTTTGTGCTGGTTATTTCCGGCAATCTGTTCCGGCAGCATTCGGACGGATAAAAGTGGCATGAGGAAAGGTACAATATGGAAAAAGCCGTATCTTCCTGTTGGAATGATACGGCTTGGTAAAGGTGTAACGGGTCTTTTCCCTCGAAGTAAGGATTGAACTGAAGCAAGTCGGTTAATTGATGAAACAGTTTTTGAAGCCATCAAACTTGTCGGCAACTTGCATCATATCCTGCTCAATTTTCTTGTTGGTGATACGCGCATAGATTTGTGTTGTTTTAATGTTGGTATGTCCCAGCATCTTTGAAACGGACTCAATGGGAACACCCTTGCTGAGCAACATCGTTGCAAACGTATGACGTGCAAGGTGGTAGCTGAGACGTTTCTTGATTCCACAAAGGTCAGCAATCTCTTTGAGATAAGCATTGATCTTTTGATTTGACAGGACTGGAAGCAGCCTGTTGTCTTTAGTCTTTCCTTTATACTTGTCAAGAATCATTTGAGGTATCTCCAACAAAGGGATATTACTCTGCACATTGGTCTTCTGACGGTTGATGATAATCCACGGACGGTTATCAAGGGTGATGATATTTTCCTGCGTCAGGTGAGCCACGTCGATGTAGGCAAGCCCACAGAAACAGGAAAAGATAAAAACGTCCCTCACCATTTCAAGCCGGGGTATCTCAAAATCTTTCTGCATGATGCGCTGTATTTCTTCATCCGTAAGAAAACCCCGATCCACCGGTTCCAGGTGAAAGTGGTGGTTCAAGAAAGGGTCGTGCGTCATCACGCCGCACTTCTGGGCAAAGATGACCACGGTCTTGAAGAATTTGAGCGTCTTGGTAGCCGAATTTGACTTCAGGGAAACTACGGTCTTCAGGTATATTTCAAAATCATGGATAATCAGATGCGTCAGTTCACCCGGCATGAGATCCTTTCTGCCGTATTTGGCATGGAGGAAATTCACAAAATGGCTTCGGGCTGCCGAATATTTGTGATACAAAGCAATGCTTTTCCCTGCACCAACCTGAGCCTTGATGTCCTCCAGATACTTGTCGTAGAACTCGACAAACGTAGTCTTGACCTTGTTCTTGCCTAAAAAGATACTCTTGATTTTGTCAAGGGTCAGGTCTTCGTCAAATTCATGCTTCTTGAAAATCATCTGCAGCGAATTTGAGATGTTGTCCAACTGGGCATTCAGATTCAAGGATTCGCTTCCACGCCCCTTTACCCGGTTGGTGGAATTGTTCCATAGCTTCTTGTCAATGTAGATACCGGAAGAACCGACATTCAGCATTTCACCATTCAGGAAAATCCGGATCATCAAGGGAGACTTTCCCTGCTTGTTTTCGTAGTTTGAACGTACATAGTACGACACTTTAAAAATCATTCTCATAACGACTCAAATTTAATGTAGCACCATGGCTACAAAGTTCTACATAATCAGTTATGAATCAATGATTTTATAGGCTTCAAAATGGGCTTCATTTTTCGGTCACTGCTACATTTTTTTGAGGGGTCTTCAAAGTGTAGCAGTAAATGTAGCAAATAATGACCGAACTTTGAAGGCTAAACCCTACATTCAGGCCTTCACCTTGTTGGGGCGCAAAAATAAAAGAGCACCGTAATCAGCTGATATACGGTGCTTTGAATGACTTTTTGAAGGCTTTTGTGAAGTCCTTCGTTTTTGATTCAGCGGAGAGAGAGGGATTCGAACCCCCGGTACCTCTCGGTACGGTAGTTTTCAAGACTACTGTAATCGACCACTCTACCATCTCTCCTAAACTTTGGCTATAGGCCTTGGTTGTGGTTTGCGAGTGCAAAGATACTACGTCTGTTGGAATTGACCAAATGTTTTGTGGATTTTTTTTGAAAAAACTTTGATTTTTCTTCTTTTAGGTCGAAATGGGGGAGTTTGGCAGGCGCGTAAGGCGGGTGCGCGTGGTAATTTGTGGTGTTTTTTGCGGTGTGCAGAAAAGCGAAGGGTTTAGGGATGAAGGTGAGATTGTGTAACTAATTGTTGGGGTCTATGAATTATTATGCTGAGTGTGCGGTGTAAACTCAGGTCGAAGCATGGGGTTATGATAAAATGGGGTAGGGTGTGTGGTAATATATATAACATCGTAATTTTTCATCTGCTTGCCATTGTTTGAACTACGCGATGGGCTATCGTCAAAAATAGCTCCGCGATTGCCAAAATTAGTTCCGAGCTTGTTGAAATTAGTTCCGAGCTTGTTTGAATTAGTTCCGAGCTAGTTTTAAGCAATTCGGAATTACTGATAATTGGCGTTTGCAGGAAAACATCAAAGTAGGTTTCACGTACGCTATTCTCGCTTTGAAATGAAGGTCGAGGCGAATTGTTTATTTTTGTGCTTATTTACCTATATATTAAATCTGCTTTGTACGCAAGAAGCAGTGAAATGTTTTTCGGTTCAAAGTGATTGGAGATTATACTTTGTGGAATAGGTATAAGTGTATGTCAAAAAAATGGTTCGTTTTTAGAATGCTCGTTACGCCCATGATTCGTGGCAGAGGTATAATCCGCAAGAATACTGTGAACTGAAATCCTGCGTGTGCTTAAAATAATATGTGTCATGCACCAAGAAAAGAACGTCCGGTTTCTTCGCTAAGGTCCATTTTATGCAAAAAATCGGAGTTTTCGATTGGTAGAAAAGTAGAAAAATAGATGCGATACTTTGATTATTTCGGTCGTTTATTGTGCAAAATCAGGGAGTAGCTTGTAAAAATGATGTATTTAATAGTAAAAATGTTGTATTGCTCAAAAATTACACACCAATGCAACATAAGTAGGCGCTTGGTAGCGGAAAACTGCATAATTTTGCATCGTGAAAATGAAACGACAGTTATGCGGTCTGGCAATAGCCATGACAAATGTAACTAAAATCAAGCAAACAGCGATACATTCGCACCGCTCATTTTAAATACATTTTTTCGCGCTGTCTTCAGATCGTCTATACAATATATATAGACATTGACGCGGTTAGGGCAAGCAGAGAACAGCATCGCTCAGACTGGGAAACCTTGAGGTGACTCACTCATTAACCAACACAAAACACGAAGACAAAACTAAACTATTTCACGCATCGAAATCAGGCGCACTTTCAGATTAGATGAACACCTGGTAACAAGGAACACCGTTTGACGGTGCTGAGGCTTAAATGCTCCTTTACCAATTCGATGCAAGTTTCCCTGTTTTGCTTCCAACCCCGTTGCAGGTCTGGTTTCATGCTGCTTGTATTAAGTTACATAGCGTCACATACTGAGTTAGAATTCATAGATAGGTTAAAATAGATACTCGGGTAAGAAGGTTGTTAAGGAAAGAATTATCGAGCTTTAGGCATTTCCGAGTAGTGTCTTTGCTCATGAGGGAAACACCCAAAAGGTGACCCGCATATTGGCGACTTCGATGATGGGAATCATTGAAGTCGCATTTTTTTTATTCGTACAGACAGAAATTCTGGCTTTTATTATTGTTCTGTAGAGTTTTGCGTAAACCTTGGGTCAGTAGTAAATAGGTGTGGAATAGTAGCATTTAGGTGAGGCATAGCATTGCTGCTTCGTACGTTTTGATAATCAGCATGAGATAAAAAGTTATATCCCGATTTCATTTTTTTTCGCGTGTGGAAAATGCGCGGAAGTGCCCGTAGATAAAGGGTTCGATGCTGATTTTAGGGTGTGGAAAATTTTCGTGGTGCGATATTAGGCGACGAAAAAATTTGGATTTCGGGGTGTGCGCGTTGTATCTTTGCAATAGCGAAGTCAGGCTGCACCTCAGCATAGCTTTTGAGAGCAAGCTCTCATCGCTCTG
>CALADS010000090.1 GCA_937890825.1 uncultured Bacteroides sp. | reverse complement strand
TTGATTTTTACCACCGCATATTCTTCATAGGTCTTGTCAGCCGAAGCTGTAAAGTTCAATGTTTGTTCTTTCCTTATTGAGAGGTAGTTTTTGACTTTAAATTGTAAAATCACATTCTTATAGTGTTATATTTGCATGATATTTACAAATATAAGCATTAAAAATAAGAATCAATAGTTTTATCATTTTTTTATCCGACTGATTGAATTGCCTTGATTGGTGAGCAGCAATAATTAAACTTTTAGGCAATTCCTCTGGCATATAACAGCAAAAGCGACAGGTTCGGAAATTCCGCCTGTCGCTTTTGCAATTTTAGTGACTCAACTCTTTCTATAACCTTGTTGCCTGCTAAGGGTCATTTTTCGAAAATCTCAAAGAATTTGTTCATTTCAGATATGCCCTTTGACTTGGCTTCCTCCAATGAGAAAGGTATAGCATGGTTACGTGCCATCCGAATGCCTTCTTCTCCGCCCAGCCGATCGTAGATATTGGGGGATTTCTTGTAGTAGCCTTCGCTTTTGTCATATCCTTCCAATCCAGGTTGCTTCCTCAGAGTTGCCTCCATGGCGCTGAAATCCGGGAAGAACTTGAAATGAAGCAGATACCAGAACTCCAGGCAGGGGGTGTTTACGATGAGCACCAGGTTGTTCATCCATCCGTATTTGGCTTTTTCCCTTGGAGTCAGGGTACCTTGCGTGGATTTCAGATACTTCTCGTAATAGACTCTGAAACGCTCAAACTCCTGATTGTCCTTAATGATGCTGTCCATATCCAGAATGAGAATGACTTGAGTGGATTCCATAGCAAGTTTTTGTTGCGCCAAAGCGAACAGCTCTTCTACACTCTTCTTCTGAGGCAGGTCTGGCTTGATGGTGGCCTTTTTCATAGCCATGTTGGGATAATGCTCCTTCACCGTTTCCAGGTACCATTTTTCATCCTTGCCGTCAATGATAACGGCAATGGACTTCTCTGCACTGCGTCGATTGATCTTTCTCATGACTCTTTCGTTTGGCTAAATGAAACGTAGGTATCTCCCAAGTGCGGAATACCGCCCAATCGGCCTGCCCGGTAGGCATTATAGCGATTGGTTGTGTCGCGCAAAGTTTCAGAATCAAAGTCTGTCAGTGAATACAGTTCCGTATCTCCCTGTTCTGATTTCTTGGTAATCCACACGGAGTCGTCCCGGAAAAGGTCTCTGTCGGACAGGAATTCGGACAAGTGGGAAGAAAAGACCAGCTGCGAATGATGCGAGTTCAGCAGGTAGGTGGTAACGAAATGCTGGTAGAGGTCGGGGTGCAGGCGGCACTCCAGTTCATCAATGGCCAGGAAATGGGACTCCTTGATGATTTGAAGCAGCAGACCTGACAACTCGTAATAGCGTTGTGTTCCGCCTGATTCCTGTTTGTAATCCATGGCCACAGCTCCCTGGTGGCCGTTGTGGCTCATGTGGATGTCATATTCCAGCCGTGTAGGATCTGACTTCAGCTCCTGCTTCATGCTTTCCGGAATTTGGTCGCTGTGCAGCAGGAGGTCGAGCATGTTGGGATTGAGCGGGCGCTTGGTCTGTTCCACCACCAGGTCATTGATGCCGATGTCGGCTTTCATCAACTGGCGTACCAGCTCACTCTTTTCTATCAGGTTGTCCATCAGGCTTTGGCTGACATACTTCTGCAGCTTCTGGTCGCCGGTCGTGACCATTGGCATGAAATAGTCGTCAATCCAGTTCAAGATGGATTTCATCCAAGGAATGTCCACGTTGCTGTTCAGGTAGGCACCGAAGAGGGTTCGGTTATGCAACAGATTGCCCGACAGAATACGGGTGTTTGTAGCCGAACGGTATCTGTCTCCCCATTTCATGGTGGACACGAGTGAGTCTTTGTTGGTTTCACGCTCATACACCATGTGTTCGCGTAGGGCATAGAAGGGCTGGCACTTCAGTACCTCATGATATACTACCTTGTTGTCGAAGATGATTTCATACTTGTATCTTGCTTCACCCACAATGAAGTTGACGGCCATTTCTGAAGGATGCTGCAGGCAGGCTTCATCCAGAAAAAAACGGTCGTATTTGATTTCTGAGGTCTTATCCTTGCATGGATGGAGCATCAAATCTGTAAACAGGTAGAACGCTCTCAAGACATTGCTTTTCCCAGAAGCGTTGGCACCTAATAACGTGGCAATTTTCAGCAGGCGGTATTTCCCGACCTTCATCACAAAGTACTCTTCCAGATGGGTACTGTTGGTCGCTTCAAAGGAAAGCGTTTGCTTATCCCGAATGGAGCGGAAGTTGGATATTGAAAAGTCTATGACCATATTTTCGTTTTCAGCAATTGATTACGTCGATAAACGCTTGATTTCTGCAAGTGTTATGCAAATATAGCTTTTTCATCTGAAATACACAAGGGGATAGCTGCATTTTTGCCAGCTTACTAAAATTCTTGATTATCGCTTACTAAAGTGCTTTTTCTACACCTTATTATATAATGCTTCGGAAGAAAACCCTAATGAATAATCTGCTTTCCAAAATGAAGCGTTAAATAAAGACTGTCCCTATCAGATTGTTCCCA
>CALADS010000089.1 GCA_937890825.1 uncultured Bacteroides sp. | reverse complement strand
GACCCCGAGATTACAAATCACGTGCTCTGGCCAACTGAGCTAAAGAGGCGGGTGGGTAAGCTTACTATATCGCGCCGCTACAACCAACTACCTTTGCTGCGATCAAGCCCTGGAGGATTCGAAGGGAGCTGGCCGTATAGGACTTACCCGTTTTTGTTTTGCGTTGCAAAGGTAGGCATATTTTTTTAAACTGGCAATACTTTGGACGATTTTTTTTATCATTTCTTTAAAAAAAGTGCATTTTCAGCCCCAAAAGCCCCTAGAAAAGCGGCTGAAATGCCTAAAAGTATACTCAATAATAGGTATAGAACGAATGTTTCGTAGTATCCTTGCTTCAATAATGATACACTGTCTTGGCTGAAGGTAGAGAAGGTGGTGAATCCTCCGCAAAAACCAGTGGTGAGCAGCAGGCGGCTTTCGGCAGAGAGGTTCAGATGGGAGGAAAGTGTATAACCTATGCCGATAAGCAGGCTGCCCACGATGTTTACGCAAAAAGTAGACCAAGGAAACTGATGGGGGAGTATGCGCTCATGTAGGAGCATTTGTATTAGGTATCGTCCGACGCTGCCGATACCTCCACCTAGAAAGACGCAGATCACTTCGTATTTCATATAAAAATATGGATTAATAATGAATGTTTGCAGGTGCAAAATTAGTCTTTTGTAGTAGAAATCTCCGTGGTTTCATATAAATTTATACCTTTGTGCCTTTATCATAAGGAATAATTAATCATGAATGCTATGAAAAATAAAGGTTTGAGAAAGCTTTTTCTAGCCGGAGTGTCTTGTTGTTGGATGTTGGCCATGCCGCTGGCTGCTCAATCTACAGATAATACCACTTGGATGACGATGGGAGTGAAGCATCAGTTGAGTAAGAAGTTCGACTTGTCTGGAGGGGTGGAATGGCGTACAAAAGATGATGTAAGCGAAACCGACCGGTGGGGGTTGAAACTGGGCACTCAATATAAGGCGTTGCCTTTCCTTAAGCTGGGGGTAGGCTATGAAATGCATTACCGTAATCGTGATGCTGCCAGTTGGAAAATCCGACACCGCTATTATTTGGATGGTACTTTGTCTACCCGTTGGAAAGACTGGAAGGTATCGCTGCGTGAGCGCTTTCAGCATACGCTCGACGGACACAAAGATGAGCTTCGTTTACGCTCTCGCATCAAGTTGGCTTATGATTTACCTTCTTGTGTAATAGAACCATACGTTTCTGTAGAGATGTTTAATGGATTGAACGGAGGCGAGCATTTCGATGTGGTGCGTATGCGCTATCGCGGTGGTATCAGTTTTCCCGTACTGTCGTGCATGGATATGGAAGTGTTTTACTGCCGGCAGTGGGAAGAACATAAAGATAAGAACATCTTCGGATTGGAGGCTTCTTTTAAGTTCTGACTTTTTCGCATTTGTTGCAAGCAGTTTCTCTGTCGGATTCTCTCCGGGGCTTCGCTGTATCCGGGGCGTGTTTTCTCCGAGTCCTATAACTCGGACTTGATACGGACTTGGTACGGAGAGGGTAGGGAGAAGGCTTGGACAGCGTCTGCCGGAATACTATATAGATATGTATATTCATTAAATATCATTACCATGAAGAAATTGATTAATCCCTGGAAGGATATGGAGGGCTATAATTGTTTCGACTGCTCTCCAGACAATGCGGCTGGTGTGCAGATGGAATTTTATGAAGACGGTGCCTAGATAGTAAGTGTGTGGAAACCCTCCCCATAATCACTTCATCTAGCTGACGAAGTGATTATGGGGAGGGTGGCGGTTTTATAAAAGAATGTTTGGCTTATTTGATTATCTGAAAGAAAAAATAAAATATTTGTGATAAATCTTTTGATAATTGAAATCTATACTTTATATTTGTAGAAAATAACCGTTGATATGAATAATGTTCTAACATACCAGTTTCATCATCGATATCCCGACGAATAATCGGTGGGCAGAAGCATGTGTGTGTTTAGTTGAAGAAATAAAGGCATGGATGAACGAGGCTTACTGATATTTTTAGTAAGTCTCGTTTTCTATTTGGAACCATATGCGTGGTTACCGTATAGAACGATGATACAGAAAGATAATCACCCAGAAAACAAACAAATTATGTTGAGAATTGCAGTACAAGCCAAAGGTCGTCTGTATGACGAAACGATGTCTTTTTTGGAAGAATCGGATATTAAATTAAATGCAACTAAACGTACCCTTTTGGTACAGTCGTCCAATTTTCCTGTAGAAGTGCTGTTTCTGCGCGACGATGATATTCCGCAAACAGTAGCTGCCGGTGTGGCCGATATTGGTATAGTGGGCGAAAATGAATTTATGGAGCGTGGCGAAGATGCCGAAATCATCCGCAGGCTGGGTTTCAGTAAGTGTCGTTTGTCGCTGGCATTACCTAAGGATATAGATTATACGGGTATTTCTTGGTTTGATGGCAAGAAGATAGCCACTTCTTATCCGGTTATTTTATCGCGTTATCTGCAGGAGCGGGGCGTGTGTGCTGATATCCACGTCATCACAGGTTCGGTAGAGGTATCTCCAGCTATTGGCTTGGCCGATGCCATATTCGATATTGTCAGTTCTGGCTCTACGTTGGTGAGCAATCGCTTGAAAGAAGTGGAAGTGGTGATGCGCTCGGAAGCCTTGCTGATAGGCCATAAGCACATGAGCGAGGATAAGAAGGCCGTTTTGGAAGAACTGATTTTCCGTATGAATGCAGTGAAGACAGCCGAAGACAAGAAATATGTGCTGATGAATGTGCCCAAGAGTAAGCTGGAAGAGATCGTGGCTGTGCTTCCGGGCATAAAGAGCCCCACGGTGATGCCCTTGGCTCAGGAAGACTGGTGCTCGGTACACACGGTGCTCAACGAGAAATGCTTTTGGGAAATTATCGGCAAACTGAAATCGCTGGGGGCGGAAGGTATCTTGGTGTTGCCCATCGAAAAAATGATGTTGTAGGATAACTAAGTGGAGGAAAAACGTATGAAACTGATTACTTATCCGGAACCGTCGCAGTGGGCGGAACTCTTGCAACGTCCGGTTATACATACAGAAGCTTTGTTTGATACCGTGCGTCAGATTATGGCACGGGTAAAGGCCGAAGGAGACCGGGCCGTATTGGCTTATGAAGCTACGTTCGAC
Source organism: uncultured Bacteroides sp. (assembly GCA_937890825.1). GTDB lineage: Bacteria > Bacteroidota > Bacteroidia > Bacteroidales > Bacteroidaceae > Bacteroides. The sequence goes on along the minus strand of CALADS010000089.1, from coordinate 169,199 downwards.
CGCGTGGAACTGTCTCAACTGGCGGTTTCGGAAGAAGAATGGCTGGAGGCTGAGACGCAGGTGAGTGAAGAACTGAAGAAAGCTATCCTTTTGGCAAAGGAAAACATTGCTTCTTTTCATGCAAAGCAATGCTTCGTGGGACAAAAGGTGGAGACGGCTCCGGGCGTGTTCTGCTGGCAGAAAGCGGTACCCATTGAGAAGGTAGGCCTATACATTCCCGGCGGCACGGCACCTCTGTTTTCCACGGTGCTGATGCTGGGGGTTCCTGCCCGGATAGCCGGATGCAGGGAAATCGTACTCTGTACGCCTCCGGGGTGTGACGGAAGGGTGCATCCGGCTGTATTGTTTGCCGCCAAGGTGGCCGGGGTAAACCGTGTGTTCAAGGCAGGAGGCATCCAAGCCATTGCGGCCATGGCCTATGGCACGGAGAGCATCCCTCGGGTATATAAGATATTTGGCCCCGGCAATCAGTATGTAACGGCTGCCAAGCAGTGGGTAAGCCTGCGCGATGTGGCCATTGATATGCCGGCCGGCCCGTCGGAAGTGGAAGTGCTGGCCGATGAAACCGCCTGTCCGGCTTTTGTGGCAGCCGATTTGCTGAGTCAGGCAGAGCATGGAATAGACAGTCAGGCAATATTGATTACCACTTCTCGGAAACTGCAGCAGGCGGTGAAAGAGGAGGTAGAGCGTCAGTTGGCCCGGTTGCCGCGTAAGGAAATAGCCGGACAGTCGTTAGCCCACAGCCGGCTGATAGTGGTGAAGGATATGGACGAGGCTTTGCGGATGACCAATGCCTATGCTCCCGAACACCTGATTATCCATACCCGGGAGTATGCAGCGGTGGCAGAGCAGGTGGTTCATGCAGGTTCGGTGTTTTTAGGGCCTTTATCCCCCGAAAGTGCGGGCGATTATGCGTCGGGCACCAATCACACACTGCCTACCAACGGGTATGCCAAGGCATACAGTGGAGTCGGGCTGGATAGTTTTATCCGTAAGATTACGTTTCAGGAAATTCAGCCGCAAGGGCTGCGTGCCATCGGCCCAGCCATCGAAATCATGGCGGCCAACGAGCAACTGGATGCGCATAAGAATGCGGTCAGTGTGCGGCTGGCTGCGCTGAAAGAGGAAGAAAGCCGGCAGGCAGACCGGTGAATACAGTGATTTAAACCCTAAAGTCTATATGAAAACAATAGAAGAATTGACGCGTCCCAACATACGGCGATTAAAGCCCTACTCGTCGGCACGCGATGAATATAAGGGGGCTGTGGCATCGGTGTTTCTCGATGCCAATGAAAACCCCTACAATGCGCCGTACAACCGTTACCCCGACCCCAGGCAGTGGGAGTTGAAATGTAGATTGTCGCAGATAAAGCAGGTGGCTCCTGAGTGCATATTCTTGGGAAACGGAAGCGATGAGGCCATTGATTTGCTGTTTCGGGCTTTTTGCGTGCCCACGGTGGACAATGTAGTGGCCATTGCCCCCACGTACGGTATGTATCAGGTATGCGCCGAAATCAATGACGTGGAGTACCGGCCGGTATTGCTCGATGAGCAGTTTCAGTTTACTGCCGCCCGGATGCTGGCTGCTGCCGACGAGCGCACCAAACTGATGTTTCTCTGTTCGCCTAATAATCCTACGGGCAATCTGCTCTCCTCGGCCGAAATAGAAGCCCTGCTGCGCAGCTTTCAGGGATTGGTGGTGGTGGATGAGGCCTACATTGATTTCGCCGCATCTCCTTCCTGGACGATGCGCCTCAACGAGTTTCCGAATTTGGTAGTGTTGCAGACTTTTTCCAAGGCGTGGGGATGTGCGGCCATCCGGTTGGGCATGGCTTTTGCCGCTAGTCAGATTATCGAGGTATTCAATAAAATCAAATATCCGTATAATGTGAATCTCTTGACCCAGCACCAAGCTTTGGAAATGCTGCAGCGTTATTATGAAGTAGAGCGGTGGGTCAAGACTTTGAAGACGGAACGAGGTTATCTGGAGGAGACTTTCCGACAGTTGCCTTGTACGGTGCAGCTTTATCCGTCGGATGCCAATTTCTTTTTGGTGCGTGTCACCGATGCGGTCTCTATCTATCGGTATCTGGTGGGCGAGGGGATTATTGTGCGCAATCGCCACACGGTATCGCTCTGTAGGAACTGCCTGCGCATCACCGTGGGCACACGCGACGAGAACGTGCAACTGACCGAAGCACTGAAGCGTTATCCGGGTGTTCATTAAATGCAGACAGAAAGATGAAAAAGAAAGTATTGTTTATAGACCGGGATGGAACCCTGGTCATAGAGCCTCCTGTGGATTATCAGCTCGATGCGCTGGAGAAACTGGAATTCTATCCCAAGGTGATGCGTAATTTGGGCTTTATCCGCAGCAAGCTGGATTATGAATTTGTTCTGGTGACCAATCAGGATGGATTGGGCACGCCCTCTTTTCCGGAAGAAACTTTCTGGCCGGCTCATAACCTGATGATGAAAACACTGGCCGGTGAGGGAATTACCTTTGATGAAGTATGTATAGACCGCAGTATGCCGCAGGATATGGCTCCTACCCGGAAGCCGCGCACGGGGATGCTGATGCGTTATTTGGATAATCCGGAGTACGATTTGGCTCATAGCTTTGTGATAGGCGACCGTCCTACTGATGTGGAACTGGCCAGGAATTTGGGGTGCAGGGCTATCTTCCTTCAGCCCGATACCTCGTTGCTGCACGCGGAAAGCGAAGGCGGCTCTGCCGCTGCAGGCGGGCTGGAACAGGTGTGCGCCCTGGCCACAACCGATTGGGATAAGGTGGCCGAGTTTCTGTTTGCTGGTGAACGGTGTGGAGAAGTGCGCCGCATTACCAGGGAAACGGATATTTATGTGTCGTTGAATCTCGACGGCAACGGGCACTGTGACATTGCTACAGGGCTGGGATTCTTTGACCATATGCTGGAACAGATAGGCAAGCACGGCGGCCTGGATCTGACCATTCGGGTGAAAGGAGATTTGGAGGTGGATGAGCACCACACCATCGAAGATACGGCACTGGCCTTGGGTGAATGTCTGTATCAGGCTTTGGGCAGCAAGCGGGGCATAGAGCGTTATGGTTATGCGTTGCCTATGGATGATTGCCTTTGTCAGGTGTGCCTGGATTTCGGCGGACGTCCCTGGCTGGTGTGGCAGGCAGAGTTCAGTCGTGAAAAGATTGGCGATATGCCCACGGAAATGTTTTTGCATTTCTTCAAGTCGCTGAGCGATGCTGCTCGGATGAATCTTCACATTCGGGCCGAGGGGCAGAATGAACACCATAAGATAGAGGGAATTTTCAAGGCATTGGCACGTGCCGTAAAGATGGCTGTGAAGCGCGATATCTATCATTATGAACTGCCTAGCTCAAAAGGAGTTTTGTAGGGTGGATGCCGACAGATATGACTATCCCCCGGTTGCCCTTGTTGGTAACCGGGGGATAGTCTTTATAGCAGGTATTTCTATACCTCTTCTGTCTGTAGGGTTAGTGGCCTTCGCCGCCACCGCTACCTTCGCCGCCTTTCACGTCGTCGTTGCTGATAGAGCGTGTCGCCTTTTTCACGCTGGCCTTCAGTTCGCCGATGCGGTAGCTGATGCTGAAGCCGAAGCGTTGCCGGGTGTAGCGATTGTAGCTGTTTTGCACAAAGTTCACATCTTCCAGGTGCGAGGAATTACGCTTGTACTTCTTGAAGAAGTTGCTGGCATAGGCAGATAAGGTAAGCCGCTTTTTCAAGAAAGACTTGTTCACACTCAGGCTATAGTCAAAGAAACGGCTGCCTTTTCCTTGCAGCATAATCCAGGGAGTCTGTCCCATCAGGTTGAGGCTGATGCGCCAGTCCTTGGGAAGTGTTTGCTGGATGCCGCCGAAAGCAAACATTGTCCAGCCGTCGTTTTTCAGATTCTCTGCTCCCTTTATATATACATAACTTCCGTTTATGTTGAGATACAGGCGAGTGTTGGAAGTGGCATTCCAGTTGATGTAGCCATTCAGCCCTACCGTGCGGTTCTTTCCCATGTTATAATACGTGCTGTAGAGTACCTCTTTGCCAGTGGGGTTTTGCAATCCCGGTATTTCCGTATCTTGCATCAAGGTGTTTACATGTTCTATGCTATTGTTGGTGAACGAATAGTGGATACCTACGTTGAGATTGAACTTCTGGGTGAAGTTACTGTAACTCAAGTTTAGGTTATGACTCTTTTCGCTGTTCAGATTCGGGTTACCTTGCGACAGGTTGCTGGGGTTGCTGTCGTCTAGATAGGGGTTCAGGTACCAGATACCCGGTCGGTAGATACGCATGTTATACCCTAGACGGAGGTTCGAAAGGTCGGTCAGTTGATAGCCGATACTGGCCGATGGCACCAGGTCGTTGAAGTCCTTTTGGAAATCTTCTCCTTTGCCTAGCAGGTATTTCACTTCCTGATGTGTAAATTCGTAGCGCAAGCCCAAGCGGCCCGACAGTTTTTTCCATTTCAGTCCGTAGCCCAGATAAGCCGCCAGAATATCGTTCTGATGCTTGTAGTGCGAGCTGTATTCTTCGTCAAACGCATAGTCGGCTTCCGGGCTGTCCGATGTCTGTTCATAGCGGTCGTTGTCTGCTGCATTGTCGCGCAAGATGTATTTCACTCCTCCCTCTATGGTGTGCAACTTGCCGATAGGGGTGGTATAATCCACCTGAAACGTATGTTCTGTGGTGTGTTGCTTCCCGTCGGTATGCAGATTCGTCAGGCGGTGGATGAAATCCTCCCATTCGGGTACTGCGGTTTTGTTTACGTAGTCGGTATAGTCGTCGGATGTAGAAGGGTTGGTATTGATTTTATACGAGAATGTCAGCATCCGGTTTTGGGTATGGAAGAGTCGCTGATAGTCGATGCCTCCATCAATAGAGAACCAGGAGTTTTTGGTGCGACCTACGGTGGCATATTCATAAAGTTCACCTAAAGAAGGATGGCTTCCTAGTTGGTGTCCGTCTCTGTCGCCGCGATAACCTCCGCCCCATAGGCCAAACGACATAGAGACGAGCCGCAGGGTATCTATTTCATAGCTTGCCTCCAGGCTTCCGGCATGAAAGCGGTGGTTGCCTTTGTTGCTGTTTTCATAAAGCACGTCAGAGGAGTGCTCTGTCAGCCGTTCGGGCAGGGTGGTTCGGGTGCCTCCACTGTGGCTTTTCGGTTGTTTGCTATAATCGTAATTATAGCGGGCACTGACCGTAAGTTTGCCCTTCTGCACGGTGCTGAACAGACTGCCGCCTCCGCCATTGTTGCTTACATTTCCACTAAAGGTGGCTGTATATCCCTCCATGCCGCTGCCCACGGTTACAATGTTCAGAATGCCTCCTACGCCTTCGGCATCGTATTTTGGTCCCGGATTGGTAATGACCTCTATATGCTTGATGGAATTGGCTGGCATACTTTTCAGCACTTCTGTAGGATTATTGCTCATCATGTTGTTTGGCCGTCCGTTGACGTACACCTTGAAGCTGCTGCTGCCGTTTACCTTGATGTTGTCTTCGCCGTCTACGGTTACCAGAGGCACCTTGCGCAGCATTTCCAGCAGAGAGTTCGATTGAGAGTCTGGATCGTCTTGAATGTTGTATTCTATTTTGTCTACATCCGCTTTTACCAGCGGCTTCTGAGCCACCACCTCGATTTGTCCTAATTCGTTCGAAGCATCCGATACCAGCATCGTACCAAAGTCTATCAGTTTTTCTCCTTGGCTGGCGGTAAAGGGTCGGGTAATAGTGGTTCGGCCCACCGAAGTGATGGTCAGCAGAAAGGAGCCGCTGCCGGGAACGCGTTCTTTAAACTTGCCGTTCATGTCCGACACCAGCATCTTGACAGCTTTTTGCGGAGATTCCTTTCTGGCTACTTTAATGGTGGCATATGGTTCTCCTTGCCGGGTAATGGAGTCGAGCAAGATGCCTTGAATTTGGAAAGAAGTGCTTTCCTTTTGTTGGGCTGTTAGTAGTTGGGTACAGGTTAACAGTATCAACAAAGTTACTAATTTTACTCTCAATAAACCTTTCATTTTGTTTGAATTGTGTTGGATTTAAAAAGACACAAATATACAATCTTTAGAATAAGAGTATTTGTAGATTTGTGAAATAAATGTTAAATACCAATCCATGGATTGAACGTTCTAACTCCATGGATTGAGAAAATTCTACTTATTGTTTACGGAAATAAACTACAGCTTTTCTATAATGAAACTATAGCTTTTCAAGTAAGAAACATAAGCTTTCCATTTCCCTAACTGTAGCTTTTGTAATGCACCCTTCATCCTTCACCATTCATCTTTAATACGCTGATTATCAGCTTGTAATAGGTGAAGGGTGAGTTTCTATTCTTCCTGTCATCTTTCACCGGCTATCTCTGCACAGTGAATATGCATAGGATGAATCCTTCACCGGCGCGCTGTTCGCTTTTGAACAACGGAAGTGTTCAAAAGCGGACACTTTACTGTTGGCCTTCACCGTCAGAGAATGTTGTAGGGCATCTTTTATCTCTTGGCACGGTCTTTGTCCTTTATTGGCCAAAGCATACTGATATGAAAAAAATAATCATCCTTTTATTTTGTTTCCTTACGTTGCCCGTGTGGGCACAGGAGCAGCCTTTGAGTGAAGACAGAGTCATTACCTTGCCCGAAGCCATAGCTTTGGCCCGCATGCAATCGGTGGATGCGGCGGTGGCTTTGAATGAATTGAAGACGGCTTATTGGGAATACCGTACTTTTCGGGCCGACTTGTTGCCGGAGGTGAACTTGTCGGGCATGCTTCCGGAGTATAGCAAGTCTTACAGTGCTTACCAAAATCCCGACGGGTCTTATTCTTTTGTGCGAAGCAATATGCTGGGGCTTTCGGGCGAACTGTCTATCGACCAGAATATCTGGTTTACGGGAGGTAAACTCTCACTGGCTTCTTCGCTGGATTATCTCAAGGAACTTGGTTCGGACGGTAGCCGGCAGTTTATGTCGGTGCCCGTCAGTCTGAAGCTGACACAACCCATCTTTGGGGTGAACGCCATGAAGTGGAACCGGAGGATAGAGCCGGTGCGTTATGCCGAGGCCAAGGCTACTTTCATCTCAGCTACCGAACAGGTGACTATGAAAACCATTACGTATTTCTTTGAATTGTTGTTGGCCAAAGAAACTTTGCAGACTTCGCAACAGAATAAGACAAATGCCGATCGGCTGTACGAGGTGGCTCAGGCCAAACGGAAAATGGGGCAGATTTCTGAAAATGACTTGCTGCAACTGAAACTCAATGCCCTGCAGGGTAAGGCAGATGTAACATCGGCCATGAGTAATCTGAATGCCAAAATGTTTCAGCTTCGCTCTTTTTTAGGGTTGTCTGAACAGGAGAATCTGGTTCCGGTGATTCCCGCCTCGGTGCCCGATGTGGAAATCTTGTATCAGGAGGTATTGAACAAGGCATTGGAACGGAATTCTTTTGCACAGAATATCCGCCGCCGACAACTGGAGGCCGACTATGCGGTGGCCACGGCTCGCGGTAATCTGCGGAGTGTAGACCTGTTTGCCAGCATCGGTTATACCGGACAGGCTCGTAATTTATCATCTTCTTATCGCGGACTGGTGGATAATCAGATAGTACAAGTAGGAGTGAAAATTCCGATTTTGGATTGGGGAAAACGACGTGGAAAGGTGCGTGTGGCCAAGAGTAACCGTGAAGTAGTATTGTCGAAAATCCGCCAGGAACAGATGGATTTTAATCAAGATGTCTTTCTCTTGGTGGAAAACTTCAATAACCAGGCTCAGCAGTTGAGCATTGCTCAGGAGGCAGATGCCATTGCAGAGAAGCGTTATCGTACCAGTGTGGAAACTTTTATGATAGGGAAAATCAGTACGCTCGATTTGAACGATGCACAGCAATCCAAAGACGAGGCCAGGCAGAAACACATTTCTGAACTGTATTATTATTGGAATTATTTCTATCAGATACGTAGCCTGACTTTGTGGGACTTTGAACGAAACGAAGAGCTGGAAGCTGATTTTGAAGAAATCGTGAAAAGATAAGAGGTTATTTCCATATAATTTGCTTATTTTGCAGTATAAATCCGATAAACATGTACAGATGAGTATGATACTGATAGTGGATGATGATAATGTTGTGCGCACTTCGCTATGCTTCATGCTGAAACGGGCTGGTTATGAGGTGAGTACGGCGACATGCCCCAAGGAAGCGCTGGATGTGGTGCGGACAGAGGCGCCTGCCCTGATTCTGATGGATATGAATTTTACACTCTCTACTTCGGGCGAGGAGGGACTGACTTTACTGAAGCAAGTCAAAGTGTTCCGGCCTGAGGTACCGGTCATTCTGATGACAGCCTGGGGAAGTATCCAGCTGGCTGTACAAGGCATGCAGGCTGGAGCATTCGACTTTATTACCAAGCCTTGGAATAATGCTACGTTGCTGCAGCGTATAGAAACAGCTTTGCAACTCTCTGCTTCGGCTGCCTCCGTTGCTTCTTCGTCGGTGTCAGAAGGACTGGAACGCAGCCATATCATCGGGCAGTCGGCCGGACTGACCGAGGTGCTGCATACGGTGGCCCGCATAGCCCGTACCAATGCTTCGGTCTTGATTACGGGTGAAAGTGGCACAGGCAAAGAATTGATAGCTGAGGCCTTGCATCTCAACAGTATGCGTGCGGAACATCCGTTTGTAAAAGTGAATTTGGGAGGAATCTCGCAGAGTCTGTTCGAAAGTGAGATGTTCGGCCATAAGAAGGGAGCTTTTACCGATGCCGTGAGCGACCGTCAGGGGCGGTTTGAATGTGCTGATAAAGGTACCATTTTCTTGGATGAAATCGGTGAGTTGGATTTGTCGTGCCAGGTGAAACTGTTGCGGGTGCTGCAAGACCAGACATTTGAAGTACTGGGCGACAGCAGGCCGCGTAAGGTAGACGTACGGGTGGTGTCGGCCACTAATGCGGATCTGCGGCAGATGGTCAAAGAACACACTTTTCGCGAAGACCTTTTTTATCGAATCAATCTGATTACTGTACACCTGCCGGCTTTGCGCGAGCGTAGGGAAGACATTCCTCTATTGGCTCGGCATTTTGCCGATAAACTAGCTGACATCAATGGTTTGCCACGGGTAGAGTTTGCTGCTGATGTATGGGAGTTCTTGGCTCGTCTGTCTTTCCCGGGAAACATTCGTGAATTGAAAAATCTGGTGGAGCGTACGTTGCTGATGAGCAGTAAAAGCCTGTTGCAAGCGTCCGATTTTGATGCCTGTTATCTGCGCCCTGTAGAGGATATGAGGGCGGGGGGAGTCTCTTCCTTATCGGGCTGGACGCTGGATGAGGTAGAAAAGCATACCATTCTGCAGGCTATGGAGATACATAAAGGAAATCTCAGCAGGGTGGCTGCGGCATTAGGCATCAGCAGGGCGGCTCTCTACCGCAGGCTGGAAAAATATGACATAGCCTGTAATGGAAGTATAAACCGGTAATTTTTGCATCTTGTGCGTATTCGATTTCTGTTTATCATATTGGTGGGACTGCTTCTTGTATTGGGTGGATGCATCTTGTATGTAGTTCCAGCCGGGTCAGTGAAATATCTCTTGTTGCTGGAAGGGTGGATAGGAATTATTCTGGTGTATCTGGTTTTCTTTCATCATCGTCTGCTGAAACCCTTGCACAGCATTGATTTCGGAATGGACTTGCTGCGCGAACAGGATTTCAGCAGTCGCTTGAGCCGGGTGGGACAGTATGAAGCCGACCGTATAGTAGACGTGTTCAACCGGATGATGAGTCAGCTAAAACAGGAACGGTTGCGTCTGCGCGAACAGAATCATTTCCTGGATTTGGTGATACAGGCATCGCCCATGGGAGTGATTATCTTGAATTTCAATGCAGAAGTGGCTCAACTCAATCCGGCTGCAGCCCGCATGTTACGGATTCCCATGAATATAGCATTGGGAAAGCACCTTTCTCAAATAGCTACTCCCTTGGCACAGGCTTTGGATGAAATGAAATTGGAAGAAACCCGGGAAGTGCGTTTGAGCGATGCCAATGTATATAAATGTACACATACATATTTCATTGACCAGGGATTCCATCACCCTTTCTATTTGATAGAACGGATGACCGATGAAGTGATGAGGGCCGAAAAAAAAGCCTATGAGAAGGTTATTCGCATGATAGCACATGAGGTGAATAATACCACGGCGGGCATCACCTCTACACTGGATACGCTGGAACAGACTTTGGCCAGCGAGGAAACAATGAAGGAGATGTGTGAAGTGATGCAGGTCTGTGTGGAACGCTGTTATTCCATGAGTCGCTTTATCACCCGTTTTGCCGATGTGGTGAAGATACCAGAGCCTGTGAGGGTGCCTTATCCGCTGAATGAGTTGGTTGCTGCCTGTGTGCGTTTCATGGAGGGTATGTGTGCCGACCGTAATATTCAATTGCAGTGTGAGTATGGCGAAGAAATAGATGCCGTATCCTTGGATGCGGCACTCATGGAGCAGGTCTTGGTGAATATTCTTAAGAATGCAGCCGAGAGCATCGGACAGGAAGGTATCATCCGGGTGCGTACTGTGGCACCGGCTCTCATTGAAGTGGCTGACAACGGTTCGGGTATCGACCAGCAGACGGCTGAACGTTTATTTACTCCCTTTTTCTCTACCAAGCCTCATGGACAAGGTATCGGGTTGGTCTTTATTCGCGAAGTGCTGACCAGGCATGGATGCAGCTTTTCTTTGCGTACCGATGAAGATGGGTGGACGCGTTTCCGTATTTCTTTTTAAATTGACCAAGATTTCGTATGTTTGCAGAAAATCTGAAATCCATGAATTTATTTACTTCAGTAGAGATGCCGGCGAAACTGCCGCAGTGGAGCCATCGCGATGGATTGATGCTATTGGGCTCTTGTTTTACTACACATATAGGGAAACGTCTGGAAGCCTGCAAATTCCGTTGCGATACGAATCCGTATGGAGTATTATACAATCCTTTATCCATAGCTACGGCCTTGAAGGAAATAGCCGGGGAGAAAAGCTACGAGAAAAAAGATTTGTATTTTGCTGGTGGTCTGTGGCACAGTGCTATGCATCATGGCGATTTTTCGTCATCTTCGGCCGATGAAACCTTGCTGCGTATCAACAGCCGTTTGCAGAGGGCCAGTGCTGAAATGCATGAATTGACAGGATTGCTGCTCACTTGGGGCACGGCGTGGGTATACGAAGAAAAGGATACCGGCCGTGTGGTAGGTAACTGTCACAAACTACCCGAACGTACATTCGTGCGCCGCATGTTATCTGTAGATGAAATAGTGTGCGAATATGACGCCTTGCTGAATAGGCTTTGGGAACAATCCCCTTCTCTGAACATATTGTTTACAATCAGCCCCATCAGACACATACGAGATGGTCTGCATGCCAATCAGCTGAGTAAGGCTACTCTATTATTGGCAGTCGATACGTTGCAGCAGCGCTATCCGCAACGTATAGCCTATTTTCCGGCTTATGAATTATTGATAGATGAATTGCGTGACTACCGTTTTTATGCCGCTGATATGGTGCATCCTTCTGAAGTAGCTGTAGAATATATATGGCAGCGGCTGATAGAAGAGGTGTTTTCAGCCGATACCCGGAAGTTGATGCAGGAATGTCTGGAGGTGGAAAAAATGCTGGAACATAAACCTTTTCATCCTGAATCGGAAGGGTATAAGCGTTTTTTAGGACAAATTGTGTTAAAAATTAACCAACTTAACAGAAAATGTCCGTACTTAGATTTCGAAATAGAAAGAGAAATATGTCGTACGAGATTGAATATATAGCAGAAATGATAGGAGCCAAGCGTATTGGAAACGCTACGGCTACAATAGATTGGCTACTTACTGACAGTCGGTCGTTGAATTTTCCGGAAGAAACGCTGTTTTTCGCATTGGCCACCAAGCGGAACGATGGAGCACGTTATATAAGTGAATTGTATGAAAGTGGGGTGCGGAATTTTGTGGTGAGCGAGGAATGGGTATCGAAAAAGGCGGGTGAACTGACGCATTATCCGTTGGCTAATTTTTTAGTGGTTTCTCATCCGTTGAAGTCATTGCAGAAATTGGCAGAATTACATAGAACACAGTTCCAGATACCTGTTATCGGGATTACCGGGAGCAATGGAAAAACCATTGTAAAGGAATGGCTGCACCAATTGCTTTGTGCCGACAGGCAAATTGTGAGGTCGCCACGCAGCTATAATTCACAGATTGGAGTGCCTCTGTCGGTATGGCAAATGGATGATTCTTCGGAATTGGCTATCTTCGAAGCAGGTATATCCGAGCCTGGAGAGATGCGTGCCTTGCAGAATATTATTAAACCTACCATAGGCATCTTGACCAATATTGGTGGAGCGCATCAGGAAAATTTTTATTCCATGCAGGAAAAATGCATGGAGAAACTTTCTTTGTTCAAGGATTGTGATGTAGTCATCTATAATGGAGATGATGAATTTATTTGTAATTGTGTGGCAAAATCGATGCTTTCGGCTCGAGAAATAGCATGGAGCAGAAAGGACATGGAGCGTCCGTTATACATCAGTAAGGTGGAGAAACAGGACAATTGTACGCGGGTATCTTATCGCTATTTGGATATGGACAATTCCTTTGTTCTGCCTTTTATTGATGATGCTTCAATTGAAAATTCGTTGAATTGTCTGGCTGCTTGCCTGTATCTGATGCTGCCGGCCGAACAGATTACCGAACGGATGTCTCGTCTGGAGCCTATTGCCATGCGGCTGGAAGTGAAGGAGGGAAAGAATAATTGTCTGCTGATCAATGATAGTTATAACAGTGATTTAGGAGCCTTGGATATTGCTTTGGATTTTCTGTATAGACGCTCCTTGGTCAGTGAAGGTGGAGAAGAGGCGCATACTCCGTTGAAACGGACATTGATTTTGTCGGATATTTTAGAAACCGGTCAGAATACTTCCACGCTCTATCGTTTAGTGGCGCAGTTGGCCAACAGTCGCGGTATAGAACGACTGATTGGTGTGGGAAGCGAGATTTCGGCTTCTGCCGATCGTTTTGGTATGGAAAAAGTGTTTTTTCCCGATACTTGCTCGCTGATACATGCTGTGCAACGAGGAGATTTGAAACTGGAGAATGAAATAGTACTGATAAAAGGTGCCCGGAAGTTCGGATTTGATGCATTGACCGAGATTTTGGAGAAGAAAGTGCATGAAACGATTCTGGAAGTAAATCTGGGAGCAATGGTAGAGAACCTGAATCATTACCGCAGTTATTTGAAGCTTGAAACCAAGATGGTGTGCATGGTTAAGGCATCGGCCTATGGAGCAGGTTCGTATGAAATAGCCAAAACATTGCAGGAACATCATGTGGATTATTTGGCAGTAGCAGTGGCCGATGAAGGAGCAGAGCTGCGCAAGGCAGGTATCAAGACGAATATTCTGATTATGAATCCGGAGATGACAGCTTTCAAAACGCTGTTCGATCATAAACTGGAACCGGAAGTATATAGTTTTCATCTGCTCGATGCCTTGGTTAGAGAGGCTGAAAAAGAAGGCATTACTAATTTCCCTATTCATATAAAATTAGATACAGGGATGCATCGCTTGGGATTTGCGCCTGTAGATGTACCTCAGTTGATAGAACGCCTGAAGGGGCAGAATGCAGTCATTGTACGTTCCGTATTCTCTCACTTGGTAGGCAGCGACGGTTCCCAGTTTGATTATTTTACCCGTAAGCAGATTGAAACTTTCGAAGCTGCCTCTGCTTTGCTGCAAGAGGCATTCCCTCATAAGATATTGCGGCATATTTGTAATTCAGCTGGTATAGAACGTTTTCCCGGAGCTCAGTTCGATATGGTAAGGCTGGGTATCGGCCTGTATGGTATCAATCCGTTCGATAATTCCATTATGCACAACGTCAGCACGCTGAAAACCACGATTCTGCAAATTCGTGACGTTCCTCAGGAAGATACTATAGGGTATAGCCGGAAAGGGCGTCTGACTCGCGATTCCCGCATTGCTGCCATTCCTATAGGATATGCCGACGGATTGAACCGTCATCTGGGGAACGGAAATGCATACTGCCTGGTAAACGGCCAAAAGGCTCCGTATGTGGGCAATATCTGCATGGATGTATGTATGATAGATGTAACCGGCATTGATTGCAAAGAAGGAGATTCGGTAGAAATCTTCGGAGACCATTTGCCCATTACAGTGCTGTCTGATACTCTTGAAACCATTCCTTATGAGATACTTACTAGTATCTCTACCCGGGTGAAAAGGGTCTATTTCCAAGATTGAAAACTATAAATGTTATTAACAACCTAATTATTTATTGAATTATTCATTTGTATTATGTTTAAACTGTTATTATTACCTAGCGGTTCAGAATGGCTTATTATTTTGTTGGTTATTTTACTGTTGTTTGGCGGTAAGAAAATACCTGAACTGATGAGAGGCCTCGGTAAGGGTGTGAAAAGCTTTAAAGAAGGTGTCAATGAGGCTAAGGAGGAATTAAACAAAGCAAAAGAAGATTTAGACGAGAAGAAGTAAAGACGTGGCAGAGAAAGAACTGACCTTTTGGGAACATCTGGATGAGTTGAGGCGGGTACTCTTTAAAGTACTTGGAGTGTGGATGGTATTAGCTGTGGGATATTTTCTCGCTATGCCTTATCTGTTCGATCAGATTATCCTGGCACCCTGCCATGATGATTTTATCTTTTATGAATGGTTGAAGCAAATCGGTACATGGCTACAGCTGGAGGGTGACTTCTTTACACAGAAGTTTGAAGTGAAGCTCATTAATATCAATTTGGCTGCTCCCTTCTTCATTCATCTGTCTACAGCTTTCTGGCTGTCGGTGGTAACGGCTATGCCATACCTGTTCTATGAAGTCTGGGCTTTTATTCAACCGGCACTTTATCCGAATGAGCGGAAAGGGGTAAGGAAGGCGTTAGCTCTTGGCACGGTGATGTTCTTTATGGGGGTGCTCTTGGGGTATTTCATGGTATATCCGTTGACATTGCGCTTTTTGTCTACTTACCAATTGAGTGATTTGATAGAGAATCAGATTTCTCTGAATTCATATATAGATAATTTTATGATGCTGGTGCTGTGTATGGGGGTGGCATTCGAGTTGCCACTGGTTACGTGGCTTTTATCCTTGCTTGGAATAGTATCCAGAGAAACATTGCGTACGTATCGCCGGCATGCCATTGTGGTGATAGTGATTGCCGCAGCAGTGATAACACCTACCGGTGACCCCTTTACATTGGCTGTAGTGGCCATTCCGTTATATTTCTTATATGAAATGAGTATTTGGATGATTAAGAAAAAGGAGGACCATGAGTCTTGAGGTAACAGAGGCATTCGACTTGTTGAAGGCGCTTCTTACCGACGATGAACTGTCGGTAAGAAGCGCCTATCGGCAATTACGAGGCTTATTGGAATATGCCTGTAGGACGCAGATGGCTGAGAGTAGTTTGCAGATGACCGATTTAGCTGCTCGTATCAGTTTTGTTGCTTCTAAGATAGGGTTGACTATCGTAGAACAAAACAGGCTTCATACTGTTCGTCTTACTTCGAATGAAGTGCTGAACCGTCAGTTGGAACCTACTCGTGAGCAGTTGTTGCGCGATGTAAAAACAGTAGCTTTCTTTATCCGTAAACTTAGCGGTGCAGTTATTCCGGAAAAGCTATATCACCTTCTTCCTGTAGCCGATGCTACGTATCGCGTGGCTGATGTAGGCTGTCGTCAGGTGAGGCGTATGCGCGTATGTTTTCAATATGCCGATGATACCTATCTTTATGTGTATCCTACTGAATCTGTATGCGATGAATTACTGAAAGTACGTTATGGAGTTCCGCAGGTAAATGAGGAGTTTGCCATTACATGCAGTCTGCTTTGGAAGAATGCTCAGGTGAATTTATTAGATGTATCGGTGGATGCCAAGGGAGTGTTGACTCCTTCCTTCATCATTCTGGAACCCGATTATCTGATTGATATCAGTTCATTAGCCGAGTGTTTTCGCGAATATGGGCATCACCCTGCCAATTATGTTCTTTCACGCTTGCAAATGCCTGATAATACACGTCCGTTGCTGTTAGGTAATATAGCCAACCTCTTTTTGGATGAGTGGATTTACTCTAAAGAGAACCCGGATTATCTGAGCTGCATGCGCAAAGCCTTTCAGAAATATCCTATCGAACTGGCTGCTTGTGCCGATTTGCGTGATGTACAGAAAGAACGGGAGTTTTTTTCTGACTGTCAACGTCATTTTGAACATATCCGCCAAACCGTACAGCAGACTTTTCGTGAGGCAGGTTATGATTTGGATAAAGAGGATGCTGTGCTGGAACCTTCTTATATCTGCGAGGCTTTAGGGCTGCAGGGAAGATTGGACTATATGCAGCGTGACATGACTTCCTTTATTGAAATGAAGTCGGGCAAGGCCGATGAATACCTTATACGTGGCAAGATAGAACCGAAGGAAAACAATAAAGTGCAGATGTTGCTCTATCAGGCAGTGCTGGAGTATTCTATGGGAAAAGACCATCGTGGAGTGAAAGCGTATCTGCTTTATACCCGTTATCCCCTGTTGTATCCGTCACGGCCCTCGTGGGCTATGGTACGCAGGGTGATGGATGTACGGAATCGTATTGTATCTAACGAATATGGTATTCAATTGCGAAACAGTCCTAGCTATACTGCGCAGTGTCTGCAGGATATTCAGCCGCAAGTATTGAATGAACGGGGTTTGGACAATGTCTTGTGGAAACGCTATTTATATCCTCAGATCGATGCGGTGAGTAAGCAAATTGCTGCCTTGTCGCCCATAGAACAGAGTTATTTTTATACCCTTTATAATTTCATTACAAAAGAATTATATACTTCTAAGTCGGGTGATATAGATTATGAAGGAAGAACAGGGGCTTCGGCTTTATGGCTGTCTACATTGGATGAAAAATGTGAAGGTGGTGAGATTCTTTTCGATTTAAGAATTACGGAAAATCAGGCTGCTGCTGCCAGCCATCCATTTTTACAGTTTGAAATTCCTGCTGTAACTTCTGAGGAAATGTTGCCTAATTTTAGAGCGGGAGATGCTGTCTTGCTGTATGAGCGTAACACCGACAGTGATAATGTAACCAATAAACTGGTTTTTAAAGGAAATATTGAATGGATTACGGATGTCAGTATCTGTGTGCGTCTGCGTGCTGCCCAGCGAAATGTGGCAGTATTGCCTATGGATAGTCGATATGCAGTGGAGCATGATTATATGGACACTTCTTTTCGTTCTATGTATCAAGGACTAGCAGCTTTCTTGAATGCAACAGCCGACCGGCGCAATCTGCTGCTAGGGCAGCGTCTGCCTGTTTACGATGTTTCTTTGCGGACTGCTATCTTAGCCCAAAAGGATGATTTTGATCGCATCGCTCTGAAGGCTAAAGCAGCAGAGGATTATTTTCTGTTGGTAGGACCTCCTGGTACAGGAAAAACCTCGCGTGCATTGCGTCGTATGGTGGAAGAATTCTATAGTGAAGGAAAACAATTATTGCTGTTATCTTATACCAATCGGGCTGTGGATGAAATCTGCAAGATGTTGGAAAAAATATCTCCGGCAGTTGATTATATCCGTGTGGGCAGCGAACTGTCTTGTGAAACTGCTTACCGTCCTCGTTTGGTAGAAAATGTGTTGGAAGTGTGCAAGAACCGTAGGGAAGTGCAACTGAGGATTGCTTCGTGTCGCATCTTTGTAGGAACGGTGTCCACTTTCTCAACCAAGACCGACCTTTTTAGACTGAAGACATTTGATGTGGCTTTGATTGATGAAGCTACACAGATTTTGGAGCCTCAGCTATTGGGATTGCTTTGCCTGCGGAGCGTGTCTGGTGGAAATGCAATCGGTAAGTTTGTGATGATTGGTGATTATAAGCAATTGCCTGCTGTTATCTTGCAGTCGGCCGAACAGTCGGAAGTTTGTGAGGAATCGTTGCGGGATATTGGGTTGACTAATTTAAAAGACTCGCTATTCGAACGTTTGTATCGGACTGCTACAGTTGATAAGGCAAGCGAGGAGTTTAATCCGTTTTGTGATATGTTGTGCAAGCAGGGTCGTATGAATGTAGAAGTTGCCGCTTTTCCTAACCAAGCCTTTTATCAAGGATTGTTACAGCCAGTTGGGCTTCCTCATCAAAAAGGGACTTTGACGCTTTCGCCTGCTTTGCAGCACACTCCGTTTGCTTCCTGGATTACGCGTAGGGTAGCATTCTTTCCTGCTGTTGCTGAATCAGTCTCACAATCATCCAAGACGAATCATTCAGAAGCGCATATAGTAGCTCAGTTAGCATTATCTGTTTATCACCAGTATTCGCAGCAGGAAGGTTTCTTACCTGAAGTTACTTTAGGTATTATTACGCCTTATCGTAGTCAGATAGCTCTCATAAAAAAAGAATTAAGGGCTTTGTCGGTACCAGTGTTGAATGATATTCTGGTAGATACGGTAGAACGCTTTCAAGGAAGCGAAAGAGATGTTATCATTTATTCTTTTTGTGCTAACCGCGTTTCTCAGTTACGTTTTTTGTCTAATATAACAGAAGAAAACGGAGTGATGATAGATCGAAAATTAAATGTCGCCTTAACCCGAGCACGCAAACAGATGTTTATGACTGGAGTACCAGAAATATTGAATCAAAATCCTATTTATGCTTCTTTGCTGCGTTCATTAGCGTTTTTTTAGAGTCTAATATGTTATTATAAAGTTTATTAATGAACAGTATGAGATAAAATGCTTATCTTTGCAGCACGTTTTTTTCATAGAGATTTAGATTTAAGGTTAGAAGAAATGTGGAAGTCGTGAGACTTCCCTTTTTTTTTATGTCGCTTGCCATGAATTATTTTTTAGATCAGCGTTTGTAGAATTAAGCTGTATCTTATTTCTCTTTCGTCGGCAGAAACATTTATCGATATAGATATCGCATTGTCGCATATTTCTTTAGTTTCTTATATATAAGGGTATACTTTCAGATTTAGTCATAGAAGGTATGAATCTTTTATCAACAACTTCTTCATTTATAAAATCGTGATTTTTAGTTATAGATTAAGGGGTAGTATAGAGGTTTCTGTTGCATGATGACATGTTGTGGTAAAGATATAAAAATGAGGATGTATCTTGTATTTCAAGAAGCATCCTCATTTTAAATCTTTAATAATTTCTACTGTCAGTCTACTATAATTGGCTTGTATTTTGGAACCAATATTTTCATGATGGTCCATCCAAGGAGATAAGATACTGCACAGATACCGAATATGATGAAATAGCCGGCAGGTTTACCTTGAAATCCCATAAAGCTCATTTGTGTGTTGGCTGCATAGTCGAATAATATACCCGACCCCATGTTAATCAGAAAGGAGCCAATGCCACCGGCCGTACCACCAATACCTACAATGGTAGCAATGGTGCTTTTTGGAAACATGTCACCTACCACTGAGTAGATGTTGGCTGACCACGATTGATGAGCTGCTCCTGCAATACCGATGATAATGACTGGGAACCAATAGGCGTATTCACCAAATACTTCCCGGTTGCCTAATGGCTGAGCAAACAAGGCTAATAATGGGAATAACGAAAAGATAAACATTGCCTGCATGCGCGCTGCATAAGGGTTTTTGCCTGTGCGATTTATTATGATAGTAGGTAATTTACCGCCGTAGATAGAAAGCATGGTAATTGCATAGAGTACAAAAATCAGAATTTGGGCAGTTGGGGTATCAGATGAAAAACCGTATACATCAGAGATATATGCTGGTACCCAAAATAAGAAAAACCACCACACACCATCTGTCATGAATTTGCCAAAGAATACCGCCCATGTCTGTGGGTATTTAAAACATTGCAAGAAGGAAATGCTTTTCTCTTCGGTTGTTTTTGTGGAAACAGTTTGTTCGGTTTCTTTATCTTGTTCTATATAAGCGAGTTCTGTTGCATTTACAAGGGGATTTTTATCTGGTTTTTTGTACATAAACATCCATAGGCCCATCCAAATAAAGCCTAGTCCACCAATGACAATAAAAGCCATTTCCCATCCGTTACCTATTCCCATGCGTTGAAAGTAGCGCGCTAAAGTAGGAATGCATAGAGGGGCAATCAAAGCACCTACAGTAGATCCGGCATTGAATATGGAAGTAGAGAATGCGCGGTCTTTTTTAGGGAAATATTCGGCAGTTACCTTGATAGCTGCTGGAAAATTACCTGCTTCACCAACGCTTAGAATGATACGTGCTGCGATAAAATAGTATACACTGGTAATGGCTATGGTAGAAGCAACGGCTCCGCTTGCACCCAACATGGCTGCTGTATCTTTCAGTCCTAAAGAAACTTCAGTTGCCCATCCACATAAGGCATGTAAGCAGGCTCCTATTGACCACACAGCTATGGCCCACATGTATCCTTTTTTTGTTCCCATCCAATCAATAAACCGCCCGGCAAAAAGATTACCAATTGCATAAACAATAGAAAAAACGGCTGTTATATAGCCATAATGTGTGTCTGTCCAGTGAAATTCCGGAGCGATGAAATCTTTCCAAGTTAATGAAAGCACCTGGCGATCGAGGTAGTTTACGGTCGTTGCAAAGAACAGCATCGCACAGATAATCCAACGATAGTTGGTCATTTTGGTTGTTGTGTCTTTTAATTGATTCATGATTATAGATTTATATTTATTTAATTGGTGGCAAAGATAGAGCATTCTGAATACTGGAAGGTGTAAAAATTGACAGTTTTTATGTATAAAATGAGAAAACGGGGCTTGTTTATGTAAACAAGCCCCGTTTTCATTATGGTTACAGATGAGTTATGTTGCTTATCTCATTTCTGTGTATTTAATTTCATCCTTGTCGCTGTATTTCAGATTTTCACCAGCCATACCCCAAATGAAGGTATAGTTACGTGTACCTGCAGCAGCGTGAATACTCCATTCCGGAGAAGTAATAGCCTGTTCGTTCCGCAACCAAACTAAACGTTCTTCCTTCGGTTCACCCATCAAGTGACAGATGGAGTTGCCTTCAGCCAAATTGAAGTAGTAATAAGCTTCCATACGGCGAGTATGAGTATGAGCAGGCATGGTATTCCATACAGATCCTGGAGCTAATTCTGTCAGACCCATTTGCAATTGGTTAGTACCACCGTTTTTCACTCTTTCCAATACATCTTTTACGATCAACTGGTTTACAATACGGTCGTTACTGTCTTCCATCTTACCATAGTGGTCAGAGATACCTAAAGCATATTTCTTGGGGTTTGCTTTTTGAAGCTTTGCATCAGTAGTAATCAGCTGTGTAACGAATTGTTTGTATGCAGGAGCTGAATTGATGTAGAACTTAGCAGGTTTGCTGGGATCTACGCTCTTGAAAGTCACTTCTTTGTTTCCGCAACCTACGTATAAAGCTTCTTTGTAAGTCATGGGGTATTCTTTACCGTCTACAGTAACAATTCCATCACCACCGGTGTTGATAACACCCAGTTCGCGACGTTCCAGGAAATAAGTGATTTCCGGTCCCAGTTCGCGGAAAGTTTCCAGTTTCAAAACTTTGTTTACGGGCATTACACCTCCGTAAATCAAGCGGTCATAAAGTGTATAAGTCAGATTGATTTCATCAGCAGCCATCACTTTCTCCATCATGAAGGAGTTACGCAGACGTTCTGTGTCATAGTGTTTCACGTCTTGAGGATGACAAGCAGTCTGTACTTTGTAATTCATCTGGGCATTTGCTGCCATAGCAGCTGCTCCCAGCATCAATGCAAATGCAAATCTTTTCATATTCTCTTTATTGTTTATAGGTTTTTATTTGTTGTTCATTTGTTCTTCTTGTGCTTTCTTCTGGTATTTCAAGATAGCGCGACGGTTCCACAACATTAGCAAGAGAGTAATGGCTACCAGAATACCGGCTCCTACATATTTAAATGTATAGGTGAGATGGAAGATAATCCAGGAGAAGAGGCTGGAAGCGAAGTCCAATGCGCCACCACCTTCAAATCCGGCTGGGATGTGAACAGCTGCATCTTGTGTTCTTTCATATACGTCTCTAGCTGCTTGTGTGAAATAAGGTGCCAAGTCTGTTACAAAATAGAGACCGGCCGTCAAAGCTACTAATCCGATAATGAATGATTTCAATACGTTACCTTTTGTGATAGGTAATACAAGCGGGAATACGTAGAACATACCAGCCAATGAAGCCAGCGGTAAGAATTGGTTACCCGGCAGAACTACAGCCAGCAGAAGAGTTACGGGAATCAGCAGCAATGATACCACCAGAGTGGCAGGATGGCCGATTACCAATGCAGGGCTCATACCGATATTCAAGCCTACTGCACCCTTGAACTTCTTGGCTATCAGTTCGCGTGTAGCATCAGAGATAGGTCTCAGACCTTCAATAAACAAGGCTGTGATACGCGGAATCAGTTCCATAACTGCTCCCATCTTGATACCCAAACCTAATATATAAGGAATCTTGTCTACCAGTTCGCTGCCATCTTTGCAGGAAAGGGCTGCAATGCCGCATCCTACTAAAATACCTAGGAAGAGAGGGTCGCCCAGCAAACCGAATTTCTTTTTCATTCCGTCTGCATCGATGTTGAGCTTGTCAAATCCCGGAATCATATCCAGTAATTTATTGATACCGACTGCGAAAGGTAAGAAACCTGCACAGAAAGGCTGGGGGATAGAGATGCCTTCCATTCCTTCATAAAAATGCTGGAATTTCTTAGCTGTATAATCGGCAGAAATCAGCGTAATGATGTAGCAGATAATGGCTGCGAAGAATCCCCACCAAATGCTGTCGCTAGCAAAATATACCACAGCACCGATGAAGGCAAAATGCCAGTAGTTCCACAAGTCGATATTGACAGTGCGGGTAGTCTTGGTAAGAATCATCAGAATGTTCACACCCAGGCAAACAGGAATGATAAATGCACCTACAGAAGTATTGTAAGCCACGGCTGCTGCAGCAGGCCAGCCCATATCGAATACTTGAAGTTCCAGACCATAGATTTCGACTACTTTACTTAATGCGGGGCCAAGGCTGCTTGTTAGAAGGGCTGTGACGACTGACAGGCCTACAAATCCTACACCTACGAGCAAACCGCTCTTTAATGCTTTGCTGAATTTAATTCCGATGCATAGACCTAAAATTGTGAAAATAATAGGCATCATCACTGCTGCACCTAAGCCGATGATGTAACCGAAAACTTGTTCCATTCTCTTGTGTTTTAATTTAATAAATGATTATATTCTATTAGATTAATGTAAATTATCCGGGCTCAAAATTAAGACCTTTTCTTTATTATTCAAATAGCTGACCTATAATAATTAGAAAAATGGACGATTTTGATACATTTTTAATGTTATCGTGCACAAAATTGCTTGTTTTCGTACACGAAAATCAATTTCTACACCATCTATGTTGAAAAATACACGTACCTTTCTCCGAAATCATCTACTTTTGTTTTTTAGATTTTAATTCATGTCTAATACCAAAAGAAAAGTTGAATGAAAAAGGTAGAAAATTTTAGATTTTTATTACTTGTATTATTTGTTTGTTTTACGTCTTATCTCTTGGCTCAGCAGGTTAAAAGTAACCAGCCCTGGTCAGTAAGAATGGCTGAGTCTGAAATGATTCGATGTCCGGAATCCTGGCAACTGGATTTCCAGCCTCGATTAAAGTGGGATTACTGTCATGGTTTGGAATTACAATCCATGTTGGATGTATATGATCGATATGGAGATTCCAAATTCTATGAATATGCATTGGCTTATGCGGATACGATGGTCAACGCTGATGGCACAATCAAAAAATACAAATTGGAAGATTATAGTTTGGATCGTGTGAATTCTGGCAAGTTTCTTTTCAGAATCTATGATCAGACGAAAAACGAAAAGTACAAAAAAGCACTTGATTTGATGCGTAGCCAGCTGGATACTCATCCCAGAAATGCCGACGGTGGTTTCTGGCATAAGAAAATTTATCCGCATCAGGTGTGGCTGGATGGTATTTATATGGGTGCACCTTTCTATGCAGAGTATGCACATCGCAATAGTCAGGTGAATGCTTATCAAGATATTATTAATCAATTCTTGATGGCAGCCCGCCACACGTATGATCCGCAGACAGATTTGTTTCGTCATGCTTGTGATGTAAGCAGAAAAGAACGTTGGTCGGATAAGCAGACGGGGCAGTCGTTGCATAGTTGGGGACGTGCTATGGGATGGTATGCCATGGCTTTTGTGGATGCTCTGGAGTTTATTCCCAAACATGAAGTGGGACGAGATTCCATGCTGGTAGTGTTTAATCATTTGGCCAACATGGTGAAACGCTTGCAGGATGCCAAGACGGGACTTTGGTATCAGGTACTTGATAAGAGTGGAGAAAAAGGAAATTATCTGGAGTCTTCCTGTTCGGCTATGTTTGTTTACGCTTTGTTTAAAGGCGTGCGGTTAGGGTATTTGGATGCTTCTTATCTTTCGGTTGCAAAAAAAGGTTATCGAGGAATTCTAAAACATTTTATTGAGGTCGATAAAAATGGTCTGGTCACTATTACCCAGGCTTGTGCCGTAGCTGGTTTAGGAGGAAAAGTTTACCGTTCCGGTGATTATGACTATTACATCAATGAGGCAATCCGTCCGAATGATGCTAAGGCTGTAGGACCTTTTATTATGGCTAGTCTAGAGTGGGAAAACATCCAGGATATGAAGCAGATTTATGGGGATTAATGATTGATAGCTTATGATGAGACATCTTCTTACATTCATGTTATGCCTGTTATGGGGAAGTTTGGAAATGGTTTCGGCAGGTACGGTGTGGAAAGATACTTTGGTAGTGTCAAGAGATGGGAGTGGAGATTACCAGACATTGACCGAGGCCATGGAAGGAATACGTGCATTTATGGAATATAAGGTAACTGTTTTGATAAAGCCTGGGGTCTACAAAGAAAAAGTGGTAGTACCTTCCTGGATTCAGCAGGTTGATTTTATAGGTGAAGATGCAGAAAATACCATTCTCACCTATGATGACCATGCAAATATTCAGAAAATGGGTACTTTTCGCACGTATACATTAAAGGTAGAAGGTAATAGAATTACCTTTAAAAATTTAACTATTGAAAATAATGCTGCTCCCTTGGGACAGGCGGTAGCTCTTCATACGGAAGGAGATTGTCTGGTATTTTATCGCTGTCGCTTTTTGGGCAATCAAGACACGGTCTATACAGGAGCGGCGGGTACACGCTTGTATTTTAAGGATTGCTATATAGAAGGTACTACTGATTTTATATTCGGACCCTCTACGGCTGTGTTTGATGATTGCGAGATATACAGTAAACGGGATTCTTATATTACGGCAGCTTCTACTCCTTCCACTTCTAAAGTAGGGTATGTGTTTCGTAATTGCAAGCTTTCGGCTGCCGATTCTGTGAAGCATGTGTATTTGGGTCGTCCTTGGCGGCCATATGCAGCTACCGTCTTTATAAATTGTGAAATGGGATCTCATATCCGGCCGGAAGGTTGGCATAATTGGAAAAATGCAGCGAATGAGAAGACTGCCCGATATGCTGAATACGGTTGTTATGGTGCAGGCGCTGCAGCGGATGCTCGGGTGAAGTGGAGCAGACAGCTGACAGCGGAAGAGGCTGCCCGGTATGCCGATTGGTCCTATCTTTTTTACCAGTCTTGTGATTGGATGCCAGTCGTCAATTTATAATGTTTGTTTTAAATCATTCTATGGAGTATGAAAAGTAAATTTTGGTTGTGGGCAGCTTTGTTATGCCTTTTGTGTTCTTTTAAGTCAGACCAGCGGAAGATTACCATCTTTATGATTGGAGATTCTACTATGGCTAATAAGAATCTGGTTGGCGGCAATCCTGAACGGGGATGGGGACAGATGCTTCCTGGCTTTTTGTCAGATGATATTAGGGTAGATAATCATGCAGTCAATGGTCGCAGTACAAAAAGCTTCATTGAAGAGGGACGTTGGGAGAAAGTCCGTACACAAATCAGAAAAGGAGATTATGTGTTTATACAGTTCGGTCATAATGATGAAAAAGTTGATCCGAAGAGACATACTGTTGCAGGAGGAAGTTTTGATGATAATCTGCGCAAGTTTGTGAACGAAACGCGTGAGCAGGGAGGAATTCCTATTCTGTTTAATTCCATAGTGCGCCGTAATTTTGTGACAAAATCCGATTACCACACTCTACAGGCTGCTGTGCAGCAGGATGATGTGCGTAGAGATGCCCATCCGGATGCACGTTATGAAGCTAGGTCGGAGTCTGTACATCCCGAAGAGGGTAGCCAGCTAGTTGATACACATGGAGCTTACTTGGAATCTCCTCGTCGGGTGGCTGAAGAATTGGATGTGCCTTTCGTTGACATGAACAAACTGACTCATGAACTCGTGGAGGGAATGGGACCACAAGCATCCAAAACTTTGTTTATGTGGATAGCTCCTAATACGATACCTTTTTTACCCAAGGGACGTGAAGACAATACGCATCTTAATATTCATGGTGCACGTGTCATAACCAAACTTACTGTAGATCTATTAGCCAAGGTGGTTCCAGCATTGGCTCCTTATGTGCGCCATTATGATTTTGTAGTGGCAAAAGATGGAAGTGGTGATTTCTTTACGGTGCAGGAGGCAATAAATGCTGTACCTGATTTTCGAAAGAATGTGCGTACCACGATTCTGATACGTCCGGGGGTCTATCACGAGAAACTGGTTATTCCTGCCAGTAAAATCAATGTTTCACTAATAGGGCAGCATGGGGCAGTGATTTCTTATGATGATTATGCTTCGAAAAAAAATATTTTTGGAGAAAAAATGGGAACTTCAGGTTCTTCTTCCTGTTACATTTATTCTCCGGATTTTTATGCTGAAAATATTACTTTCGAGAATACTTCTGGTCCAGTGGGGCAGGCAGTGGCTTGTTTTATTTCTGCAGACCGAGTGTATTTCAAACATTGTCGTTTCTTGGGATTTCAGGATACCTTATACACTTATGGGAAAGGTGTTCGTCAGTATTTCGAGGAGTGTTATATAGAAGGTACAGTGGATTTTATATTCGGATGGTCTACCGCAGTCTTCCTACGCTGTAATATTCATAGCAAGGGCAATGGTTATGTTACTGCTCCCTCTACCGACCAGGGGCAGCGCTATGGTTATGTATTTTATGATTGTAAATTGACTGCTGACGATAGTGCACAGAAGGTTTATCTTTCTCGTCCGTGGCGTCCGTATGCTCAGGCTGTATTTCTTCGTTGTGAGATGGGGCAGCATATTTTACCCGAGGGCTGGAACGATTGGGGTAAACCCAATGTAGAGGAAACTACTTTTTATGCTGAATATCATAGTACGGGTAAGGGAGCCAATCCGAAGGCTCGTGCTTTCTTTTCACATCAATTGGAAAGCATGAAAGGCTATTCTCTGGATGAAGTATTATCTGGAACTGATAATTGGTGTCCACATCGTCATGGTAATGAATTGTTGATTATAACTCGATAGAGCTGCTTAATTATGAAAAAGATGAGACTATATATTAGCGTGTTAGTTGGAACATTATTTTTGTCATTTTCGGTTATGGCAGAAAATAATCCTTATCGTAACGATTTGTTTTGGGTAACCGTGCCCGATCATGCAGACTGGATTTACCGTGTGGGTGAAATGGCCTCAGTCGAGATACAGGTCTACCAATACGGGATACCTTTGGATGGCGTCACTGTGGAATACGAAATCGGTGCAGACAAAATGTTGGGCGATACTCAAGGTACGGCGATTTTGAAAAATGGTAGGACTACTATATCGTTGGGTACGATGACAAAGCCTGGGTTCAGAGATTGCCGAATGAAGATTAAGTTAGGTAATCAGGTATCAAGACATCATGTCAAGGTGGGTTTTTCTCCAGAGAAGATATTACCTTATACTCAGATTCCGGCCGATTTTGAGGCGTTTTGGAAGAAAAACTTATCTGAGATGGCTGAATATCCCTTACACTATTCGAAAGAATTTTGTGCAGAGTATTCTACTGATAAGATAGACTGTTATTTGATACGTTTGTTCTTAAATGAGCAAGGACAATCGGTTTATGCTTATCTTTTCTACCCGAAGAATGCCCCCAAAGCCAGTTGCCCTGTAGTCCTTTGTCCACCGGGGGCAGGTATCAAGACGATTAAGAATCCTTTGCGGCATAAATATTATGCAGAGCAAGGCTGTATCCGTATGGAGTTTGAGATTCATGGTCTGAATCCCAAGTTATCGGCAGAAGATTTTAAAGATATCAGTTTGGCTTTTAATAGCAAAGAAAATGGCTACCTAAGCATTGGTATGGAGAATAGGGACCACTATTATATGAAGCGTGTTTATCTGGCATGTATCCGCTGCATAGATTTTCTTACTTCTTTACCGGAATGGGATGGAAAGAACGTGATTACTCAAGGTGGTAGTCAGGGAGGAGCGTTGGCTTTAGTAGCTGCAGCTTTGGATAAACGAGTAACAGCTTGCGTGGCCAATCATCCTGCTTTGAGTGACATGGCAGGATATTTGGATGGACGTGCCGGAGGTTATCCTCACTTTTTCCGTGAGAAAGGTATGAACACACCGTCCAAGGTAGAGACATTGGCTTATTATGATGTAGTAAACTTTGCACGTTTTATCCGCATACCTGTCTATATGACGTGGGGATTTAATGATGATACCTGTCCTCCCACTACTAGCTATGCAGTATATAATTCGATTTCATCTTTTAAAGAAGCCTTAATAACTCCCATCAATGAGCATTGGACATCCGAACAAACTGAAAGGGCGCATTTAATCTGGATTAAGCAGCATTTGATTCCTTAAATCAGTAATAAAGAGTCATGATATAATTCCTTTACACTTTATTCCTGTCTCTATATTCTGTAGGTGTCATTCCCATTTTTTGTTTGAAACATTTGCTGAAATAGCGGGGGTCATTAATTCCAACCATGTAGGAGATTTGGGTCATGGTGTATTCACCGGTTTCAATAAGTTGTATGGCTTTATTGATACGTATTTCTTTAATGAACTCAATAGGAGCCAGTCCGGTAAGAGTCTTCAATTTTTTGAAAAATACCGACCGGCTTACGGCCAACTCTTGTACTAGGTCATCCACCACCAAGTCTCCATTATCTAGATTCTTCTCCATCAGTTGCATCAGTTTTTCCATAAATTTCTTATCCTGTGGCGCCATTATAGGCTCTTGCGGCTCTTCTACTGTCGGTGCTGCATTTTCTTCTTTGGAGAATTGCGATACCTCTGCGGTTACTGGCATTAAGGCAGTACGGTAGATTGATTGCAATTGTGCTCTGGAAGTCAGCAGATTCTTTACCCTTGCTTTCAGGTAGGTGGCGCTGAAAGGCTTGGTGATGTAATCGTCGGCACCATATTCTAATCCTTCCAGCTGACTTTCTTCTGAGGTCTTAGCTGTGAGGAGTATTAATGGTATATGACTTGTAGCAAGGTCTGAGCGAAGTTCACGGGTTAAGGTAATGCCATCTTTATGAGGCATCATTACATCACTGATAATAATGTCCGGTACCAATTCGTGTGCCAATGCTCCTCCTTGCATGCCATCTTCAGCTTCTACTATACGGTAATCTGAGGAAAAAATACTGTGCAGGAATTGGCGTAGTTCCTGATTATCCTCTACTAGCAGCATCAGTTCCTTGTTGTTATCTTCTTCTTGAGATGAAACTTCTGCCAGGCTTTCTTTGTTAACTATCATGCTGGCTGTCATGTCATCTTGTAGAAATTCTACAGTAGAATCGTAATGTGCTTTTCCTTTCAGAAAATTCACTTTGAAGCAACTGCCTTGTCCTATGTGGCTGTCAACGGTGATAGTGGCTTGATGCATTTCAACCAATTCATTGACCAGAGACAAACCGATACCTGTACTGGATTGGTTGAGTTGATTTTTTTCGGCCAGATTTTCAAATCTTAGAAAAATAGACTTTCTGCGGTTTTCTTCGATGCCTATTCCCTGGTCTTGTACCCCTACTGAAATGTGTTGTTCATCTTCTTTGATAAAAACAGTGATACATTTGCCATTGGGGGTATATTTGAAGGCATTAGAGAGAAGATTAAATATAATTTTCTCGTATTTATCGGCATCTGCCCATAAGGTGTATCTGTTCTCTGTTGCTGTAAGTCGGAAGGTGATTTGCTTCTCTGCAGCCAGTCCTTCAAAATTATCCATAATCCGGCGGGTAAACGGTATCAGATCAATGCACTGTACACGTAATTTCATCTTCTTATTTTGTATTTTTCGAAAATCCAGAATTTGATTGATGAGCCGAAGCATGCGGTTAGTGTTTTTTTCTACCACTTTTAGTTGTTCCCTTACTTCATTGGAAAGTGATAAATTGTTGAGTACATTTTCTACCGGACCCACAATGAGGGTCAGCGGAGTGCGTAGTTCGTGAGAAATATCTGTAAAGAAGCGTAATTTCATGTCTGTCATCTGATGTTCCATCAGTACCCTATGTTTCAGACGGTAAATAGTAAATAGTATGTATACAGCTGTTACTACAATAAGAATCAGTATCAGTACATACAGCATGTAGGCAATGGGGGTTTCCCAAAAAGAAGGCAGTATCTCTATATCGAGTACACGTATGTTGTCTACCCATATGCCATCAGCGTTGGTAGAACGGACTTTGAAACGGTAATGTCCTTTAGGAAGATTCGTGTATGTAGCTGAACGCTGTTCACCTACCATGTTCCAGTTTTTTTCAAATCCTTCCAATTGGTAAGCGTATTGTATATCGGAAGGACTGGAAAAATCCAGAGCAGCATATAGAATAGTAAAAATATTCTCGTGGTGAGAAAGTGTCAGTTTTTGTATGTCATCCAAATGCTGTTGGAGTACCGACTCTTTACCGGGAACTATGTTTTGATTGGCCACCAGTAAATTAGAGAATACGATGGGGGGTACGTAGCTACTTTTGCGGATAGAGTCGGGATTAAATAATACAATGCCTTTGTTGGTGCCAAACATGATGTGATTGTGCGATGTATATCCAGAGGATGATTCGCTGAAGCGAACCCGGAATGGTAGAGAGCGGTCGTTGTATTTTTCAAAATGACCGTTTGATGGAGTATATTTACAAATGCCGTTTTCGGTGCTGATCCATAAATTACCCTTAGCATCTTCCTGGATGGTCAGCAATACATCTGATGGCAGCCCATCTTCTACACTGTATGACTGAAAGCGGGCATTTCCTAGGGAATCCAATGAAAGCAGTTTATTAAGTCCACCACCAAAAGTAGCAAGATACAACTCGTTCTGTTTGGTAGATATAATTCCGTGTACGTCATTGTGACTGAGACTCTGTATGTCGTCGGGAATCCGTACAAAGTGCTGGAAATGCATCTCTTCAGGTTTCTCACCTGTATCTTTCACGGTTAGTGCGCCTATCGTTGTAGCAATCCAGATGCGATTTTGATGGTCGCCTGTAATGTAACGTACTCTGCTGCATTTATCTTGTGGATAATTTTTCAGCAGGTTTCGGTGATTCAGAAAAATCTCCTTTCCATTTTTATCATGGGTGAGAATGTTGACTCCTCCTCCAAAGGTAGCTACCCATATTCTGTTTTGTTGGTCTTCATAAACACAATACACATTATCGTCACTTAAACTATATGGGTTAGAGGCCTCAAATTGGTAACGGGTAAGCAGATAGCGGTTTCCTTGCGGTGTAGCTTTTACCAGTCCGTCTCCTTTGGTAGCTATCCACAGATTTTTCTTACTGTCTTCCATGAGGAAATAGGCAGTACCCTGCATGGGTCGTCCATTATGTGCTATCGTACCGTTTTCTGTCAGGTATCCTTTATCATGATGCTTACTGTCATATACTCTCAGTTTGCCGTCTTTCAATCCTATCCAGAAGTTGCGGTTACAGTCTTCCAGTAATGCACGTACTTCATTGCTGAGAGATTCATAATTATGTTCTTCCCGGATGAGACGTTGGAACTGCATGGGGCGGAATGTTATCTTTTCCAATCCTTTTGAATGAGTACAAAGCCATAAATTTCCTTGTCGGTCTGAAAAGGCAGAATGTATCTTGTTAGAAAATCGCCATTCCCCTTTCTGTATACTGTTATAGAACGGTTCCAGACAATTCTTTTCTCTGTTATAGCGTGAAAATCCACCTCCATAAGGATGTACCCATGCTGTGCCGTAACAGTCTTCATGTATTTGAAAAGCTGGATGTGAACGGTCGGAGCGGCTGGGTTCTACGGCAACTGTTTCAATTTTAATTTTTTTTGTGCGAGAGTTGAAGTGCGCTACTGTACCTTGTACATGCTGTTCTAGCCATATTTCTCCATTACGGTCAGCATAGAGCGATACAATGGGAGATTCAGGGAGTAAGTCTTTGCTATAATGTGTAAATGATTTCTTACCTGTATGGTAAATGAAGAAACCATCATTACGGGTTGCTAACAACCATTCTTCCGGAGATATATTATGTAGTGCTATTATACAGGATGAAGTGTTCAGTTGTAACAGGCTGAACTTCCCGGTGTTCTTCTGTAGCTGCCATACTTGTCCGTTTTCTGAGCCGAAGTATATTTCTTTTTCACCTTCTTTACCAGAGAAGAAGGGCTGTTGATGGGGGTGCCCTTCGTTAAAGTGGGTTTCATGTATCCACTCTGCTTGATTTCTTTGGGTATTATAAAGAGCCAGCCCTTTATCTGTTAATATCCATTCTCTACCAGCGAAGTCGCTCCATACATCGTAGACATGTGCTTGTTCCCATCCTTGTGAAGATGTACGAAGGTCATTTACCTCTAAACTTAACGTAATGCTGTCGGTTTTTACACGTATTGCACCTTGGTGTTCTGTCAAGAGCCACGCAATGCCATGGTTGAGTAGCCGTACAGATGATATGTCTGGAAGGTTTTGTTTGGATAGAATCTTTTCAAAACTTTCCGTTCTAGGGTTGAATCGATAAGGTTTAGAATCATAGGTCAGCAGCCAGATATAACCGAATTCATCTTCTTTCATAAAGTCTATTCGATTATTGGTCAGTTCAATATGGTTGCCAGGACGTGCTTTGTATGTCTTAAATGTATAGCCATCGAATTTATTGATTCCATCCCATGTGGAAAACCACATGTTGCCTTTTCGGTCTTGCAGCATGGCCATAACCGTGTTTTGTGAAAGTCCGTTATCCGATGAATAATGGGTAAATGAGCAGTAGGGTTGAGCATGGCCCACCACCATGTATAGACGGATTATGGTTATAGTGGTTATTAGACAGATATATTTTAGCATATAGATTCTCATAATGGCTGTAAAGATACGGATTTTTACGAAATATAAAAAAAATGTATTATATTTAGAGCCTGTTTAATTTTTATGAATAGGAGGATTGTGGTTACGGTCTGCGTGTAGGGGGATTGTTCATGCCCATGTGCAACGATGCGAGCCTTCCTTTCCATACCTGAATCGTTTCTGCCCTGCCATTGCTCCGTAGTTCCTCCGCTGGGAGGTACTTCTGCACGGAGAAAGTACGGAGAAGCTACGGAGCAATTATAGGGCAGATAAGAGGAAAACGGAAAGAAAATAAGAGAAAAACGGAAAGAAAATAAGAGAAAAACGGAAAGAAAATAAGAGAAAAACGGAAAGATAATAGGGAAAAAGGTGTGTTCTATGGTATGCAAACTATAAA
Source organism: uncultured Bacteroides sp. (assembly GCA_937890825.1). Classification (GTDB taxonomy): domain Bacteria; phylum Bacteroidota; class Bacteroidia; order Bacteroidales; family Bacteroidaceae; genus Bacteroides. Next base: position 135,467 of record CALADS010000089.1, on the reverse strand, counting down.
CGGCACTTGCGTTTTTATAAACGGCGGTGCCGTTTTTATAAACGACGCTGCTGTTTTTATAAACGGCGTCGGCGTTTATAGTTTTATCCGGGTGTCGGCGTGTTTTTTTACCTGTTCTTTTCCAAGAGTCTATTTGAATCTAATTTCAACTTCAGCCGAGAGTCCTTTTATGGATTTTCCTGTGATGTGATGAGGAGGAGCATAGTAGGCTATGCCACGAAGCGCACCGCAGAAAAAAGGCCGAAAACAACTTCTTAAGAAGCTGAATGTGAAGTTTTCAGAATGGAATTTAAACTGGTTTTTAATATAAATAACATTTGTAGGTTTTAAGATGAAAATTATGAGGTTTAGCTGTGTGATTCTAATGATGTCGGCTGCTTTGTGGAATACTCTTCAAGGGCAAACAACCCAGGAATTCTATGAAGTGACCAAAAGTATGCCTGTATTTTACAAGCAGATGAAAAAGCAACTTACATATCCTTTGGCTTGGGAGAGTGACTCCATAAAGGATTTTAATCGGTGGCGTTTGGTTTCCAAACAAACGTTGAAAGACTGTATGGGGCTGGTGCAACCAGCTCCAAAATCGTATGATTGCGAAGTGGTGGATATGGAAGCGCGTAAGGGTTATGAAGCCCGGAAAATAATGTTTAATGTTTCGGATTGGTGCCGTATCCCGGCTTATCTCTTGGTACCCCATGGAGAAGGTCCTTTTCCGGCTATCGTAATGTTGCATGATCATGGCGCGCACTTTACTATAGGAAAAGAGAAATTGGTACGTCCGTTTCAGGTTAGCCAGGTAATTGAAGCTGATGCTGCTAATTGGGTGCAGCGCTACTATGACGGACAGTTTGTTGGAGATTACTTTGCTGCTCACGGTTATGTAGTGTTGGTAATTGATGCTTTGCTTTGGGGAGAACGTGGTAGAAAGGAAGGGGCAGATTATGCTGTGCAAGAAGCTTTGGCATCCAATTTTTTTCAGATGGGCAGTTCATGGGGTGCTTTTATTCATATGGATGATGTGCGAAGTGCGGAATTTCTGGCTTCTCTGTCTTTTGTAGACAGTGACCGAATTGGATGTCTGGGATTCTCAATGGGAGCCTATCGTTCTTGGATGCTGGCATCTCTTAGCGATGTTGTAAAAGCATCGGCCTCTGTTTGTTGGATGAATACCACTGAATACTTAATGACGCTCAATAATAATCAGACCAAGGGAGGGTCTGCCTATTCTATGTTGTTGCCGGGAATACGATGTTTTATGGATTATCCTCATGTGGCTAGTATTGCTTGTCCGAAGCCTTCTCTTTTCTTTAATGGAACGGATGATAAATTGTTTCCCATAGAAGGCGTACAGAATGCTTATCGTATTATGCGTAGGGTTTGGGATGATCAGAAAGCGTCAGAACAATTGGTTACCCGTTTGTGGAAAGGCACACATTTTTTCAGCAAAGAAATGCAGTATGAGACGCTTATGTTCTTTCGTCAATGGCTAAAGTAAATATTTGCTAAAACAAATGGTTGTGCGATAAAAGAAAATCACTCTTGATATAACAGGTGTATCAAGAGTGATTTTCTTTTATGAGAGCTTATGGATTATGGTAACCAGCGTGGGTCGCCCACCTTATCGATGATCAGATCTTCGTTGGTGATGGTGAAGTCACCATGGGCAGCATCTTTGAATTTAGGGTCAGCAAACTTGCTGTCTGTACAATTAGGATCACGGTATACTTCTGTCGGTACATCATTGATTTTGTAATTAATGACTCCGGCATTATTGGCCTCGTAGTAGCGGTTGTTATGGCAATTTACGTGATCGCTTTCAATGTATTTCTGGTCGTTCAAATAGCCTGAGAATTTTACTATCAGATTATTTTTCATATTTACAGTAGCTCCAGGATAGCGCACGTACATCAATCGTTTAAACCCTTTTGAATCTGCTCCTACAATGGTGTTTTTTTCCAGTGTGATGGTGTACTCGCTGATGTTTTCAATCCATGGCTTTTTATTTTCATCACCATCCAAACGGATGAACTCTCGGTTTTTAATTTGCGAACAGTTATAGAAGCTATTGTTGGTAATGGTCAATGCTCGTATGCCCCCTGTGCGGCTGTCCAGCAAATCGCCACCGTCGCACTTGATGTCGTAAATCAGATTGTTGTTCAGGATAATCGCTTCTATTCCGATGGTTGGTCCATTGATGGCAAATACCCCTTCTTTGTATCCTTTGATTTCGCAGGCTTCGATTTGAATGCCTTGGGCAACAGTGCCTTCTTCATAGGTAAACATTCGCTTTACTTCATAATTGTTTCCATCCATAATGAGGTTGCGCAGCAGAACATCCGAATTTTCTCCAAGGTTGAACTTGCCTATCATAATCGGTTTGTTTTTGAAGCGTTCTCCTATGATTTCTACTTTCTTATTGATGGTAACCTCTTCAATTTCAAAGGTTTTGCCTGCCGGAATTAAAATAGTGTATTTTTCATCGGTGGCTTCATCAATGGCCTGTTGTAGATTCTTGTTTTCATCTACTACAATGGCTGTAGAAGGATCTATAAGAGTGGTAAAAGAGCGTGAACCGCAGTTTTTCTCACCATTGAGCAGTTTAGCGGTATAGGTTGTGTTTCCAGTTAAACCGCTAATAGTAACATAACCTGCTTGTAAGTCTTCGCTCGTAATATCTATATCTTTACTTTCTGCATTTTCTTCATGGCTGGTTATTTGTACTTTAGTGAAGGTTCTTCCTGCTTCGAAATGCAGCTGAACTGTAGTGGCGCTGATATGTTCCTCTTCAATTTCTTTCAATAGTTGTTCTGCATCAGTACGGAAAAATATACCTGTCCATTTGGAATCATTGATATTTTCGCCTATACATTTCAAGCGGGCAGAATATTTGGTATCACCTTCCAGTCCGGTTATATCGTATGGAATATCTTCATCAGAGATGTTTTCGTAGGTGCGTACAGGTGAGCCTGCAAACGTTAGACTGTCATCTGCAAAGATTTCTATTTGATAGCCGCAAGCTTCAGGATTTGATGTCCAACTCAGACGTACGTTGACGGTGTTGTTTACTTTTGCTTCCAGACCAAATGGGGCAAATAACCGGTTATGTTCTAAGCTGGTTACTTCTTCACTTTGGTCTTCACAAGCGGTTGTCAGAGCCCAGCCTGTACAAACCACTCCTAACAGATATGTATATGTATGCAATTTATTTTTCATGATTGCTCGTTCTTTTTTAAGATAATATACTGTATAATGATTAGTTATTAGACAATGAACCGTTGCTGCTGTCTATGAAAGTCTGCCAAATAGGCCAGTATTGGTTTTCATCCGGATTCTTTTGGTAGAGTGCATCAATCAGGTCTGCAGGTAATTTTTCAGTGTTGAGCCATTTCTCTTCCTCATAGCCTTCTGGTGCATTTCCGGTTTCGCCATGGTTGAATCCATAGAGCAACAGGGTTTCGCCATCACTATCTAATTTGTAATATACCTTTTCTGGCAGGTCTGCATAAGCCCCTTCCCGATTAGCAAGCTGTGTCATTTTGGTTTTTGCTTCATCCATCTTTACTTTTAATAAATTCCAGCGGATAAGGTCTGCTTTACGTAATGACTCGCCGGCAAACTCAAAGGCGCGTTGTTCCACGATAGCATTGAAAAAAGCCTGTTGACTGCTGCCTGCTTTCTGTAGGTAAGAGTTGGCTTTATCTGCAGGTAGTGCGCGCTTTATAATGGGGCTGAGATATTGTATGGCGTTGTTTGGATTACCCTCCAGTTCGTTGATGGCTTCAGCAGCCATGAGATAGACATCAGCCAAACGCATATATTGCCAGTTTACGCCGTCATCGTTAGTAGAAGTTACGATTCGGTTCATCCATTCATAACGAAGCTTTCCGAAGCACCAGCTTTTCACGCTTCGTAGTTCTTGATGGGCTTTGCCGTCTATTAGTTTTTCCGACCATTGGTATGGAACACAGGTAATATCGCGGCGAATGTCATCTACGTCATAGTCATAGAATAAGTAGGGTAGTGGACCATTTACGCCTCCGCGAGCTTGTTTGGTGTATTGGTCTTCCGCTTTGTGTTGTACACCGAGTGTAAACATAACACGTCCTCTTCCGTCTGAAAAGGGAATTTCCCACAAGGATTCACCACCGGCTTGTGTGTCGTCTTTACAGAGTTTCAAGAAATTGTCTTTGAAAGAGCCTAATTGACAGCCACTGTTCTTTATAATATCTATACATTCATCGCGGGCTATCGTGTACATGTTCTCTACGCTTAGTTCAGGGTCTGAACTGCGTCGGATACCGTCGGCTCGTTGGCTGTATCCGGCTGCATAGAGGGCTATTCTGGCACGTAATCCTTTGATAAAAGCTTTGTTGATACGTTCGGTACTTTTGGTTTCTTCCGAATGATTGGGCCATGGTACTAAATCTGATGCAGTCTTCAGGTCGCTGAGTAATCGCTTGTAGATTTCGTCACGATCTGTCCGAGGCAAATAGACTGTTTCTGCCGAGTTTGGTTCAAAGCGGGCAGGTATATCTCCCCATCCTTTCACTAAATCTAAATAGATGACTGCACGTAGGGTCAGTGCTTCTCCGAGTAATTGCTGAAAGTCAGGATTGCTCAAGTCTGAATAATTCTGAATGCCCCGAATGCAGAGGTTAGCTCGTTCAATGCCTTCGTAGAATTTAGCCCAGGCATTATTGCTGGTGTTCATCTGTTTGTTAGTAGCTCGGGTGGCATATCCGGTTAATTCATATTTGTCATCGTCAGCCAGTTTTTTAGTATCAATGTTATTGATCCACTCAATATCCGTATTGACGCCATAGTAGGGCAGGTAGCGTCCGCGGTAGGAATTCGTTTCTCCGAATGATTGGTGTATACCCATTACGGCTGCCTCTGCCAATTCTTTAACTTTAAATAAATTAGGCTCTTCCATGCCCGATTTGCTGGGGGCATCCAAATCGCATGAAGTCATACCTCCTGCTAATGAACAAGCTAGAAAGGATATATATAAAAACTTTTTCATAAGAATATTTCTTTAATGGTTGATTAGAAATTAAGATTTACTCCAATTACAAATTGACGGCTCTTAGGATAGGCTGAATAGTCTACTCCGGGAGTCAGGTTGGTCTTACGTATGCTAGACACTTCGGGATCATAGCCTGAATAATTGGTTAAACAGAACACGTTGTAGGCTGTAGCATAGAGACGAAGCGTCTGAATCTTAGCCTTCATGGTGAGAGTTTTGGGCAAGGTATATCCCAATGTCAAGGTATTAAGACGTAAGAAAGAAGCATCTTCTACAGCCCAATCGCTGAATATCATACGGTCGGTCAGCGGTGACCACATCGTAGTGTTGGCATTCATTTCAGCCAGCTTTTGAGGATTGTTGCAGATGTTTCCGTTTTCATCAAGGTTTGTCCAGCGGTTACCTTCTGCCATGATATCTATCATGTTTCGGTATTGATACTTGCCAGTTTGTGTGAATTCTATTTTATTGGCGTTGTATACATCGTTGCCAATGCTATAGTTGAAGTTGGCACTGAGGTCAAAGCCATAGGCACGTGCGTTGAGTGAGAAACCACCGCTACAAGTAGGATTGGCATCACCAATGATTTCACGGTCGGCATTAGTAACTTTATGGTCATCACTGTTGTCTATATTTGCCAGTTTCATACTACCCGGACGCAGCTTTCCTACTACAGCCGATGCATCAACGATTCCTTCTTTCAGAATCCAAGCATCTTTGACTGCATCATAGCCTGAAAAATCTGATACTTCATAACGTCCGGCTGAGCGGAATCCGTACATTTGTCCTACAGATCCTCCCTTGGCAATCCAAAAGTCGTTTCCAATTTCGGAAGAAGCCCAATACGTTTCTGCACCAAAATCATTCATGATGCCTAGGTCTTTGATCTCATTTTTATTGAATCCCACGTTAGCGCTCAGACTTACTCCCCAGTTCTTTTTGTTGACGATGGTCCAGTTTACACTGGCTTCGATACCTCGGTTTTCTGTTTCTCCCATATTTCTATATTGGTAGTCATATCCTGTACCGGCCACAGGGAATTGGATAAGCAAATCCTTGGTAGTATTCAGATAGGCTTCTACGGTACCATTAAGTTTGCCACCCCATAGTGTGAAGTCTACTCCCACGTTCCGTGTGATGGTTGTTTCCCATTTCAAGTCGGGATTCGGCATATTTTTCGAAGCAGCCCAATAGCTGTTATATCCACTAATCCACCCGGTAGCTTTCGATTCGTAAGTAAGGTTCATCTGTCCTGAAGGGATATTGTTATTTCCTGCAGTACCATAGCTGAATCGAAGTTTTAAGTCATCAAGCCATCCTTTGGTGCTTTCCATAAAAGGCTCCGAAGAAATGCGCCAGGCTATGGCTGCAGATGGGAAATATCCCCATTGGTTTCCTTCTGAGAATTTGGAAGAACCATCGGCTCTGAATGTTGCGCTTATCAGATATTTGCTGTCGAAGTTATAATTCACGCGGCCAAAGTAGGACAGCAATTTGTCGTCTGGATTCAGAAAATTATCAATAGAAAACGGTGTACCTTGTGAGGAATATTGCCAAGCATCTTGTGCAGTAAATGATTCCGGGAATCCGTGTACGGTGTTGGTCATGACTTTTGATTTAGTAATCACCCATTCATGGCCCACCATTGCGTCCAAATGGTGCCGTTCGTTACTGAAGAGTTTGGAAAAATCGTAAGATATAGTATTGGTATTGCGGAATTTATGACGGCTGGTATTGGCAAATTCAGCTGCAGGCATTTCTTTCAGACCATCGGCAGGAACGTTCTTTACATAGTAGGTGGTAAGCCCCCAGAATCGTTGGTCGGCATTGCGATAATCGTCATAGCCTAACTCTGTCTTAAGTTTTAAACCGTCTAATATGTTCCATCCCAAGCTACCTGCCATGTTCAGTGTCTTACGTTCACGCTCGCGGTCGTTGTCAGAGATAGATGTCAGAGGGTGGTACAAATTGCCTAGGTCATCATCAGCTGCACCGGCATCGGCATTCATGTTAGAAATAGGGATAGGGGTATATATTACGGAATATTTCAGTCGTTTATCAGAATCATAAGTACTGCTTACATCATTGGCTCCGCCACCGGCAATGTCAGTTTCTGCATAGCGTACGGTGAAATCCAATGTTACATTTTTCACAGGCTTGGTGTTTAGCTTTAGACTGAAGTTATCACGTTTATAATTAGAACCTTCCATGATAGCTTTGTCATTCATATGTGCATAGCTGAATGCATATCTTATTTTTTCTGTACCTCCACTGATGTTTAAGCTGTGGTTAAATGTATGTCCGGTACGTCCGAAGGTCAAATCCTGCCAATCATTATATGCAATGTTATCATACATATCCAGGTCAGCATAGCTACCAAAGAATTCTTCGTAGTTATTCACATAATCATTTCCTTTTAGTTGTGCCAATTCGTATTGCCATTTTGCATAATCTTTTGGAGAAAGCACATCCAGTGTCTTAGCTATTTTTTTCCAACTGTAGTAGGCATTATAGCTGATGTTCATTTTTCCTTCCTTACCGCTTTTGGTAGTTACCAGAATTACACCGTTTGCACCACGTGAACCATAAATCGCTGTAGAAGATGCATCTTTTAATACGGTCATATCTTCTATGTCAGAAGCTGGTATGTCACTGATAGATTCTACAGGAAAACCATCTACAATGAAAAGAGGGGTGTTGTCGCCAGTAATGGAGCCTCCACCACGCACGCGGATTTTCATTTCAGCATCAGGGGAACCTTCTGTTGTGGTAATCTGTACACCTGCCATTTTTCCGGTAAGGGCTTCTGTGGCCGATGCTACAGGTACTGCTGCCAGTACATCAGAATTTACAGTTGCTACAGAACCGGTCAGGTCTTTACGTTTTACTGCACCGTAACCGATTACTATCACTTCTTCCAATGCCTGAGCATCTTCGTTTAGGATTACATGGATGCTGTTTTGTCCTTTTACTGCAATTTCTTGTGTAGTCATACCTACATAAGAAAATACAAGTGTTGCATTAGAGGGAACTGAAAGGGTGTATTTCCCGTCGATGTCGGTAATGGTTCCATTTCCCGTGTTTCCTTTTTCCACAACAGAGGCACCGATTACAGTTTCCCCTGTTTTGTCTGTCACGATACCTTTTACGGTCACATTTTGCGCAGATACGCTGAGCGAAATCGCAGTTACTAATAAAAATAGTAATGCTGTGCGCATGTTTTTCATTTGTTTAGACATTAGTTTATAATTTAATTAGTTAAAAAAATAATTTTAATCGGTATTCTGTGTTCGAACACAGAACTATCTGATGCGAAAATATGAAAAAAATAGATATAAGTTGTGTAATTTTAGTTTTTATGCTGGTATTTTTGGGTAAAACTGCTTTTATAGATACTGTAATAAGAACACTCCCTAACCAATAGCGGACTATTGGATAGGGAGTGTTCTTATAGATATGCTCCTGGATTTAAAAATGTGTAGGCTTTTAATCAATTAGAGAAAGTATTTGCTTAGCTTCCTTTACCAGATGTGCAGGCTTAAAACCTTCCAATTCGCTTTGAGGGCGGAACCCCCAAAGCACGCCACAAGCTGTGACACCGGCATTGATGGCAGTTTGCATGTCAACACCAGAGTCACCCACATAAAGTACTTCTTCACGCTTAGTATGGGTAATGGATAGAATGTCGTTTACGATGGTAGGGTCAGGTTTAGTATGTATGCCATCCCGCTGTCCGAATACTGCAGCAAAACGGATATTGGGGAAATAATGTGCCGCAAGTTTTTCAGTGGCCGACTGGTATTTATTGGAGGCTATGGCCAACTGTACACCTCTATTTTGCAGTTTTTCCAGAAGTTCTGTAATGCCTGGATAAGGACAACTCTTATCGGCATTATGCAGGTTGTAGAAGGGGATAAACTCTGCCCGCATGCGGAGCACATTTTCTTCACTTTTTTCTCCTTCTGGCAAAGCACGTTCAAAAAGTTTATTTATACCATTGCCCACCATAAAGTTGTAAGCTTCTACACGGTGTATAGGGTATCCTAATTTCTGTAAGGCATAATTTGTACTCTGTGCCAAATCGGTAATGGTATTCAGCAAAGTTCCATCCAAATCAAATATTACTAGTCTTTTCATTCCATTATGGTTTATATTATGTAGTGCAAAGTTAGTTATTTTAGGCGAACAGTGACTTTGGAAGGAGGAATATCTATTTCTTGCTGATGCGGAACCAATCTATATCTACCCAACCTCCATCATTGGTTTGTATATGCGGCCGTGTACAAAAGGTACCTACCTTTGTGCCTATCCATTTGCCTTCACGAGCTTGAAAAGTATTTCCTAACGATAAGAATTGCTTGCCGTCCAGGCTATAGCTGAAGTCACATAAGATAAGTTGGTCATGACCGCCTTCACTTTCATCGATTTTTTCGCCACTGTCTTTGAATCTAACTTTCAGATATATTGTATGATTTTTCAGAAATATGCTATCATTGACTTGTTCCGGTTTTCCTTTGTCAGCCTGATGACAGCAGATTTGCGACAGAACCAGCCCTCGATTGGTATTTTCCAGTATTAATCCTGCATAGTCGCGCCCCATTACTATCAGTCCGGTACGTTCACCTTTATATTTTTCAATGGGATGGAAAGTCAATTTCATGGTAGCTGTGAAATGAGGTGCAGGAGTCTTCTGCAGCAGTAAATTAGCCACATTCCATAGATTGACGTAGTCTTTAACTACAGGGTATGAGTACAGTCTGACCACACCTTTATCTCCGGCATAATAGGCCCATTTTTCATTGATATTGGCATGCCACTGCCACTGTGGCGAGAGCGTAAATCTGTTAAATTCATCGCTTTCTTGTGGGTTGCATATAGGATAGTTATGAGACATCTTTGGCTTTCTATAAGTAAGCACAGGTTCTCCACATCCATCTCCGTCTACATCTTTACCTATTACAGGCCATCCATCCACCCATTTCATCGGTTGCAAGTGTACCAATCGTCCGTATGCTCCTACATCTTGAAAATGTAAAAACCAGTCTTCCCCCTCAGCTGTGTCTACCCAAGCCCCTTGATGAGGGCCATTAACCGGAGTGTTACCTTGTGCCAATACTGTTTTCCATTCGTAAGGACCATAGATATTTTTTGAGCGAAGCACTACCTGCCACCCGGTTGGAACGCCTCCAGCCGGATGAAAGATGTAATAATAACCTTCTCTTTTATAGAGTTTCGGACCCTCACAAGTTTGGTGAGCCTCGTGCCCATCGAAAATAATTCGCGACGGACTGACTGAATGACTTGCGTCGGCGCTCAGTTCACAAATCGAAATCACACTTTTTAGTCCGGCTCTGCTTCCTGCATATGCATGAACCATATAGACTCTGCCGTCGTCATCCCAAAACGGACAGGTATCTATGATGCCTTTACCCGGTTTTACCAATAGGGGCTTACTCCAAGGTCCCGTTGGATTCGGAGCTTTTACCATAAAAGCTCCTTGGTCGGGGTCTCCCCAAAAGATATAGAATAGACCGTTGTGATGGCGAATAGCCGGTGCCCATACGCGGTTGCCATGTTCTGGGCGTTCAGGCTCCTCTAGTGGGGGTAATGCATAAGGTATAGCTGCGCCTATTATACTCCAGTTTACCAAATCCTTGGAGTGGAGAATCTGCAGGCCTGGTAAACAACCGAAACTAGATGATGTAAGATAGAAGTCATCACCTACCCTGCAAACATCAGGATCAGAATAATCAGCATAAAGTACCGGATTCTTATATGTGCCGTTTTTTAAGTCTGGTGACCAAACCTCTGAGACGTATGGTGTTACTTGTGCTGTTGCAGATTGAACTATAATGACAGCTCCGGTCAATATGAGTTGTTTAAGGTTCATAGCCATTATCTTTGTATAGCCATTATTTTTTTCTTTTAATGCGCATTTTCACAGGATGTTCCAACTCTTCTTTCCAACTTTGCAGATACTGGAACCAATCCTCTGAGGTGGGGTAGCCGAAGGTTTCTTTCCGTGAGGTAAAGGTGGTGTAGTGAACGAACTCCTTTTTTCCTTTGTTTCCTATGAGGTACAGGTAATTATCCGAATCTTCTACTTCGCCCTTTACAAGATTTGTAGGGATGTAGGTACCTATACCGATGGTCTCTTTGGGATAGTTGATGGTGTCATTTACAGGCCAGTAGCGTCCCCAGCTGCCTACCAGACCTTTATGGTCATAATAAGACAGAGTTTCATTTCCTTTCACTTTCATAACACCTGTGCATAACACTTCATTGTGCAGCGTTTCATCGAAAGATGTCTCAATGCGTAGATCGCGATGTCCTGCATACAATATGTATCGGTGCTTCATGGTCAGTTCCCTGCCTTGATATTGCCATCCTTTTACTTCTACTTCTGCCACCGTTCTGATGGGACCTGTTGCTAAAAGTCGTTCCGTACGGTAAGCTATTGGTTCTATGTGTGTGGCTTTGGTGCCATCCCATCCTTTTAAAGCTCCGATGCCACAACTGTTTCCTACTAGTAATACATCATCACCGTAGCCTTCTTTCCGTTGTTTGTTTGTTGGGTAGAACTGGGTCTCTTTTAATTCCAATCTTTTTTGGAATTTTCCATAAGGGTCAATGGTTTGTTTTTCGTTGAAGTAAATGCGGTATCCTACCAATTCGGATTCAAACATTGGACCATGTCCGTGTACCATGCTGTAGAAGTTGGTCGTTCCTGGAACAGTTATCGACTGTACAGGTGCATGCTTCTGTTTGAGGGGTTCTCGGGCTAGCAGTTGTCCAAATACTCTGGCAGGATATTGTTTGTCAGTTGTTTCAGATGAAAGAGTTATGTCAAGTGTTTTTTTACTTTTGGCTGATATAGGGATAACAAAAGCCAGTTCATCTGCTTTCAAATCCCCATTGAGATCGTCTAATTGGGAAGGAATTTCTTTCTGCCCGTCCATTACCACGGCAGAGCGAACTCGAAAGCCTGGCTTTAGTTGATGAAGATTGATAACTATGGGCGCATCTGCCAGTTCCTTGTTCAGGTCATTGTATAATTCAACCGTCCAACCTCTGCCCGTTTGGGCAGAGAGGACGGTATAAAACATTGTAGTCAATGCTAGAGTTAATGCTTTTTTCATTTGAATATTTCACCGTTTATAGTTACGTTTTCCACTTGTTTTACGGTTATTTTTTGGCCAGGTGTCTGAATGTCTACGTTTTCCAGTACTACATTTTTAGCCTGACGGATAACTATACCCTGTTGAGCATCGCTAATAACCACATCTTTTACGCTTATATTCTCAATGGGCATTTCAGGAAGTCCGTTGAAGAACATAGCTCTTCCAGAACCTTTACATACTATGTTGGATATATGGATATTGCGGAATGCAGGAGTTTTCTCTGTTACAGGTGGAATATCTGCTTTCATTCGTCCGGCCAATTCTTCTTCAGTTTCTTCACCAGCTCCTTTTCCCCCATAGAATAAGTCGAATAGCAACGGTTCATGAGGAATATCTATCATGTTGATGTTATGAATGTAGATGTTTTCTACTACGCCTCCACGGCCACGGGTACTTTTGAAGCGCAGGCCTACGTCGGTTCCCATAAAAGTACAGTCGCTTACAAAGATATTTTTCACACCTCCCGACATTTCACTACCTACTACGAATCCTCCATGTCCATGCAAAACTTTGTTGTTTTTCACAATTACATTTTGGCAGGGCTCACCTCTGCGGCGTCCGTCTTCGTCTTTACCGGACTTTATGCAGATGGCGTCATCGCCAGCATCGAAAATGTTGTTGATAATCAATGCATTGTTGCAAGATTCCAAATCGAGTGCATCTCCATTCTGTGAATACCAGGGATTAAACACTTTTACATTATTGATGGTGATGTGTTCGCACGACAGCGGATGCAGGCACCAGCTGGGAGAATTCTTGAATGTAACCCCTTCTAACAGTATCTTTTTGCTTTTCACTATATTTAAAAGTACGGGACGTAACCAAGGACGAATAGCGTTCCATTCTTCATCGGTTTCTATGCCTTCAGGGTTATTGAAATCTTTGCAAGCTTTGGCTCCTTTCAACGATCCTTCAGTGGGATACCAGATGTCATTTTCTACAATTCCGCCTTGTTTTACCAGTCTGTTCCATTGTGAAGCTGTCATTTTACCTTTCTTTACCGGGCGCCAGCTATCGCCAGAGCCGTCGAAAGTTCCCTGGCCGGTGATGGCTATATTTTCTGCATGGCGGGCGAAAATAGGAGATTGGCAGCGACGGGTATCCAATCCTTCAAACGAAGTTTCGATGATAGGATAGGCATTGAAATCGTCGGTAAAGAGTACCAAAGCATTCTGCTCTGTATAAAGATTTACGTTGCTCAGTAACTCAATGGGGCCAGTAAGCCAGACTCCATTAGGGATAACTACCTTACCTCCACCTTGTTCATGTATATTTCGGATGGCCTGGTTGATAGCTTCTGTATTCAGTGTAATTCCATCTCCTTTGGCTCCGTACTGAGTGATGTTTACTGTACGATCGGGGAATGCTGGCTGCTCTACACGCGGCATTTTGAACGGTACATCGGCATAGATACTATCGTGCATTTGTAAACTGTTTCCCGAATGGGTACACGGGTTGGTACAAGCAGTAATTAGCAGTATCAGGATTCCTGCAGAAAGTGAGTTTATAATTTTTTTCATTTATATATGTTATTAATTGGGTTATCATTTATTATAATGTAATGCCAGAGTCTGTTTTTCAAGTTTCAGGTTATTCTTTTACGGATAACTCTCCCGAGCTATCCGCAAAAATAATAACTTAGGTTCATGTTAACCTAATTCTAACCTTAAATTAATATTATGAAAAAACCTCTTAATTACTGTTGCAAATGTACCCTAAACCCCCTTTAGGTGTGTGTAGTTTTTGATAGTTTATATGCATTTTTTGATATTTCTCCTACATTATTGCACACTTTCGCCCTTTTTATGCAGAAAACTTCCTATCTTTGCCCCGCAAATTCAATTATTAGAAATATGAGTTATAATTTGTTGAAAGGAAAAAGAGGCATTATTTTCGGTGCTCTGAATGAGCAGTCTATTGCCTGGAAAGTCGCAGAAAAGGCTGTAGAAGAAGGAGCAGTTATTACTTTGTCCAATACTCCGGTAGCCGTGCGCATGGGAGAAGTTTCTGCCTTGGCAGAAAAACTGAACTGCGAGGTGATTCCTGCAGATGCTACCAGCGTAGCTGATTTGGAAAATGTGTTCCAACGCTCTATGGAAGTGTTGGGAGGTAAGATTGACTTTGTGCTTCATTCTATAGGTATGTCTCCCAATGTGCGTAAGAAACGTACTTATGATGATTTGGATTATGATATGTTGAACAAGACATTGGATATTTCTGCCGTTTCGTTCCATAAAATGATTCAAGCTGCCAAGAAATTGGATGCCATTGCTGAATATGGTTCTATCTTGGCATTGAGCTATGTAGCTGCGCAGCGTACATTCTATGGCTATAATGATATGGCAGATGCTAAGGCTTTACTGGAGTCTATTGCACGTAGTTTTGGTTACATATACGGTCGTGAACATCACGTACGTGTCAACACAATTTCACAGTCGCCTACCATGACTACTGCAGGTGCAGGCGTGAAGGGTATGGATAAATTGTTCGACTTTGCCAACCGCATGTCACCACTTGGCAATGCTTCGGCAGATGAGTGTGCTGATTATTGTATTGTGATGTTCTCTGACCTGACGCGCAAAGTGACCATGCAAAACCTCTTCCACGATGGTGGGTTCTCCAGTGTGGGTATGAGTTTGCGTGCTATGGCTACTTATGAAAAAGGTCTTGATGAATATAAAGACGAGAATGGCAATATTATCTACGGATAATTTGTAAAAACAATAAGATTTATGATGGAATGATTCACGGATTGAATCTTCCTCATAAATCTTTTTTTATATCTACACATCTAACATTTACTCTCTCCTTGGAACCAGCACTTTATTTATTACCAGTTACTTTGGGTGATACTCCTGTAGCCCATGTATTGCCTTCTTACAATAAGGAGGTTATTCTACAAATTCATCATTTTATAGTAGAGGATATTCGTTCGGCCCGCCGTTTTTTAAAAAAGGTGGACAAGGAAATAGATATTGATTCACTTACATTTTATCCGTTGAATAAACATACTTCGCCCGAAGCTATCTCTGGATATTTGAAACCTTTGCAGCAGGGGTTATCTATGGGGGTGATTTCCGAAGCTGGCTGTCCTGCTGTGGCCGATCCGGGAGCTGATGTAGTAGCCATTGCTCAGCGTAAAAATCTCCGCGTGGTACCTTTGGTAGGGCCATCGTCTATTATTCTGTCAGTGATGGCTTCTGGATTTAATGGGCAGAGTTTTGCTTTTCATGGTTATCTGCCGATAGAAGCCAGTGAGCGAGGCAAAAAACTAAAACAGTTGGAACAGCATATTTATAATGAACATCAGACGCAATTGTTTATCGAAACGCCTTACCGCAATCAGAAAATGATAGAGGATGTCTTGCAGCATTGCCGCCCGCAGACCAAATTGTGTATAGCAGCCAATATTACTTGTGAGGGTGAATATATAAAGACTCGTACAGTAGCGGAATGGCGGAAACTATCCATACCCGATTTGTCTAAGATTCCTTGTATTTTTCTCTTGTATAAATAACCTCTTTCAGACATTCGTATTCATACTCAAAGCATCTGCTGAATAAATGTTGTTTTAAGTTATGGTCAAGTTGGCTTAAAGTCCAAAACTTTCCGGATTTGTGCCGTTCAACTTCTAGGAAGGATGCATTTTCTATATCTATCAGAAATAGATAAATCAGTTGTCGGGCGCCTTCTTCTATGAAGGGGTGCTTCAGACTGAAGTAGATGTTATGAGCAGAAATGTGGGGCATGCTTTGTTTTATTAATCGTTTCACCCCTTCTTCTAAGGATTCCCCAAACAAAAGATATCCTTCAATGGGTAGATCAAGTTTGTCGGGTGATAGTTGGTCTAATGTAGGGCGTTGTCTTAGATAGAGCATACCTTGAGCCACAATGGCTATGCGTATTACGGGAAGTAGAATAATCTCTTTGCTGTTTGGAAGTTTCCATGTATTGGTTTTACCTATAACATCTCCTTGTTCGTTGACTATGGGTAGATAGGTGGTTTTCAGAATGAATTGGTTGAAATAGCGTATGCCTATTTGGTTCAGTATAATGGCTGTAATGTAGAATATGGGAGGTAAGAACTGATAGAGCAGCCATATCGATGAATCATTTAATGGGTGGCTCGTTAAGATACAACCGGAGATGATAAGAAAGTGAAGTGTACCCAGCAATATAATTACTTTGGAAGAAGCGATAGAAGCTTCTATTCCTAATAGCAGACGTTGTCGTAGTTTGGAGTGGCCTTGTGAAAGATACTGTGTCCATTTCTTTCGGTTCAGCAGTAACAGAATCGGAGGGAGCATTGTACTGATTTCTATAGTCAGCGGAAAGAGTCTGGCTGGGCAACATTCTCCGAAGAGTAGGGTGAAGAGGGAAATCAGTATCAGCATGGCTGTAGTGGAATACAGTAAAATCCAGGTGAGCGGAGATTTTCCTCGCCATTTTTCTATTGCAATGATGCCGATTCCGGTTCCAGTGCCTAAATATGTGGCTATGTCGGTATGTATCCACTCGCTTAGCAACATGGAGAGGATGGCTGGAGCAAAACCTAGCGATAGGTTGTATTGGGTGGATAAGATGCTTGGCTTCATGGCTGCATTGCTCTAGGACCGTTATTTTATTTAGATAAATAACAAATGAGTAGTTTAAATGTTTGTGTGCTTCTTATTTTTTATTCAGTAATCATTCTGTTTTGAACCTCGTTTTCACGACCTCCTATCTGTTCTAGAGTTTGTAAGTTCTCTATTTCATTGGAACAGATAGGAAGTAGGTTCAGTCTCATATTTTTTGCAGACTAATGTTAGCACAGGCTGACTGTAAGGTGGATATTTATCAGCAGATATGTTTCTCTGCGTGATAGGAAGAACGCACCAGAGGCGCACTTTCTACTTGAAGAAATCCTTTGGCCAATCCTGTTTCTTTGTATTGAGCAAATTGTTCTGGTGTTACGTATTCGGCTACCGGATAATGCTGGTGGCTGGGTTGCAGGTATTGTCCGATGGTCAGGATGTGACAACCTACGCTTCTCAGGTCGTTCATGAGTTCTTCCACTTCGTCGGGAGTTTCGCCCAGCCCCACCATGATGCCCGATTTTGTACGTATGCCATTTTCGGCAATTTGTCGAAGCACTTCCAGACTGGTGTCATAGCGGGCTGCACTGCGCACCAGCGGGCTGATACGTTTTACCGTCTCCATGTTGTGGGAAAGAATGTTGGGACGGGCGTCAATGACTTGCTGCACCAGGTCTTTTCGTCCTTGAAAGTCGGGTATCAGTACCTCGATGGTAGTCTGAGGGTTCAGTTGCCGGATGGCTTTGATGGTTTGTACCCAGTGCGATGCTCCTAAATCAGGTAGGTCGTCGCGGTCCACCGAAGTGATAACGGCGTGAGAAAGCTTCATCAGAGCGATGGATTCTGCTACGTGTAGGGGTTCTTCGGGGTCAAGGGGCAGGGGCTTGCCAGTCTGCGTATTGCAGAATTTGCAACTGCGGGTACAGATGGCACCGCCAATCATAAAGGTAGCGGTACCCTTTCCCCAGCATTCGCCCATATTGGGGCATCGCCCACTGCTGCAAATGGTATGCAGGCAGTGGGATTCTACTATACGTTTGGTTTCTGTATATCGTTCATTGGCTGCGATGCTGATTTTCAGCCATTCGGGTTTTCTGCGTGTTTTCATGGGGTAATGTATTGAAGTGAATTACAAGTGTGTCTTGAAATAATCCGTCAGTTTGGTATACAGGTGCAGACGTGTGTTTCCACCGTAGATGCTGTGATTGCGGTTGGTATAAATCTGCATATCAAATGGTTTATTCAACTGTACCAGATGCTCGGCATATTCGGCACAGTTTTGGTAATGCACGTTATCGTCGGCCATTCCGTGTACCAGCAGTAGGTGTCCGTGTAGTTTGTCGGCACGTGTAAAGGCTGATGAGGCTTGATATCCTTCGTGATTCTCTTTCGGGGTGCGCATGAAGCGTTCGCCGTATACAGTGTCATAGTAGTTCCAGTCGGTCACAGCAGCCACTGCCACTCCAGCTTTGAACACAGGGCGTCCTTCACTCATACTCATGATAGTCATGTATCCGCCGAAACTCCATCCCCAGATGCCGATGCGGTTCTTGTCTACATAGGGCAGGCTACCCAGGTAAAGTGCAGTTTCTACTTGGTCTTCTGCTTCCTTTACGCCCAGATTCAGATACGTGCATTTCTCAAATTCGGCGCCACGTCCACCTGTTCCCCGGCCATCCACGCATGCAATGATGTATCCTTGTGATGCCATGTACGTTTCCCAACTGATGCCGAAAGCATCCAATACTTGTTGTGAGCCGGGTCCGCTGTATTGAAATTGGATAACTGGATATTTTTTGGTAGGCTGGAAATCTGCAGGTTTCATTATCCAACCATTCAGTTGTGTGCCGTTGGATGTCCGGAAGCTGAAAAACTCCTTGGTGGGTAACTGATAAGTGCTCAGTGTCTGTTTCAGTCTGGCATTGTCTATCAATGTGGTCAGTACCTGACCTTTCTGATCGTTCAGGGTAATGACGGTAGGCGTATTCAGGTTGGTGTATCGGTTCATGAAATACTTCATATCCGTACTGAACTGTGCATGGTTCATACCGCTCTGTTGGGATAGTTTTATTTTTCTTCCCTTTCGGTCGGTTTTGTACACCGCTTGCTTCATGGGGCTTTCTTCGTTGCTGGTATAGTAAAATGCACCTTCTTCAGGGGCATATCCCAGGAAGTCTTTCAGTTCATAAGCACCACTGGTAATCTGTTTTATCAGGTTTCCTCCCATGCTATACCAATAGAGGTGGTTAAAGCCACTTTTCTCGCTCACAAAGCTAAAGTTTTCCGGATAGAAACGTATGTTGTCGAATACGCTTTCCTTAATGTAGGTATCTGTTTCGTCGCGCAGAATCAGTTTACATACCGTGCTGCGCGGGTCGCCAAAGTACAGGTCAAATCGATTCTGATGACGGTTCAGTGTCATGATAGCCAGTTTCGTGGGGTCTTGAGTGAAGCGGATACGGGGAATGTATCCGTCGGACTCCAATGGCACTTGCATTTTTCGGGTGACTTTCGATTTGATGTCGAACGTATGTACAGAAACCTTTGAGTTGGGTTCTCCAGTCTTGGGGTATTTATAGGTATACTCGCCGGGATATTTAGCAAAGGCATCCATACGTGGGGCGGCTCCGGCAAAAAGCGGGAAAGAGTAGGATGACACCTGGCTTTCGTCGAAGCGGATGTAGGCCAACATTTTGCTGTCAGCACTGAATTCCAAAGCACGGTCAAAGGCAAACTCTTCTTCATATACCCAGTCGGGTATACCGTTGATGATTTTGTTACGTTTACCATCTTCGGTTACCTGGCTTTCACTGTTGCCGAAATACCGCTTCACCAGGAAGATGTTGTTGTCGCGGACAAAAGCCACCATGCTTCCATCGGGCGAAAAAACCGGTGCCTGTTGCGGACCTCCGTCAGAAAGTTTTTCTAGTTTATTGCGTATTTTTCCATCTAGATTTCGTTTCAGACTATATAAATAATGCATCGCTGTATAAGAATGCCGGTAGATAGGGGTCGTTTCTGTAGCGATGAGCAACATGCTTCCGTCGGGCGAGAAACTGTAGCTGTCGAAATATTTAAAAGGGCATTCAGCAGTAGTGGTTACATCGAATATAACTTCCACTTCTTTGCCTGTTTTGAATGAATACTTGATAATCTGTGTGCCTTGGGCATTCATTTGGGTATAATGTTCGCCGTCGCCCGGTATGGGGATTACACCATAAATATTGTCTGGCCGGAAGGTGCCTGTTACCACATCTTTCAGTTCTAGAGGTTTTTTCGCTTGTGCCCAAGTCATCGCTGTGCAGAGGCAGAGCAGCAGTATCCAACTTATTCTTTTCATGTTTGCAAAATATTTTGTTGTTCTTATTTTTATGATTGCTACAAAGATAATGGATACAATCGGAACTTTCTATTTTATAAAGTGAAATTATTCAGTTATATTTGTCGCATGCTTAAAAAAGTTGTCCGTATGATTTTAAATAGATAAAGAAATGAATTCCAAGCCGCTCTATAATGAATTTCCTCGTTTTCTGAAGAACTATTTTCCCTATAAAGTGCAGAAAATATCTCTGAATGCCGGATTTACTTGTCCCAACCGCGACGGTAATAAAGGATTCGGTGGATGCACCTATTGTAATAATCAGACTTTTAATCCGGAATATTGCCAAAAGGATGCATCTATTCCGCAACAGTTAGAAGAAGGAAAGCAGTTTTTTGCTCACAAATACCCGGATATGAAATACCTGGCTTATTTTCAGGCGTATACTAATACATATGGAGAACTGGATCGTCTGAAAAGGATGTATGAGGAAGCCTTATCAGTCGATGGGGTGGTGGGACTGGTCATTGGTACACGTCCCGACTGCATGCCCGAGGATTTGTTGAAGTATCTGTCTGCCTTGAACCGACAGACGTTTCTGCTGGTGGAATATGGCATTGAAAGTACGCTCAATCGTACTTTGCTGCGCATTAATCGCGGACATACCTATGAAGATACAGTCAGTGCTGTGCAGCGCACCGTCGATGCAGGTATTCTGACTGGTGGGCATGTGATTTTGGGCTTGCCTGGCGAAACGTGTGATGATTTGGTAAAGCAGGCAGGCGTATTGTCACAGTTGCCTCTCAGTACGCTGAAACTGCATCAGTTGCAACTTATCAAGGGCACCCGTATGGCTCATGAATTTGCGCAAAGTCCAGAAGATTTCCATCTGTTTCAGATAGACGAATACATCGACCTGGTGATAGACTATATCCAGCACCTGCGTCCCGATTTGGTATTGGAACGTTTTGTATCTCAATCACCTAAAGAACTGCTCATTGCTCCTGATTGGGGTGTGAAAAACTATGAATTTAATCATCGTTTGCAAAAAAGAATGCGCGAACTAAGTGCTTATCAAGGAAAGAAATATGGTATATGAGAAAAAATGCTTAATTTTGTACCCGTAAGTGACAAATAGAACCAATCTAAATAGTAATAGTATAGTATGAACCCAAAGAATTTGGTAAAAGGAAAAATCCACTATGTGGGTGTAAACGACCGTAATAAACATCTTTTCGAGGGCATGTGGCCTCTCCCTTATGGTGTGTCTTACAATTCGTATCTCATTGATGATGAGACAGTAGCTTTGGTTGACACCGTGGATGTATGCTATTTTGAAGTCTATCTGCGTAAAATCAAGAGCATCATTGGCGATCGACCCATCCAATATCTGATTATCAATCATATGGAGCCCGACCATTCTGGCTCTATCCGCTTGATAAAACAGCATTATCCCGACATTGTAATTGTGGGTAATAAACAGACCTTCGGTATGATTGAAGGATATTATGGAGTGACTGGAGAACAATATGTAGTGAAAGATGGTGATTTCCTGGCTTTGGGTCATCATAAACTGCGCTTCTACTTAACGCCGATGGTGCATTGGCCCGAAACGATGATGACGTATGATGAAACCGAGGGCGTACTTTTTGCCGGTGATGGTTTTGGCTGTTACGGCACGCTCGATGGCGGCTTTATAGATACACGTATCAATCTGGATAAATACTGGGGAGAAATGCTGCGCTATTACGCCAACATCGTAGGTAAGTATGGCTCGCCCGTTCAAAAGGCATTAACCAAGTTAGGCGGATTGAACATTACTACTATCTGCTCTACTCACGGACCGGTATGGACTGAAAATATAGCCAAAGTGGTAGGTATTTATGACCGTTTGAGCCGTTATCAGGCGGAAGAAGGAGTGGTGATTCTCTATGGAAGCATGTATGGCAATACCGAGCAGATGGCCGAAGCGATTGCAGCGGAGCTCTCAGCAGAAGGCATCCAGAACATTGTGATGCATAATGTAAGTAAGAGTCATCCTTCTTATATATTGGCTGATATCTTTAAATACCGCGGTTTAATTGTGGGAAGTCCGACTTATTGTAACCATATTTATCCCGAAGTGGAAGCCATGCTCGACAAAATTCTGTTGCGTGAGGTAAAGGGACGTTATTTAGGATACTTTGGCTCGTTTACTTGGGCAGGTGCTGCTGTGAAGCGTATTGCAGAATTTGCCGAAAAGAGTAAGTTTGAAATCGTGGGAGATCCTGTAGAGATGAAGCAAGCTATGAAGGAGATTACCTACGAACAGTGTGAAAACCTGGCGCGCGCTATGGCCACACGTCTGAAAAAAGACAGAGAGTGATTTATCATATTTACTAACCCATAAAAGATAATTTACTATGAGATTAATTATTCAGCCGGATTATCAATCCGTGTCTAAGTGGGCTGCTCATTATGTGGCAGCTAAGATTAAAGCAGCTAACCCTACTCCTGAAAAACCTTTTGTATTGGGATGTCCTACGGGATCTTCTCCATTGGGTATGTATAAGGAATTGATTGAACTGAACAAAAAAGGTATTATTTCATTCCAGAATGTAGTGACTTTCAATATGGATGAGTATGTGGGTCTGCCGCAGGAACACCCGGAAAGCTATTACTCTTTCATGTGGAATAATTTCTTCAACCATATTGATATCAAACCGGAGAATACAAACATCTTGAACGGCAATGCAGAAGATTTGGAGGCTGAATGTGCTCGTTATGAAGAGAAAATCAAGTCTTATGGCGGCATTGATTTGTTCATGGGAGGTATTGGCCCCGACGGTCATATTGCTTTCAATGAACCGGGTTCTTCTTTGTCTTCTCGTACACGTCAGAAGACTCTGACACAGGATACCATCATTGCCAACTCTCGTTTCTTTGACAACGACGTGAATAAAGTGCCCAAGACTTCACTGACAGTAGGTGTGGGTACAGTACTGAGTGCCAAGGAGGTGATGATTATCGTAAATGGTCATAATAAAGCGCGTGCTTTGTATCATGCAGTAGAAGGTCCGGTTATGCAGATGTGGACCATCAGTGCTTTGCAGACTCATGAAAAGGGTATCATCGTTTGCGACGATGCTGCAACCGATGAATTGAAGGTAGGTACTTACCGTTACTTCAAAGACATCGAGGCCGAACACTTGGATCCGGAAAGTTTATTGAAATAATCTGAAACGGTTATTTTTTTAGCTATAGTCGGTGCGGATGATACGGATGGAATAGGCTCATGGATGTGAGTGTCTATCTGTCTGTATCATCCGCATTCTTTTTGCTCATCCTTCATCTAGCCATCCTAGTCCCTGACGTACGACTTCTACCTCTTCTTGGGTGCAATCCACAATGGTGGAACCCTCTGTACCTCCTATACCTCCGTCTATGATAAGATCTACCAACTTGCCAAACCGTTCTTCTATCAGTTCCGGGTCTGTGCAATATTCCAAATCATCACCTTCACGGTAGGGCAGTGTGGTGCCCATGATGGGAGCATCCAGCAGCCGGGCTATTTCTTGTATGATGGCATTATCGGGCATGCGGATACCCACTTCCTTGCGGTTTCTGAAAATCTTGGGCAACCGAGTGGTACCGTTCAGAATAAATGTGAACGGACCGGGCAGATTGCGCTTCATCAGTTTAAAGGTATGGTTGTCCACCTTGGCATATTCACTGATGCTGCTTAGGTTATAACAGATAATAGAGAGAGGATTTTTTTTCGGGTCTATGTTTTTCAGTTCACAGATGCGCTCTATGGCCCGTTCTTTCAGTCCGTGACATCCTATGGCATACATGGTGTCCGTGGGATAAATCACGATACCTCCATTATTCAGCACATCTACTACCCGTTGTAAATCGGCGGGAGCATTGTTCTTGTTGTAGAGTTTCAGTAACATAATCAGTGCGTTTTTTTCAGTTCCTTATCCAGTTTTTTTATTTTCGTCCAGGCCTCTTTAAATTTTGGACACAACGTAACGGCTTTTTCATAATTCCTCATGGCAGCTTCTTTCATGCCATGTTTCAGGCATTCGTCTCCCATGGTGATGTATTCGCGGGCATATTTTACCAAGGCTTTTTCTTTCTCCAGCGCAGCGGCTTTCAGGGCCTGATTCTCAGTTCGCAGGCGATTGATGATATGCAGCTTTCGGCGTATTAATCGTTGTACTGCAGGTTTTTCTATATCATAGCGCGCATGGATGGCTTTGAAAAACTCTTGGAGGAAGGTGTCAAAGTCTCCCCGGTCGAAGGCGCGTGTGGCGGCGGCATACTGCAGGTCGGCCTGGGCTTGTTTCAGTGCCCGGTCTATGGCTTGCCGGTCGTTGAATTTTCGGGCAAATTGGGTAATCTCCGGACGTACAAATACGTCGGCCCGGCCGACTGGCTTTTTCAGTTGTATGCCTTCCAGTGAAGTGCAGCGGCTCAGTGCCACATACGTTTGTCCGCCGGCAAATACCCCGCCGGTAAAATCTATCACAGCCCGGGCAAACGTCAGTCCCTGACTTTTATGTACTGTAATGGCCCATGCCAGCCGCAGCGGGTATTGGGTAAAGGTGCCCAGCTCCTCTTCTTCTATTTCCTTTTTTTCTTCGTTGTACTTGTAGCGGATATTTCGCCAGGATTCCCGTTTCACGTCACATTCCTTGCCGTCGTCGGTGATTACATAGAGGGTTTCTGTATCCAGATCCATACCGCTCACCACACCGATGGTGCCGTTTACCCATCGTTTGTCGAAATCATTTTTTATGAAGATTACTTGTGCACCGGTTTTCAGCACCAGTTCTTGCGAGGTAGGCAGGCTGCTTTCCGGAAAATCTCCGTGAATTTCTCCGCTGAAAGTCACGGCATCCCCAGGCAGTTCGTTCAGCTTTCGCTCATTGATGTGGTCCACCTGGTCGCGCCGGGTGGCCAGGGTGATATACATATCGGCTTCCGCCTGTGCTATATCCACTCCATATCTGCGGTTCAGCAGTTGCAGGTCGGCAGCCCCCACGGTATTGTTTCGTATGCGGTCTAGCACGCCCACAAATACAGGGTCACTCTGTCGGTACACTTTTTGCAGTTCGATAGATACCAAATCTATCTGGCTGAATACCTGTGCCGAAAAGAAGTAAGGAGTGGGGTAGAAACGGTTCAATATCTCGCGCTCGTCGTTTTTCACCACCGGTTCCAGCTGGAACACATCACCCACCAGCAAGATTTGTTTTCCTCCGAAGGGCTCGCGTAAGTTGTGTGAATACACGCGTAGAATGCGGTCTACTGCATCGATGATGTCTGCCCTTACCATAGAAATCTCGTCGATGATAATCAGCTCCAGTTCCTCCAGCAGTTTTCTGTGCGCTTTGGTGTATTTAAAGAAGTCGTGTATGCGCCCTTTTTGCAGGCTCAGATTCGGGTCATCGGGTAGTAGCGGGTGAAAAGGAAGTTTGAAGAAGCTGTGCAGCGTGCTTCCTCCTGCATTGATGGCGGCGATGCCGGTAGGAGCCAGCACCACATGTTTTTTTTTGGTGTTCTCGCAGATGTAGCGCAGGAAGGTAGACTTTCCTGTACCCGCTTTGCCGGTGAGAAACAGCGACTGGCGGGTATACTTTACGAGGTTCAGTGCATCTTGAAACTCTTTGTTCTGCGTATCGGGGGCAAAACTCATGTCCATGCTCCTTTCCTGATAGCCTCTATGGCATAGGCTATGCCGTCTTCATCTACTGTACGAGTTACGTATCGGGCTGCTGCCTTTACGTGATCTTGTGCGTTGCCCATAGCAATGCCGATACTTGCGTGCTTCAGCATGCTGATGTCGTTGCCGCCATCGCCGAAGGCCACTGTATCTTTCAGGTCTATGCCGAAGTGGCGGATGATAACGTCTATGCCCTGCTGTTTGGTATTGCCCAGAGCGGTTACATCGGCAAAGGCCGGGTGCCAGCGTCCTATCTCACAGTGCGGGATGTGGGGGCTGACCAGGGCTTCTTCTTCCGCTGTGATGAAAGGGGTGAGCTGAAACACATCCTTGTGCAGAATGGCTTCTTCTACCGGCATATCCGGTATGGGGGTGGTCACTTTCAGATGCTCGTAGAATATCCGGTTTACCCGTTCGTCTGGGCAGCAGGCGCAAATGTCGTTTTCGCCCACCACGATGCAGGGAATGCGGCGATCGCCACAGAAGTGGGTCAGCGTGTACACCTCGTCGGGCCGAATGGCACTTTTATATAAGATGTCGTTGCCTACAAAGCAGTATGCTCCGTTCATGGTGATGTAGCCGTCTATCAAGTGCAGCTTTTGCAGGGCTCCCAGATTATTGATGAGGATGCGCGGCCTGCCGGTGGATATGAAGATTTTCATACCCAGTGCTTTGGCTTCCTGTAGGGCATCGATGGCGCTTTGCGGTATCTCGTGTGTCTGAAAGCTTACCAATGTTCCGTCTATATCAAAAAAAAGTGCTTTTTTCGTCATGGGTCATTTCCAATAATGTTTCCTATGCAAAGATAGACCATTTTTTGTACTTTTGCAGGCAGATAAGAAAATATAAATAAGTTGGTAGCTATGAAATATAATTTTGATGAAGTTATCGAACGCCGGGGTACTGATTCTGTGAAGTGGGATGGTATCAAGGGAGCGTGGGGTCGAGACGATTTGCAGGCCATGTGGGTGGCAGATATGGATTTCCGCACCCCTCCTTTTGTGATGAATGCTTTGCGCAAGCGTCTGGAGCACGAGGTGCTGGGCTATACGTTTGCTTGTGAAGAGTGGACCACGTCGATTCAGGGATGGTTGCAGCGTCGCCATCAGTGGACGGTGCAGCCCGAGCAGTTGACTTTTGTGCCGGGCATTGTGCGGGGGCAAGCCTTGGCGTTGCTGGCTTTTACCCAGCCTCATGATAAGGTGATGGTGATGACTCCGGTCTATCATCCGTTTTTCCTGGTGACGCAGAAGCTGGGGCGCGAGGTGGTGTTCTCTCCGCTGGATTTGCGCGACGGGCAGTATCACATCTGTTTCGACCGCTTCCGGGAGGATATAAAGGGCTGCAAGGCCCTGGTGCTGTGCAATCCTCACAATCCCGGCGGAAGGGTGTGGACTGTGGAGGAACTGCAGGAGGTGGCAGAAATCTGCCGGCAGAACGGCACGATGGTCATCTCGGACGAGATTCATGCCGACCTGACGCTTCCGCCCTATAAGCATCATCCGTTTGCCACGGTGTCCGAGGCGGCTGCGCAGATTTCACTTACGTTTATGGCTCCCAGCAAGGCTTTCAATATGCCGGGGCTGGCCAGCTCTTATGCCATTACGTTGGATGAAGACATCCGCCAGCGTTTCCAGGCTTTTATGGAGGCAGGCGAGTTTCGCGAGGGGCACTGTCTGGCCTATGTGGGTACGGCGGCTGCCTATATGCACGGCGACGAGTGGTTGGAACAGATGTTGGCTTATGTGCAGGGAAATATCGATTTTACGGAACAGTATCTGCAACAGCATATTCCCGGGGTAGGCATGATTCGTCCACAGGCTTCTTACCTAGTATTTCTGGATTGCAGGGGGTTGAACCTTTCGCAGGAAGAACTGGAGCGTCTGTTTGCCGAAAAGGCTCACCTGGCCTTGAACAGCGGCACCCAGTTTGGCGAGCCGGGTCGTGGCTTTATGCGGCTGAATGTGGGCTGTCCGCGAGCCGTGTTGCAGCAGGCACTGCATCAGTTGGCCACAGCCGTAGAGCAACTTTCTGCTGAGAGATAAGCCGACAGCAGCAAGCGCATAACCGAGGGCACATCAAGGTACAGAATTTCGGGTACCTCGGTGTGCCCTCGGCCGTATCTGGGCCGCTACTGCACCGTAACAGCCCCGGAGTTTCTCCGTGCAGAGGTACTTATGGCTGGGGAAGTTACGGAGCTGTTACCGCTCTGTTGCATCTCTGATGCGGCGCGGGTGGCTGCTGTAGGCTGCGTAGGGGTTGGCTGTCTTGCAGCAAATCGCCCGAATGTTAAAAGAAAAGTCTCTTTAGTACATATTAACTATAAAAATTAGTTTATAAACTAAATAAATTAGTTATTTGTGGAAAAACAAAGAAAGTATGAAAAGACTCACTGCTAAAGAAGAAGAAATTATGGGTTTCTTTTGGGAAAAAGGCCCTTTGTTTGTGAAAGAGCTGCTGGCCTTGTATGCCGAACCCAAGCCTCATTTCAATACCTTGTCTACCATTGTGCGCGGACTGGAGGAAAAAGGGTACCTCAGCCACCGGGCATTCGGCAATACCTATCAGTATTATGCGGTGGTAAGCCGGGCGGATTTCAGTACCCGCACCTTGAAGCAGGTTATCAGCAAGTATTTCCAGAACTCCTACCTCTCTGTGGTTTCCTCTTTGGTGAAAGAAGAGGAGATTTCGGTAGATGAGCTGAAAGAACTCATCAAAGAGGTGGAAAAGAAAAATGAATAGGAGGCGGCATCGCTCTGCAAGATGTATCTTTAAATCTATGGCTTATGGGAATCTTTTGTGTATATATTGTAAAGTCGTCGGTTTGTCTGGCCTTGTTTTATCTCTTTTACCGGCTGCTGCTGAGTAGGGAGACGTTCCACAGGTTCAACCGTTGCGCTTTGTTGGGGGTGCTGTTCTTTTCCGTTCTCATCCCCTGCATAGAGGTGCAGGTGCAGCATCCGGCCGACTTGCAGCAGGCCATGTATGCGTTGGGACAACTCTCTGCCGAGGTGGCATCGGTGCAGACAGCCGATTTCGGTGCGTCATCGGTAGATATATCGGTCTGGCTGGTGGCAGGCTGTATGCTGGTGTATCTGCTGGGAGGGGCGTTCTTTCTGCTCCGTAATCTGTATTCGCTGTACCGGTTGAGGCATTTGTTTCGCGCTTGCAGGCAGGAGTCTTTGGCCGGGTATCTGCCCGGTTGCCCCGCGCGGGTGCAGCTCAGGGTGTACGAGGGTGAATTGTCTCCCTTTAGCTGGCTGCACTACATCTTCATTTCTCGTGCCGACCTGCAGGAAAACGGCCGTGAAATCTTGATACACGAACTGGCGCATATCCGCTTACGTCACTCCTGGGATTTGCTGCTGGCCGACTGCTGCATTTTTCTGCAATGGTTTAATCCGGCTGCCTGGCTGCTGAAACAGGAGTTGCAGGCCATTCATGAATACCAGGCCGATGAAACCGTGATTCACGAAGGGGTGAATGCCAGGCAATATCAGTTATTAATCATAAAAAAAGCTGTTGGCACAAGGCTCTACTCTATGGCCAACAGCTTGAATCACAGTTCACTTAAAAAACGTATCACTATGATGATGAAAGAAAAATCCAATCCGTGGGCACGGTTGAAGTATCTGTATGTACTTCCCGTAGCAGCCATGACGCTGACTGCTTTTGCCCGTCCGGAAGTCTCTTCTGTAATGAATGAGATTTCCAGCGACAAAGTTAATGATTTAGTGGCATTTATGAAAGAAAAAAACGTAGAAAAAGCCGATACGGTGGCTCCGGTGTATGTGCCGGCAGAGGTTGCCGCTAAATTGAAAGGTGCCGTATCGGGTGCTTCGGAAGAAATGCCTGAGTTTCCGGATGGGGGTACGGCAGGTCTGATGAAGTATCTGGCAGCGAATATCCGCTATCCGGAATCGGCCAAAAAGGCTGGTAAGCAGGGGCGCGTTATTGTGCAGTTTGTAGTGTGCAAAGACGGCAGCATTACGAATGTCAGTACACTTCGTGACATAGACCCTGCGCTGGATGCCGAGGCAATCCGTGTAATCAGTGCCATGCCCAAGTGGAAGCCGGGCAGGCAGAAAGGAAAAGAGGTGGATGTGAAATATACGGTGCCGGTGATGTTCCGTTTGCCTGACGGCAGTCAGTCGGCATCCTCTAAAGCAGCGGATGACGGGAATATGCCGCTGATTCTGGTAGATGGCAGGGAATATACCGAAGAGTTGTCTAAACTGCCTTCGTCTTCCATCGCATTTATGAAGGTGTTGTTAGGCGACGAGGGCGTAGCCCAGTATGGCGAGAAAGCCAGGCATGGGGTGATAAAGGTGACGCTGAAGAAAGCAGGTAGTCAGTCGGCTGCACAGGAAGAGGTGCAGGTGAAAGGCCGGGTGACAGACCCAAGCGGACAACCCGTAATCGGAGCTGTTGTACAGATTTCAGGTTCCAAGAACGGCACAGTAACCGATGTAGACGGCGCGTTTCAGTTGATAGCTCCCCGCGATGCGATGCTGGAAGTGGCTTATATCGGCATGGCTAGAGCGCAGGTGAAGGTTCAGCCCGAACTGACGGTTATTTTAACGAAAGATAAAAAGAAATGAAACGTATTTCTCTCTTATGTTTGATTCTTCTTGGTGTTTGGGCAGGACTTTGTTCTGCCCAAACTGCCAAGAAGTATTATCTGTACGACGGCCTGTTCTTCGAGGGTATGCCGCCGGGTGTCAGCTCATCCGATGTTTCTTCATTCATGATTCACAAAGGGGAAGAAGGCAGTGAAATGATAGAGCTGAAACTGCTACAGGGTCGGCAGCCTGCTGTGGGTTATCAGAATTATGCTACGCCGGTGGATGAAGTGCCGCAGGCGGCTTTTTTCTGGCTAGTGCCCGCATGAAAGAGGGCAGAAAGCTGCCTGTGGGGGCTGTAAAATCCTTGGAAAAGGAAAAGTGGCTGGGACAGCCTTTCCCGGAATTTAAGGTGAAAGATACGCAGGAACGGGTATGGACGCGTGCGGATATCATAGGCAGGCCTATGGTGCTGAATTTCTGGTATACGGGCTGTGGCCCGTGCCGACGTGAAATGCCCGACTTGAACCGATGGATGGAACGCTTTCCGAATGTCACCTGTCTGGCTACCACGTTCGACAGTGCTGCACAGATACAGCGCATTGTTGAGGAAACGCCTTTTCGTTTTATCCAGATAGCCGACGAACTGTTCTTCTTTAATCTGTTTAAGGTAACGGGTATGCCGGTTACGGTGTTGGTAGATAAAAAGGGCATGATACGGTACATCGAAGAGGGTACAGGGGCAGCCAAGCTGCGCTATATGGGCGATTTGCTTGCACGGCTGGCGGCTGAATGAAGAAAGCGTTCTGCCCTCGATATCACATCGAAAACAGAACGCTTGTGTTCTTAATAAATGGTTACGTAATTATGACTAACTAATTCATTTGTAAATCTGATGAGGCAAAGGTAGGGGTTTTTCTTGCCCGCTACAATCGCTAAATGTGAGTATAATTACGTAGCAGAAAATTCTGTTATTCATGAATAGTGGGTAGAAACAGGCCTTCCGCAACATTCTTTCCCATTATTTCCGGTCGTCTCTGTGCGGTCGTTTCAGTCTTTGTCTTTTTCCCGGAGAATGGTTTGCAGGATTTCGGCCTCTTCATCGGGATGAAACCAATGAATTTCTTCGTCACGTTTGAACCAGGTCATCTGTTTGCGGGAATAGATGCGTGAGTTCTGCTTGATTTTTTCTACGGCAAAAGGCAGGGTCCATTCACCATCGAAGTATTTGAATAACTCCTTGTAACCTACGGTGTTCAGAGCATTCAGATGCCGGTAAGGGTATACGTTTCGGGCTTCTTCTTCCAGTCCTTCTTCCATCATTTGGTCCACCCTTAGGTTGATGCGCTCGTACAGTTCTTCCCTTTCCCGTTTCAGCCCTATTTTGATGATGCGGAAGGGACGTTCCTTTTTCTGTTGCGTGCGGAAGGAGGTATAGGTCTTTCCTGTCATATAGCAGATTTCCAACGCATGAATCACCCGTTTGGGATTTTTCAGGTCTACTATTTTATAATACTCCGGGTCGAGCAGTTTCAGTTCTGCACACAGGTGCTCCAGCCCTTCCTGCTCGTATTTTTGCAGCATCAGTTGGCGGGTTTCGGCATCCACAGTAGGAATATCGTCTATGCCTTTACAAATGGCATCTACGTACATCATGGAGCCACCGGTAAGAATGACGGTAGAATGAATTTCGAACAACCGATTCAGCAGGTCGATAGCTTCCGATTCGTATTGGGCTGCACTGTAGTAGTCGGTTAGTTGCAGTGTGCCGATGAAATGATGAGGCACGCGCGCCAACTGTGGTTCGGTAGGTGCGGCTGTTCCTATTTTAAGGTCGGCATACAGCTGGCGAGAGTCGCACGACACGATGCAGGTATGGAAATACTCTGCCAGTCTGAGGCTAAGCTCTGTTTTTCCTACGCCTGTAGGACCAATCAAAACGATTAATGTAGGCTTGCTATTCATTACGCGGTTTTAGTTACAGAAAGGTATAAAGTAAAATTCCCCTTCTTTGAGGCAGGAGGGGAATTTTGTAGGTTTGTCTTTGGGTTTGATGGCCAAAACTCAATATCTGTCTTCGTCATAAGGATTACCGCCGCCGCCTTCGTCTAATCCGCCGAATCCGTCGCGGTCAAAATCTTCCATGTCAAAGTCTTGGTCGCCATAGAAGTTTTCGTCTAAATCCAATGAACCTGCCGAAGCAGCCATTTCTTCGAAATCAACGGTTTGCTTGGGTGCATCCCCTTGTTTCTTGGTGCATTTGGCTCCAGTAATGGTTTTCCCGGTAATAATCTCTGTAAGTTCAATGAAGAAACAGCGTTCTGTCATGTAATCGAATACATAGAGTAACTTCTGTTTCTCGTCCTCTACCAGTTCACTGATAGGAGTTTCGTTCATCACCCAACTGTCCATTTCTGGATTGTCATCCATTTCTTCCAGGGTAATTTCTTTTTCCTTTTCCCAATCTTCATCGCAGATAAAGAACGAAGTCATTTGGTCGTTGGAGTATCCGGTAGATTTCAATATGGCTTCATGGAAGTCATAGAAAGTAGCATCTGGATCTATTTGTATTTCTCTGAGAAAGTCATCTACTTCATCCGAGATAATGGTAAATCTGTAAATCATATATCTACTGTTATTTATTTGCTCGCAGGAATAATTCCACGAGCCGATTCACGTATAAAGTTCACAATATAGCTGATTTCCGGAGTCATTTCCATTTCAGCCTCAATCTTTTTCAGAGCATCGCTGTTGTTCAGTCCGCTTTGGTAGATAATGCGGTAAGCGTTGTGAATTTGTTCAATGGTCTCATTGGAGAATCCGCGTCGGCGCAAACCTACCAGATTAAGTCCGGCATAGCAGATGGGTTCGCGTCCGGCAATGATATATGGTGGAATATCTTTGCTAAAGCGGCATCCGCCTTGAATCATGCCATAACCGCCTACGTGGCAGAATTGGTGCATTAGCACATTGGCACTGATGATGGAGTGGTCGTCTACAATCACTTCACCAGCCATTTTAGTGGAATTCCCAATAATACAGCCGTTTCCTACAATGGAATCATGTGCCACGTGTACTCCTTCCATCAGAAGATTATTACTTCCTATAACAGTTTTTCCTTTGGCTGCTGTGCCACGGTTGATGGTCACATTCTCACGGATGAGGTTGTTGTCGCCTATTTCTGCTGTTGTTTCTTCACCGCGGAATTTTAAATCCTGAGGTACTGCACCAATCACTGCTCCGGGAAAAATGGTATTGCCATTGCCTATGCGTGCTCCATATAAGATGTTTACATTAGACATGATTTTGTTGTTATCGCCAATGACTACGTTCTTGTCGATGTAAACAAAAGGAGCAATCTCTACATTTTCGCCGATTTGGGCCTCAGGATGTATATATGCTAAAGGGCTTATCATAATTGTGATACTAATTTATTTATTTTTTACTATTTGTGCCATAAATTCAGCTTCGCAAACAACTTTTTCGCCTACAAATGCATACCCTTTCATGGTAGAAACTCCTCGGCGAATAGGAGCCAGCAGTTCTACCCGGAAAATCAAGGTATCTCCCGGCACAACTTTCTGACGGAATTTTACGCCATCTATTTTCATAAAATAGGTGGAATATCTATCAGGGTCATCTACGGAATTCAGCACAAGCAGTCCACCCGTCTGGGCCATAGCTTCTACCTGCAGTACACCAGGCATTACGGGTTCTTGCGGAAAATGTCCCACGAAGAAGGGCTCATTACCTGTAATGTTCTTTACACCTACTATGTAGTTAGCACCAATTTCGATAACTTTATCTACCAATTGCATGGGGTAGCGGTGAGGCAGCAGTTCGCGTATGCGGTTAATGTCCATGATAGGCGCGCGATTGTAGTCGTATGCAGGAGCCTGAATGTCGTGCAGTCGGATTTCTTTGCGCATTTGGCGGGCAAACTTATTGTTGATGGTATGTCCAGGGCGAGTGGCAATGATTCTACCTTTAATAGGTTTGCCGATAAGAGCCAGGTCTCCGATAACATCAAGCAGTTTGTGGCGGGCACATTCGTTGGGCCATACCAGGGGTTTGTGATTGATATATCCCAATTGTTTGGCATCCATGTGCGGAACTCCCATGACATCTGCCAGCTTGTCATAGTTCTCTTGCGACATTTCACGTTCGTATATAACGATGGCATTATCCAAGTCACCTCCTTTGATAAGACCGGCTTGCAGCAGCGGTTCTATTTCGCGTACGAAGACAAACGTACGGCTGGCGGCCACCTCATCCTTAAACTTGGTCATGTCTTCCAGTGTGGCAAACTGATTTGGGATGATGGTAGAGTCATAAGATACCAATACGTTCAGGCTGAAGTTTTCGTCAGGCAGAACGATGATAGAAGATCCCGTTTCTTCGTCACGGAATTCAATTTTAGATTTAATGATATAGAAATCCTTTACGGCATTCTGTTCTACCGTGCCTACACGTTCTATTTCATTGACATAGTATTGAGCACTGCCGTCAAGTATCGGAAATTCCGGTCCGTTTACCTGAATCAGACAGTTGTCTATGCCTAAGGCATAGAGTGCAGCCATACCGTGTTCTACAGTACTTACTTTAGCTCCGTTTTTGCAGAGTACGGTGCCTCGTGTAGTTTCAGTGACGTTGTCTGCCACTGCATCAATAATAGGTTGTCCTTCCAAATCCGTGCGTTGGATTTTATACCCGTGATTATCGGGAGCCGGATTGAAAGTAACCGTCAAGTCAAGTCCCGTATGAAGTCCTTTTCCACTCAGTGAAAAACTTTCTTTCAGAGTTTTTTGTTTCAACATGGGTTACTTATTTAATTGTTGTTTTAGTTCGTTCAATTCTTTGCGGAGAGCATTCATTTCAAAATAAATATCCGGAAGTTTTCGGAATATTGCCTGTGCTTTGAAATAGGGCTTCAGTTCCATAGGTGGAGTACCGATGAGGTTACTTCCTTCTTTGATACTGCCGGGTACGCCCGACTGTGCACCTAGGTTTACTTTATTTCCTATATGGATGTGACCGGCTATACCAACTTGGCCTCCGAACATACACCATTCTCCCACTTTGGTGGAACCGGCGATGCCCACTTGTGCAGCCATTACAGTATGTGATCCAATTTCATCGTTGTGGGCTATTTGGATAAGATTGTCTAATTTTACACCGCTATGGATAATCGTAGCTCCCATAGTAGCACGGTCTATGCAAGTGTTGGCACCGATTTCTACATGGTCTTCCAAAATGACAATACCAATTTGAGGAATTTTTTCATAGCCATCAGGAGTAGGGGCAAATCCGAATCCGTCTGCTCCGATTACACTTCCGGCATGAAGGATACAGTGGTTGCCTACTCGACAGTCGTGATAGATAGTAGCATTAGCATAGATGATACAGTTGCTACCCACCTTGACACCACTGCTGATAGTAACATGCGGATGAAGCACGGTATTGTCGCCCACTTCAGCATTGTCTCCTACGTAAGCGAAGGGAGCTATGTAAACATCTTTGCCTATTTTGGCTGTTTCAGAAACAAAAGCCAACGGGTCGATTCCTGTGCGTTTAGGCTTGCTTTGCTCATAAAGATTGAGCAGTTTAGCCAAGCTTTCATAAGCATTGTCTACTTTTATCAAAGTCGCTTTTACTTCTTTTTCCGGAACAAAATCCTTATTGACCAAGACGATGCTCGCCTGGGTATCGTAGATATACGGCGTATATTTAGGGTTGGACAAAAAGGAGATAGCTCCCGGAATACCTTCTTCTATCTTAGCAAAGGTATGTACGGTTGCATTTTCATCTCCAATGATTTGTCCTTGGATAAATGTTGCAATTTGTTTGGCAGAGAACTCCATATCTTGTTGTTGTTAGATGGTTTCAACTCACAAATAACGCACTTTTTTTTTAAATTTCCTTATACTTCGCTGATTATTTTCTTTTCATTTGTATATGGATATAATAGTGAAGTTCATATTTTTTACTTAGTATAGACTTTTGTAAGATTGTATCTTGGGCTATTTCTATTTTTTATCTTGAAATCGAGGTCTGATACCTTGTGAATCCAAAAAAATCCTCACTTGTGTAGAAGTGAGGATTTTTTATGGATAAATTCTGTTATTGTGCTGCTCCTATGGCTTTGGCCCATTCTGTAGTCAGCCAGGCTGCTTGTGTCTCTGGAAACTTTCCGCTATCGATGAAGCAACTCAAACCGCAACTTCTAGGCAGGCTGATGGGATCTTTCTGATAGGCTGTGATAAACGAAGCGGTGTGTGCTTCGTAGATAACGGCTTCTTTCAGAGCTGCCTTGAAAGCACCAACATCACCGGAAAGTGCTTCTGCATACTGTTCTAGATCGAAGAACAGATGTGGTTTGAGGCCTTCATATCCTTGGATGAGGTTCAAATCTACCTGCTTGTTTCCTGCGGCTGTAAGTACATCTTTCATAGCAGCAGCTAATGCGTCCAACTTATCACTTTGGATAAGAGCGATGGTGCCCGAACTCAGGCGGTATTTATTGATGAAAGATTCGCAAGCTCCTTTCAGATTATTTTGGAAGAGCTGGGGTACAATTTCTTTATAAGGGAACCCGCTGGCCAATACTTCTGCCGGAGAGGCGATGAAATAGTTGGTTGCTTTCCGCAAGGTATAAAGGGCTTCTACCGACGACATCAAGCAGGCATCGAATACAATGTATTCAAACTTCATACCCTCCAGTGCTTCTGCCAGTTGGGGAATTTCCATATACTTGCTTCCGTCCTGACCAATGAACCGGGTATTCGCATAGGCATGTTTGTCGAACAGGTCGTTGGGTACCCATCCGCCTCCGTGGCTGGACAGTACCAGACCGTAGCTGTCGGCAGGCATCAGGTCGGTTATTTTTTTCAGTACGCTCTTCATGAAGGCCGGGTCGGTAGACAGAGTTTCTTGGGTGAACTGCTCTACTACTTTATGCTCTGTTCTACCACTTTCTTGATTGATTACCAGTTGGGTGAGCGTAGAAGTTTTTCCGTTATCATAGAAGATGGCCACCTGATTCTTTTCTGATAAGCGTACCAAGTGTCCGGCAGCTCCTTGAATGACACGTAAGTTGGCTTCCAGTTCGCTTTCCATTCCTGTATTGTCGCCCATGTAGTAGAAAATCTGTGTGTGACTTTTTTCCGGCATCGGGATGGTCTGCGTGGTGATTTGTGTGCTGGCCGATACAAATTCGTCTTCTCCTCTGGCCACTGCCATCACTTTGTAAGTGGTGTTGGCATCCAGGTCTTCCAACAGAATATCTACTTTCTTGTTGGCAGTAACTTGTGTACCTTTTCTTAGCACTTCTCTCACATCAGGGTCATCGGCAGTTCCTTTCAGTACCAGATAAGCACATTGCAGGGCGTTAGCAGATTCTAGCTGTAGGTTGGCAGTTGTAAAGCTTGTGCTTTGCGATGACAGAACTACAGTTGGCGGTTGTGGAGCTACAGGTTCTTCTGCCGGCGTGTCATCGTCCGAGCAGGCAGTCAGGGCAGACAGGCAAAAGAAAATGCCTGCTCCCCATTGGTATAATGTTTGTCTTAGATTCATATCCTATGTTTTTTGAATGATTGATTGAATTTGGTTTACTGTAAGCAGTATCTTTTCATTTGGTCAGGTCGTTTACTAATACCGTACCTTTCCATTCTCCGCTAACCTTGTGTCCGGCATCGTCCGTGAAATCGAATACAAACTTATAGTCGCTTCCTTCTTGGCTTACTGTCATCGTACCGCTTGCCAGAGGGGCTGCTACTTCTGCAATTCCAGATGCGTCTTTTGTTTTCATATCCGCATACCAGGCATACTCCATACCGCCGGTATCTGCCGTTTTGGGATAGAAACCGGGAAGTGCATAGTAAGGTGCAAACTTCTGTTCCACGGTATAGGTACCGGTGGGAAGACTGGCGATACCATCCTTCGGGTCGGTAAAGAATTCAATGGTAATGTAGTCGGCCAAATACTTGCCACCATCGAAGTTAATCTGCCAGGAATTCAAGTTGGGATACAGATAATCGCCCATGGCATAAGCCGTTACATGGGTCATTTGCGGTGCAAATTCCAGTTTCCTGTCTTTCTCCAGGTTGCTCATCGGTTTTTCGGGCATACCGCTGTCCGGTGAATCATTGTTGTTCTTGTTTTCTATCAAGAACTGCTGATTATAGCTACCTTTTATCTTGATAGGTTCTGCCGTTTCGTCAATGAAGCGGGCTACAAAGTCGAAGGTAAAGTCATAGTTGTCACCGTTGGCTTTCACGGTCAACGTACCGCTTTGCAGCAGGGCAATGCGCTGTTTGCCGGTTCTTTCATTGATATGCATCAGATAGGAACCTTGTGCCATATAACTACCCATCGGAGCTTCCCAAGTACCGTGATTAATGGTCATAGGCAACTGATGAAGCGGAGACTCACCTACATTTCTTCCGAACACATTGTAGGTACCTTCTTCCAGTTTGGGGTTGTTGTAGTCTGCTAACTTGTGCATATAGCTGGTCAGATAGAGATAATACCCGTCTACCAATTGGTTATCCTTGAATTTACCGTTAAAGAATTCCAGATACATCAAGTCTGCATGCGGCATGAACCAGCTTCCGATGTAGCGCATCTGACCACTGTCAAAGGTTATATCCTGATCTTCTTCGAAAGGCAGATAACCGTCACTTACTTCTGGTTTTTCATATTTTTCAAAGATGATATCGCCCTTGAAGAATCCGCGGAACGTTTCACCATCTTCCAGTGTTACGTCCATATCAATGGTATACGTATCCCCCTTACGCTGCACCTGGATGGTTCCTTCGTGCATTTGTGCATATTCTATACCGTTGTCCGATGTAGAATAACGACTGAATACAGCCGTATGCGAGGCGTTCCAGGTAGCATCTTCGATTCCGTTGGTGGCCATGCGGTATTCTCCCGACGGAAGGGTGGCATTTTCCGGGTGAGCATCCGGTTGGTGATAGAGGTCCAGTTGCACGATGATGTCGCCCACGCTGGCCGGCATCTTGTTGTCCATCGGTTCAGCGGTTCCTATACGCAAGGTATAGTTACCTTTGTCGGTTTCAGTTTTTGGCATGAAGTAGATGGCTTCATCCAATACGTGAAGTTTCACCACAGGCGTTTCGCCATCCATGGCAAAGGCAGTTTTCATTTCCAAGGGCTCCGATAGCAGTTGGCGTCCTTGGCTGATGGCCGCTGCCAAAATGATGTAGCGGGTTTCCGGTTCCAGGGCAATGGCACGCTGGGTAGTGGTTTCGGAATTGCTGGCAGGTACCCCCTGACTGAGAATTTCCTCGGCACTGGGAGCTGTTTCACCTTTCTTGTAGCACATCCAGGCACATTTTTCGGCATACTGCGGGGTGATGGTAAATTCCAGTGAGTGACTGGTGGCCTTCACGGCACTCAAGGTAGCTGCGGGCTGTGCCGCCTTATCATCGTCGGAACACGATGATAAGAACAGCGTCAGCAGCACGACGGGTAATAGATAATATGCTAATTTCTTCATATCAAACATTTTTAGAGGTTACTTTATTGAGGATTCTCCATATCTTTCACTTCGCCGGAGATGGTACCTGCATAGCGTTCTCCATCACTGTCGGTGAAATCGAGTTCGAAGGTATATACCTTCTCTTTCTGGCTTACTTTGACAGTAGCTGATTGGAACTTCTGGTTGTGTTTATTGATTGAATAACAAGAGAATTCACTGAGCTTACTGTCCAATGTTCCAGCAGCTCCATCACTTCCTAAAGTGTATGTTCCCACCGGTAAAGTTTTGCTGCCGGGAGCAGCGCGGAGGTCGAGTGTCATTTCAATATCCCAGTTGTTGACAGCTACCTTCAGGTAGAATTGTCCATCTACAGCATTGTTGGGTAATCTGCGTAGCAGTTGGTCTACCTGCGTAATCTCGTATTTATCTGTGATAGCAAAACCGTCTCCTTCAATTTCTCCGTTGTAGGTGGCTTCCACTTTGCTGCCGTCTTCCAAGATGAAGTTCATGGTGATTTCATATTTCTTGGTTTCCAGGTTGGCATTAACCACCATTTCGCCGGATTGCAGATCCAGTTTTTGGTTTTCACCCACTTTCTTGAAATACGTATAATCGAGGTTATTATTGATGATTTTAAACCCATCACTGGCATTTACCACATAGGTTCCGCTCTTTAGGAATTTATGTTTTTCTCCTTTTGTTTCGATACCTATTTCATACTCCTCATTTTTGAATATCAAGTCGTTGATAGCTGTATAGTTTTCTCCTGTAGCCGAAGTGAATGTGGTCTTGTACGTCTTGACGATTTCCTGCGCTTCCCCGTTCGGAGTCAGGGTCAAATCAGTGAACAAATCCATCGGACCGGCAATCTTGCCGTTTTCCTCTACGGCCAGCATGGCTACGTTCTTGATTTCCAGTCCCTCTTCCGAGTTTGTTTGTGGAGTCAGTGCCCATGTTCCGTTTTCCTGCATGGTAGGCAGTAGTTGGAAATTCTGTGTAGTTTCTATGCTCGATGTTCCATCTTCAAAGGTTACGCCCAGATAGATTTTGTAAGCTCCCATCCGGGTGAGGTATTGCCCGCAAGCCACGCTCAGTTTGTCTTGGTTCAGCGTACCCTTGAAAGTGATAGCCTTTTTCTTGAACGTGATGGTAGCTTCCTGTCCTTCGGGCACGATGCTCACTTCATCTTCTGCATACAGGCCGTCTTGCGATTTGAAGCCGGCTTTCCAGGCGCGGTTATACGAATCCTTGGAGAACTGCATGAATTGGTATTCCTTTACCATGTTTCCTGATTCTAAAATCAGTTTGCCTATTCTTTCCAAACTTTCCGTATTGTCGGTACCGATGATGTTATATCCACCGGCCACTTCTTCATAGCTTAGCCAGGAAGCCGCTTCGTCGCCTATTTTCACCGTTACCGGCAATTCACTTTCAAAGCGGATAAACTGTTTGAATCCCTTGTTCTCGCCGAAGGAGAAGAAAGATTCCTGTTCATACGATGTGATAAGTCCCATCTGCGTGATGCCCACCTTAGCCGACGATTCACCCATGGTGAGTGAGATGACAGCCGTGCGCGTCTCCATTCCCGTATTCTCGTCCACGGTAAAGTTCACCACTCCGTTATTGCAGCCATTTATGGTACACCATTCAGCGTTTGATGAAACTTGCAGTTGCTGGTCGGCATTTCCCACTTCGATGGTTCCCTCTCCACCGGTCGATTTAAATTCCACAGCCGAAGTAGACAATTGTAGTTCCACCGGCGGGATGTATTGGGTATCCTCATCGTTGCAGGCGGCAGTCAGCAAGCAGCAGCCTGCGATGATTAGATAAAGTATATTCTTTTTCATAGGTTCTCTTTTTTTAGTGTGTATTCTAAGAAAGTTGTTCTATTTCGCTATGCGGTAGAATCCAACGATTTTGGGCAGTTGCAGAATCAAGTCGCCCGATACAGCATCCACGCCGATAAAGGAGTCGCAGGCAGCACTGCCCCATTGTCCGTTGTCATACAGATTGATGGTTTCGGCCGTAATAGATTCCTGGCCATCTTCACCAGGGATGACTGTTTTCTTCAGGTATCCGGTCAATCCTACTCCTTTCACTTGAGTGATAAATCCACCGCTATCTATTGCCCAAGGCAGTATTCTGATACCGTCGGCAGTTTCCTGGAATTCCAGTCCGATGCTGCCTTCTACGGCATTGTAGCGTATCCGTAGGTTGATGGGCAATCCCTTCATCAGGTAACTTTCATTAAACAGTTCTTCTTCCAGCGTCACCGGTACTTCTGTGCCGCCGTCGTTATAAATAAAGGCATATTCACCGGCATATTGGTTGTAGGCTGTATAATTCTTGGGTAATGCAGTGGCTTGAATCGTAACATGCTCGTTAGAGAAGTTCATCTTCTCTTGATTCCATTGCAGGTCTTTTACTTTCAGGGTAGCCAGTGAGAGGTCTTCGCTGAAACGGATGCCTTCCGGGGTATAATGGAAAGGCAATTCCATTGTACTGCCATCGGCATTGGTCAGGATAAACTTGCGATACCGTTGGATTACCTTGTACATCAGCTGATTGTCGATATTCACTTCATAAGCAGCCGGATAGGCTTCTCGGGTAATCTGCTTGATACTTTGCAGATAATTTGCCCAATCGGTGCCGGCTGGTAGGGGGCGCATCACCATTCTATTGTCTGTTTTCTTACCTTCCAAGATTACTTCATCGTTGGTGCACTTAACAATGAGGAAGTCGCTGTCTCCCTCCATGCCTTTACCATTATCTCCAATACCCAAGGCATTGGCAGGTTCCGTAAAGAAATGGAACACCTCGTTGTAGGTATTGAAAGTCAGCATTGGTCCAGCGCTGTTTTCTACGTTGTACGATCCTGAGCATACTTTGTCGGCTTGAAACAATTCACAAGATACGTCTGCCATACCGTTGTCATGAAAGCGTACCAGTAACGTATAACCGCCGTATTCTTGAGTAGGAGAGGGATAATAATTCAGTACCCATCCGTTACTGGCCGACCGAAGTACTGTTTGGTACTCGGCAATGGCTTGATCTATGCGGTTGCCGGCTGTTTGGTCAAACACATCGTCCACTTCAGACGTACAGGCTACTGTCAGTAACAATGTAACCGCCATTAGCCATAGATTATAGAGTTTCTTCATATTCTTGATGTATTTAGTTTAATGTTGTCAAATCGAGGTACTTCACTTGTTCTGAGCGACGTTGTACGATGTCACGTAGTCGATCCAAGTCGATGTTCCATGCCTCATTCAAATAGTCCTTCACGATGTCCATTTTTTGATTGATATAGGTGGCAGCATCTCCGGCTATTTTCAGTCGTTTGTTCCACCAATCACTGTCATGTGTCACATAGTTGGCTATCAGTTCGGCAAAATCTTCATGTACTTCTGTGCTTCCGTAGGCTGTGATAAATCCTATTTGCAGAGCTTCTTCATCTTTTAGGTTTGTCCATCCGTTTCCAGTATATTTTCCGCTGGATATCTGAAAGAATTCCTGTGGAAATTCTACAGTCTGATGCAGGATGTGCGAGAACTCATGGTGCATGGTGCTGAAATACCAGTGATTCATGGCTTCCACGTCTGCCTTGGTGGGGTTCAGCGCATTGATGTTGTATAGCGTCACTT
Organism: uncultured Bacteroides sp.; assembly: GCA_937890825.1. Lineage (GTDB taxonomy): Bacteria > Bacteroidota > Bacteroidia > Bacteroidales > Bacteroidaceae > Bacteroides. The sequence continues at coordinate 91,949 of CALADS010000089.1, read as the reverse complement.
TCAATCCGCCTTCGGCTGTACCCATAGTCAGCAGTCCGTTGTCGTAGGCAGGCGAGCCAATCAGGTGAATCATCTTCGGCCCATAGGTGCAGATAAACGTACGGTCATTGTTCTGTGCTTCTACATAGGCATCAATCCACAAGAATTTCACCAGTTTAGCTATGGCTAGCGATTTAGACAGTTCGGCAGGAGCCAGGTTATATTTGGTATCCGATTCCTTGTATTCAAAGCGATATTTGAAGTCTATGTTATAAGGGGTTACGTAATTGTCCAGCAGCCATTTATCGAATGCCGTGCGGAAAGGGGCTTCGTGATCGAAGATACTTTCCGAACTAAGCTCGTCGTCGCTGCAGGCAGTAAATCCTCCCGTCATGGTGAGGGCTACTATTAAATAAGCTATATATTTCTTCATAAATGTCTTATTTTAAATAAAAGGTTCCACATCAGTTTCTAGGGTTAGGCTCCATGCCGGCGGTGATAACATCTTGCGGCAATTGGATGGCGCGGCGAGGATCGTCTTTGGTAAGTACCACCGGTGTATCTCCGGCACGGTTATGGGCGAATTCTATGCCATACCGTTTCAGGTCGAACCAGCGCAAGCCCTCTTGCAGAGTTTCCAGGCGTCTCAGTTGCAGAATGAGCTGAATCAAGTTTTCCTCTGTACCCGGATTCACGGTGAATCCTTCGGGATTCAGTTTCTTTTTCATGCTGCGTTCACGGTCTTTGCTGATAATCAGCGGTTGATACGGCAAGCTGTTATAAAATTTATTTACGTCCACTTCCGTAAGGTCGCTGCCGGTGTCTTGGCTCAGCATACTGTGTCTTTCAATCCACAGATTGATATCTTCCAGCGCTTTGGCATAGTTATGTTCTTTACTCAATATATAGGCTTCTGCGCGGCAGAGTAGTGTTTCATCTGTAGAGAAGGCCACATTTACAGTGTGTGGATAACCTAGTCCGTTGGCTTTGTCGATGTATTCCCAGTGGATGCTCAACTTGGGGAACGGATTCTTTTGTACTACACTAATGATGTAGTTGCTCATTACCAGTCCGCCTCTCCAGTGCCAAGGTCCGTCGATGTCGATAGTTTCGTTGCTGTAGATACCCTGTCCGTGACCATACCGCAAGTAAATTCCGTAAGGTCCTGTTGCATAAGGAGTCTGTGACTTAAGAGCAGCAATCAGGAGGTTAGCAGGTTTCTTTTCCGAGATGTATTGATTTACTACGTCGTCTACCAGGCTCACTCCGCTGAAGTCGGCTTCCCAGTTGCGCAGTGCATTCACCGGATTGTTGCCGATAGCCAAGTTGGCATGTTCAATTACCTTGTCCCATTGCTGATAATACAAGTAGAATCGTGCGGCAAAGGCATTGGCTGCTTTTCTGTTGAAGTGATACTTGGGCACCTTGTAGGCACCGTCTTTAATCAGCGGCAGTCCGGCTTCCAAGTCTTTGGCTATGTTTTCGAATGTAGCCTGCAGCGTGCCTCTTTCGGGGTTTTCGGGGTACACGCTCGAGCCGCTTGCTGTGCGGTAGGGTATTCCCAGGTGGCTACTTGCCGTATTCGGGTTATAAGGCATGCAGAACACATTGGCCAGTATGAAGTGTGAGTAAGCTCGGCATACCAATGCCTCTCCCCGTTGCGGATTCAGTTCATTGGGCGAACCCAACTCTTCGATAACCTCTAGTGCCAGGTTGGCCGAAGCGATTGCTTTGTAACATTCTTGCCAGATTGAATACGGTGTATCGTATCCGTTATCATTCGGAGTGTCCCATAGATAAAGTTTTTCTATCAGTTCGTTGGTGTCATATTGGGCACCGTTGTCCATTACGTTGTCCGATGATATTTCACCTATCAGCAACGGCAGAGAAGAAGGGTAAGCCGATACCAGTAGCGGACCGATTTTGTCGGCACTGTTGATTTCAGTGCGGCTATCGGGTAGAGTATCCAGAAAATCGCTGCAGGAAGTAAGTGCAAGCAGTGAAGCGGATAGCAGGGTTATATAGAATTTATTTTTCATATTGTTCATGATGTTAAAGAGTTAAATACCTAAGCGAATGGTAAAGGTAAATTGCTTGGCCATCGGTACAGCCACACCGCCTGTGTTGAAGAATTCAGGATCTTGTCCGTTTAGCTTATCATCGGCATAGATCAGCCACAGGTTGGTAGCTTGCAGTTTCAGTCCCAAACTGGAAATCTTCAGCGGATCAATCCATTTCTTCGGGAGGTCGTACGATACCGATATTTCCTTCAAGCGGATAAAATCGCCTTTGGCAATGCGGTCGCTGGAGTAGTTATAGGCATTGTAGGCCCGGCTCAGGTAGCTGTCTTTGGTGTTCATATACGTGTCGGCTATTACCGGTACGTTAGTATGTTTTTCGTCGCCTGGTATCATCCATCTGTTCTTGAATTCTTTCGGCATGGCATCCAGGTCCGTATACTTGTTGCTGAATATCGGGTCCAGACGGATGACGTTACCGAATGAGTAGGTTAGGAATAGATTCAACTTCAATCCTTTATAGTTGAACACATTGCCCAAACTACCTGTGATGGTAGGATCGGTAGTTCCTTCATAAATCAGGTGTGATTTGTTGGTGCGTTCCTGAAAGTTGATGTTGCTGGTGGTCAGTTCACCATTTTCGTTGATGAATGTAGGCAGCCCCTTTTTATTCAGTCCTCTGAAGTCGATTGAGAACAAACTTCTTACGGGGTATCCTTCCATGGCAAATCCATAACCGGTAATCATATCCATAACCGAAGAGAACGCTTCTAGATCTGTCACTGTATTCTTGGCTTTTGAGAAGATGAAATCAGTGCTCCATTTGAAGTTTTTCTTCACGATGTTACGTGTAGAGAGCGTCAGTTCTACGCCGTGTGAGCGCATACTAGCCACATTGGCATATTTACCGATTTCGCCATCCAGACCGGTGGTGCTGAGGTAGCCTATCAAGTCATAGTTCTTTCGTTTATACCAATCCAAGCTGAAGTTGATGCGGTTGTCCAGAAAACCCAAGTCTATACCCAAGTTCAACTCGTGCTTTTTCTCATAGGTCAATTCAGAGTTTCTTCCTTGCAGAATATCGAGTCCCGATTCCTTTACGTTGGAGCCCGGTCGCCAGGGATTATAGCTGCCAATCATAGCTAGCGAATTGCTTACGAAAGCCGGTCCACGGTCGGCAGTCAGTGAATACGAAGCTTTCAGGGTAAGATTAGAGAGTGCCGGACGCAGTTTTTCGAACCACGTTTCTTCGTGTGCATTCCAGGCACCGGAGATGTTCCACGTAGGCAGCCAACGTGCCGAGCGGCTTCTACCCAGTTTATTGGAACCTTCGTAGCGCACAGTACCGTTCACCGTGTATCGTCCTTTCCATGAATAGGTGCCCGTAGCAAAGAAAGCCACCTGGCGTGCTTTGGTTTCATCGATGGTATTATACGGGGTATTTTCTTCATTGCCTTGTTTGAAGAATAAGTAGTCATAGCTAGATAGCATTCCCATGCCATATTGCACACCCGCACCATTGAACCACACGCGGCTGCGGTCGGTAGCATTCAATTCCATACCTCCGAATAAGTTTATGATGTGGTCTTCATTGAACACATCGTTGTAGCTGATGGTACTGCGGAAGTCATAGCTCGACATGGTATATTTCGTATCGCGATAAAAACCACCCACCGGAAGCACCGATTCAGGCAGTGTGTTGATTTTGTTCGGGTCGGTATACAGCCAAGGGTTGGCTTTTTGCATGGTGGCATCATCCATGGCCCGGTATGCCCATGCTTGGTTGGAGTAGTCTTTTACGTAATGCGTCTGGGTGGTAGTTGAATGTTTATAGGCTCCCAAAACGCTCAGCTCTACTTTTTGGATGGGTTTCCATTTGATTTCACCCTGGAATCTCAGGTCGGTAACCTTTAAATCCATGTAGTTGTTTTCCAATTCATGAAAGATATTGAAAGGAGCATAGTTACGTACATAATACTCGTTTGGATCGAGCGTGCGCGAGGTATTTAAGGCGAATGAATACGGGTTGATATCGAAGTCGCGTTTCACTTCACCACTCACGGGATCGGCTTGTGACCCTAATGTTCCGGGTGCTTGCTGCTTACGAAACGAAGCATTACCGATAAGATTCAACGAGAGGTTCTTGAAGATGTTATACGTAGAATTGATGTTGGCTGTATAGCGTTGCACTTTGCTACGTTTGGTCCATCCCGGATCGTTCATTACACTGATAGAAGTGTAGTAAGAAGCCTTATCGGTACCGGTAGTCATGCTGATGGCATGGTTCTGCGAGATGCTGTTGCTGAACAGCAGGTCGAACCAGTCAGTATTTCTGTATTCAGCTTGTTTCAAGTAAGCGGCGCGTGCTTCCGGAGTGTTGGCCAGTCCGTATGCTCCTGCAGTGGCACCATAGCGGTTGATAAGGTGGTACATTTTACCATATATACCGCTCTGTGAGGCACGGTAAGAGTCTACAAAGCTCAGTGAACCATTTTGCTGCATATTTCTATACACATCCATCTGCTCTTGCGAGTTCATGATGTTGAAGTTGCTGTAACTGGGTTTCAGGCGCATCGTAAATTCGCCGGTATAGCTGATTTTGTTGGTGCCCGATTTACCTTTCTTGGTAGTGACCACAATCACACCCGCCATGGCGCGTGCCCCATAGATAGAAGTAGCCGAGCCGTCTTTCAGAATCTGAAAACTTTCAATGTCGTCGGCATTCAGTCCGGCAATGGCCGAACTGATCAGGGTTTCAGCATCGCCCGATGACAATTCGTCGGCACCTACTTCAGCTACGTCTTCCATAATGACACCGTCTACCACCCATAGCGGTTTAGAACTGCCATAGATAGAAGTGGCACCACGTACGCGGATTTTAGGGGCTGTACCAAAGGTACCTGATACATTTTGTACCGATACACCGGCAGCGCGTCCTTCCAGGGCACGGCTCACGTCGGCCATACCGTCCAGCTTGGCATCTTCGGCCGAGATTTTGGTAGCGGCACCTGTAAAGAGTCGTTTATCCATCTTCTGCATACCGGTTACCACTACTTCCGACAGGGTTTGTACGTTGGTAGAGAGGGATACATTCATTTTAGGTTTGGCGGCTAATTCTTTAGGGTTCATGCCTATATAAGAGAATTGCAGAATAGAGTTGCTTGCCACATTCTCTATGCGGAAATTACCGTCGATATCGGTCAGTACACCGTTCTGAGTACCTTTTACCAGGATGGTGGCACCGATGAGCGGTAGTCCGTCGTCTTCCGACAGTACCGTACCGGTAACGGAGAAAATCTTGGGAGCTTGCGCATTTTTCACACTGATGGTGATAAACTGGTCTTCGATGTGATACTCCAGCGGCTTGTTGCCGATGATAATTTTCAGCGCTTCTTCTACCGGCTTATTCTGCACTTTACCTGTTACGGTGTATTTTTTCACGTCTTCATACGTGAACAGAATTTTGTAACCGGAAATCTTTTCAAGTTGCTTGAAAACCGATGGCATTCGTTCATTGTTGAACTCCATGCTGATCTGTTTCTTTGGTCCTGTTTGCGCTTCTGCCATCTGCGGCAGGCAGAAACAGAGCTGCCAGAAACAAATCATGAATAAATAAAACACTCTTCTCATAAATTTAACTTTAATAACACTTTTAACTTGCTATATAAAAAGTACGGATGAGAAGATTTTGTAGGTACCCCTTTGGGGATTTTTTTTTAGAAAAAATTTCTTTTCGTTATAAAATATGTTTTTAAGACATTCTTTTGTTATTGTCCATAGACATTTCCGGCTTTGATTATTTCTTAATCTATCGTAACGGTATTTCCGTGCAAGGTAGCCGTAACCTTTTTCATACGGTTCAGCAATTTTAGGGTGTGTTCCAATGGCTTGTTTCGGCTGGCCACGAAGTGCATTTTGTGATGCATAGCTTCGGGGTTGCGGAATTGGATATTTACATTGTACCAGCGACCGATGTTTTCCATAATTTCTTTCAGCTGTTCGTTGTCGAAATAGAAATATCCGTCTTTCCAATATACGTATGAGTCCAGATCTACTTCCGTCATAATGAAATTACCGTCGGGTTGCAGATGTGCATCTTCTCCCGGTATAAGAGTAGTATAAGCACTTCCTTCTCGTTCGCTGCGCACTTCTACTTTCCCGTTCACCAATACTACGTGGGTATCTTCGGGTGAATAGCTCCGTACATTAAATTCTGTGCCCAGTACGCGGGTTTGCATGTGTGGGGTCTTTACTATAAAGGGTCGGTGAGCATTTTTGGCTACTTTGAAATATGCTTCGCCTTTTAGCGTTACTACCCGTTCGTTTCCTACAAAGGCTGTGGGGTATACAAAGTAAGAGTTGGCATTGAGCCATACTTCCGTGCTGTCGCACAGAGTAATCTTGAATGTTTCGCCGCGTGGTATGGTCAGTGTATGCGGCTTGCCGGTTGCGGCCATGCTGTTATCTATAGCCTTTTTTGCAGCAGTGGGGTGTGAAATAGTTTTTGAAAGCAAGTTCACCTCATGAGTGTGAAGCACTTCTTGCTTTCCGTCTCCTTTATCTAATAATACATTTTGTGGATGTTGGTCTGCCTGAAAGGCCCATACCGGTTCGGGAGCCGGTGCAGTATATTCAGTTTGCACCGTCCAGAAATAATAGCCGGCTATACCTATCAGCAGTGAGGCAGCCAGTGATGCCGTTAGTCGCCATATTTGATGTAGACTTTCCTTCTTTTTCTTTTGTTTAAAGGCTTTCAGCTCTTTGTTTACGTCAAAGGGAGAGTGGGCTTGGCTATCCATGGCCAGCACATACGAAGTGTCTAGGATTTCACGGCAAAGCTGCAGTGCCTCCTCGTCTTTCATCAGTTCCTTCCATTCATCAGAGGTGAGCAGAGCGCCGTTTTCCATCGCTTTCAGTGCTCTTTCTTCTGTTTTTTTTTCTTTAGAATGATCGGTCATAGCATTTGTTTTTTTAATCTACTTGTAAGGGTTAGGTTATTGGTTGTATCTGATAATAATACGGATAAGTGTGTAGAAAGGCTACCTTTATTATGATTTATTAGTACATTCTTCGCGTATTATCCGTAGGGCTTTGATGATGTGCTTTTTGATAGCACTGGTACTGATGTTTAGTTCGTCTGCCACTTCTTGGTATTTTTTTCGATGTATGTAGCATTCTTCCAGGATGTGTCGGGTATGTGGTGTCAGTTTCTTCATGGCTTGGCGGATGGCAGCGGTTTGCTCATCCATTTCCTGATACTCTTGTTCCACGTAGTGCTGGGTGATTTCGCCATACAGTTCGGTGTATTGTTCGTGTACGCTTTGATGTCTCAGGTAATCGATACATTTGTTTCTAACAAAAGTAAACAGGTATGCTTTGGCGGTTTCTTTATTGATCTGGGCGAAATTCTGCCAAATGGATTCGAAAGCGTCACTGGCAATATCCTTACTGGTTTCTATGCTGTTTACAAAACTGAAGGCGTAGTAATAAAGTTGAGGGTAATATTGCTTGAATAACTGATCAAAGTCGGTCTTTTCTTCCACTATGCTAATTTTGATTTAGTAGGTGCAAAAATAGAAGTTAATACTGATAAATCCAAAAAATAAGCGACAGAATCTGGGGCATGTTTCCATGGGCCGCCCTGTCTGTACGGTCTCTCTCTGAAAGGGAGCTGCACCGTAACAAATACGGTATTTCTGGCGTTGACCCCGCTGCGTGGGCAAAAAAAGAGAGTGTATCTATGCGATACACTCTCTCCTTATATTGTAAGGTAAAGTATAACCGATTACAGGGCACCTACTTCTTTCAAAGCAGCGTTTGTCTTGTGAACGGCAGCAGCGCTGGCAGCAAACTTAGCCTTTTCGTCTTCAGTCAGTTCCAGTTCTACGATTTTTTCGATACCGTTCTTGCCCAAGATTACGGGAACACCGATGCAGATATCAGATTCACCGTATTCACCTTCCAGGTATACAGAGCAAGGAATCATCTTCTTCTGGTTGTGGATGATAGATTCTACTACATATGCACCAGCTGCACCCGGAGCATACCATGCAGAAGTACCCAGCAATTTAGTCAAGGTAGCACCACCTACCATAGTAGAAGCTACTACTTCGTTCAGCTTTTCTTCGCTCAGCAACTGGCTTACCGGCTGACCTTTGTAAGTAGCCAGACGTGCCAACGGAATCATGGTAGTGTCACCGTGACCACCGATTACCATGCCTTCTACTTCGTTAGCGTTGCAGCCCAAAGCCTGAGACAGGAAGTATTTGAAACGAGAGCTGTCCAAAGCACCACCCATACCGATGATACGGTTCTTCGGCAGACCCAAAGATTTCAATGACAAATAAGTCATGGTGTCCATCGGGTTAGAGATAACTACCAAGATGGCGTTCGGAGAGTATTTCAGGATGTTCTGTGCAACCGATTTTACGATACCTGCGTTTACACCGATTAGTTCTTCACGAGTCATACCCGGTTTGCGGGGAATACCGGAAGTAATCACTACTACGTCAGAGTTTGCAGTCTTTTCATAGTCGTTAGTGCAGCCTACTACTGTGGTGTCGAAGCCCAACAGCTGAGCAGTTTGCATCATATCCATTGCCTTACCTTCTGAAACGCCTTCTTTTACATCCAGCATTACCACTTCATCGGCTACTTCATTAAAAGCCAATACATTAGCGCATGTAGCACCTACGTTACCTGCACCTACTACGGTTACTTTTGACATAATTCTTAAATCTTATTTGTTTAAACTAGTGTTTTTTAGTTGCTGCAAATGTACAACGACATTCTTTATTAAGGAAATATTTCCGTAATAAAATTCATTAAAAAGCAAGCTGCACTCTTAAAATAATTATACATCCCTCTTGGAGAAAGTAGGATTGCTGTAAGGCAGGGAGGCCGTAGAAACTATATAAATAGGTATGACCGGAATTTTATTCCATGGATTCAGATTATTCTATCCATGGATTCAGATTGCTATGTCCATGGATTCAGGTTCGTAAACTTATTGTTTTCATGGCTAACGTACAGGGATGAAAAAACGGAGCAGAAGGCCTTGTTTTTTCAGCCAAAAAGCCTACCTTTGCAACATCATTAATGAAAATAAATTATTTACTCATGAGTAATCAAAGATACATGATGCGCGGTGTAAGCGCATCGAAAGAAGATGTGCATAATGCCATCAAGAATATAGACAAGGGTATTTTTCCGCAGGCTTTCTGTAAAATTATTCCCGATATCTTAGGAGGCGACCCCGACTATTGCAATATCATGCATGCCGATGGCGCAGGTACTAAATCATCGCTGGCTTACTTGTATTGGAAGGAAACTGGCGACCTTAGCGTGTGGAAGGGTATTGCTCAGGATGCGCTGATTATGAATATCGACGACCTGCTGTGTGTGGGTGCTGTGGATAATATTCTGGTATCGTCTACCATCGGCCGCAATAAGCTGCTGGTGCCGGGCGAAGTAATTTCTGCCATCATCAATGGTACCGACGAACTGCTGGCCGAACTGCGCGAAATGGGTGTGGGTGTATATGCTACTGGCGGCGAAACGGCTGATGTGGGCGACTTGGTGCGTACCATCATCGTGGATTCTACGGTGACCTGCCGCATGAAGCGTGCCGATGTCATCAATAATGCCAACATCCGTCCGGGCGACGTTATCGTGGGCTTGGCTTCTTACGGACAGGCCACCTACGAAAAGGAATATAACGGCGGTATGGGCAGCAACGGCTTGACTTCTGCCCGTCACGATGTATTCTCCAAATACCTGGCCGAGAAGTATCCGGAAAGCTTTGACCACGGAGTACCCGACGAACTGGTGTACAGCGGCGGGTTGAAACTGACCGATGAAGTGGAAGGCAGTCCGATTGATGCCGGAAAGCTGGTGCTTTCTCCTACACGAACCTATGCTCCGGTAGTGAAAAAGCTATTGGATGCGCTGCGTAAAGATATCCATGGCATGGTACACTGCTCGGGCGGTGCGCAGACCAAGGTGCTGCACTTTGTGGGCGATAATTGCCGCGTGATTAAAGATAATCTATTCCCCGTTCCGCCGTTGTTCCGCACCATCAAGGAACAGAGCAATACCGACTGGGCCGAGATGTACAAGGTGTTCAACATGGGCCACCGCCTGGAAGTATACCTGTCGCCGGAACACGCAGAAGAGGTTATCGCCATCTCGAAGAGCTTTAATATCGATGCTCAGATTGTGGGACGCATCGAGGAGAGCGACCACAAGGAGCTGATTATCCGTTCAGAGTTTGGCGAATTCAAGTATTGATACGTTATCTGCGGCAGAAACGGGGGGTGCCTGGCATTATCCGGTTTCTGCCGTTAGTCTATTTGCGTGTCGAAAGAACGGGATACACTCTTTCCGAACACCTTCAAGGCGTGGATAGGATTCGTCATCGCAGCGCTGTTCGTCACCGTGCTGTTCTGGGCGTTGGAGCATTATTCTTTCAATCAATAAAAAGAAGGAGGGATTATGAAACGGGAAACAAAACTAGGAATGATTACCGAGGTAATCTACCTGCTGGCTGTGATTGGTATCGTGTCTTTATTGCTTCGCCTGGAGGTGATACCCGCAGAAAAGAGTTGGATTTATATTTGCTTTTTTCTCTTTCTGATAGACCCCTTGCGCGAAGGATATTGGATAAACTTCCGGCTGTTCACGTGGCGGAATTGGAAGAAATATCTTTTGCATATACTTGTTTTGGTGGTTATTCTTGTGTCTATAGAAGTTCTTTTCTTTTGAACAGACGGAATGCCGCCCACTGAATTATAAATTACTAGTAAACAATATTAATGGCAGAAAACAATACCCTATTAGAGAAATTAGAAGGACTGGTGGCTCGCTTCGAAGAAGTGTCTACCCTGATTACCGACCCGGCCGTGATAGCCGACCAAAAACGCTATGTGAAGCTGACCAAGGAATATAAGGAGTTGGGCGATCTGATGAATGCCCGCAAGGAATATATCCAGGTGCTTGCCGGCATCGAAGAGGCCAAGGAAATCATTGCGCATGAAACCGATCCGGAAATGAAGGAAATGGCGCGTGAAGAATTGGATGCCTGCCAGACCCGTCAGCCGGAACTGGAAGAGGCCATCAAACTGCTGCTGGTACCTGCCGACCCGCAAGACGGCCGTAATGCCATTCTGGAAATACGCGGCGGTACGGGAGGCGATGAGGCTGCCATCTTTGCCGGCGACCTCTTCCGTATGTACTCCAAGTATTGCGATATCAAGGGCTGGAAACTCGAAGTGTCCAGTGCCAACGAAGGGGCTGCGGGCGGATTCAAGGAAATCATCTGCTCGGTGACGGGCGACAATGTATACGGCACGCTGAAATATGAGTCGGGAGTACACCGCGTGCAGCGGGTGCCGGCCACGGAAACGCAGGGACGTGTGCATACTTCGGCTGCATCGGTGGCTGTATTGCCCGAAGCCGAAGAGTTTGATGTAATCATCAATGAAGGGGAAATCAAATGGGATACCTTCCGAAGTAGCGGGGCCGGCGGACAGAACGTAAATAAAGTGGAGTCGGGTGTGCGCCTACGCTACAATTGGAAGAATCCGCTCACGGGGACCGTAGAAGAGATTCTTATCGAATGTACCGAGACGCGAGACCAGCCGAAGAACAAGGAGCGTGCCTTGAGTAGATTGCGTACCTTTATCTACGATAAGGAACATCAGAAATACATCGATGACATCGCCTCCAAGCGGAAGACCATGGTATCTACCGGCGACCGCTCGGCTAAGATTCGTACGTATAACTATCCGCAGGGACGCATCACCGACCACCGCATCAATTATACCATCTATAACCTGGCTGCCTTTATGGACGGTGACATCCAGGATTGCATTGATCACCTCATTGTGGCCGAAAATGCAGAAAGACTGAAAGAAAGCGAATTGTAATCTGTAAAACAGTGAAGATATGAACAAACAAGAACTTTTCGAAAACATCAAACGTAAGAAATCATTCCTTTGTGTAGGTCTGGATACTGATATTAAGAAGATTCCGGAACATCTGCTGAAGGAAGAAGACCCCATCTTTGCTTTCAACAAGGCGATTATCGATGCCACGCACGATTTGTGTATCGCTTATAAGCCGAATCTGGCTTTTTATGAAAGTATGGGTGTAAAGGGCTGGATTGCCTTTGAGAAGACGGTGAATTATATCAAGGAGAATTATCCCGACCAGTTTATCATAGCTGATGCCAAGCGCGGTGATATTGGCAATACGTCGGCCATGTATGCGCGTACATTCTTTGAAGAACTGAATATCGACTCGGTAACGGTGGCTCCCTATATGGGCGAGGATAGTGTGACGCCTTTCTTGACCTATGAAGGAAAGTGGGTGATTCTGTTGGCTCTGACCAGCAATAAGGGCTCTCACGACTTCCAATTGACTACCGATACTGAAGGTGAACGGTTGTTTGAAAAGGTGCTGCGTAAGAGTCAAGAATGGGCAGGCGACGAACAGATGATGTATGTGGTAGGTGCCACACAGGGCCGTGCTTTCGAGGATATCCGTAAGATTGTGCCCAACCATTTCTTGCTGGTTCCCGGTGTAGGTGCTCAGGGCGGCTCGCTCGAAGAGGTGTGCAAGTATGGCATGAACAGCACATGCGGCCTGATTGTAAACTCCAGCCGCGGTATTATCTACGTGGACAAGACCGAGAACTTTGCTGCTGCTGCCCGCCAGGCTGCCCAAGAGGTGCAGGCACAGATGGCCGAACAGCTGAAAGCTATCTTGTAAGCACAGTCTTACTGTGAGCAATATAAAAAAAGAGAATGCTGCATCCGGGCAGCATTCTCTTTTTATATCTGTGGTAGCAGGCTGTCCTTACCGGGCATCGGCTCCCCACATCATCTTGTTGCGCAGCGTATCAAAGAAAGAGTGATTACAACGCTTCATTACCTTGATGGTATAGTCGGCACGCGAAATGCGCAGTTGGGTAGATTCTTTGCAAGACTCACTGCGTCCGTCTACCGCCACCAGAAAGTTATGGCTGCGGCTTTCCACCTCCAGCGTAATTTCCCAGTCGTCACAGATTACTATCGGACGCACATTCAGACTGTGTGGAGCTACCGGAGTAATGGCAAACGTCTGGCTGTGAGGCACCATAATCGGTCCGCCTACACTTAGCGAATAAGCAGTAGAACCGGTAGGAGTGGCCACTATCAATCCGTCGGCCTGGTATGTGGCAAGGTGTGCCCCATTGATAGAAGTGTGGATGCTGATCATCGACGAACTGTCGTGCTTCAGTACAGCGATTTCGTTCAGAGCATACGGTGCCTGCATCAGCGTCTCGTTGTCGCATTGCAGTTGCAGCACACTTCTTTCCTCTACTTTATACTGGTGATTATAGATTTCATTGAGGGTTTCTTCTATTTCATCTGGAGATATATCGGCCAGAAATCCCAGTCTTCCGGTGTTGATTCCTAAAATAGGGATGTTCTTTCTTCCCACCCTACTGGCAGTTTTCAGAAAAGTGCCGTCACCGCCAATGCTGATAGCCAGGTCGGCGGTAAAGTCATCCCCGTCAATCAGTTCGGCCGGTGGAACGTTTAAATGCAAGTCATCTTTTAAGAAATGATAAAACTCTTTGCTGACACAGAGAGAAGCATTTCGTTGCATCAACAAGTGAAATAAATGTTCTGCATGAGAGGATTTATGCGCTTGATAACAGTTTCCAAAAATAGCAAATTTCATAGGCTGTTTTGAAGTTAATGCTTGCAAAGATGCCATTTTTTTCTCAGATAGCTGCCAACTTATCGCTATTATTTGTACTTTTGTCCCAAATATAAAAAGCGATTATGACTAAATTAAGTGTGAACATTAATAAAGTAGCCACTTTGCGTAATGCCCGTGGAGGGAATGTGCCGAATGTGGTTAAGGTAGCATTGGATTGCGAGAGTTTTGGTGCTGATGGCATCACGGTGCATCCGCGCCCCGATGAACGTCATATCCGTAAGAGTGACGTGTTCGACCTTCGTCCGCTGTTGCGCACGGAATTCAATATTGAAGGCTACCCCTCGCCCGAATTTATCGATTTGGTTCTGAAAGTGAAGCCTCATCAGGTGACGTTGGTGCCCGATAGTCCCACGCAGCTTACTTCTAATGCGGGGTGGGATACCAAGGCTAATCTTGATTTTTTGTCGGAAGTGCTCGAATCCTTTAATTCTGCCGGTATTCGTACCTCAGTATTTGTGTCTACCGAGGCTGAGATGATAGAATATGCAGCCAAGGCAGGTGCCGATAGGGTGGAATTGTATACCGAGCCCTATGCTTCGGCTTATGCCAAGAATCGGGAGGCAGCAGTAGCTCCGTTTATCGAAGCTGCACGCATAGCCCGTAGTCTGGGGTTAGGACTGAATGCCGGACACGACTTGAGTTTGGAAAATTTGAATTATTTTTATCAAAACATTCCTTGGCTGGACGAGGTTTCCATCGGTCATGCGCTGATAAGTGATGCGCTGTATCTGGGGTTGCAACGTACGGTGCAGGAATATAAAAACTGTCTTCGCTGATGATGGGAATGGTAGTATGGCAGGCAGCATCGGCTCTGACCGATACGCTGACAGGGGCTAATCCGGTGCTTACACCGGTTCTGGATGCTCCGGAAGAAATGAGTTTGTGGGCCATGGCCATGAAGGGTGGCTGGATTATGGTAGTACTGGGACTGATGTCGCTGGTATGTTTCTATATCTTGTTCGAACGGAACTTTGTGATTCGTAAAGCGGGCAAGGAAGACCCACAGTTTATGGATAAAATCAAGGATTATATAGCCGATGGAGAACTGAAAGCGGCTATCAGTTATTGTCGAGGAGTGAACACACCTTCGGCACGGATGATTGAAAAGGGAATCAGCCGTTTGGGACATCCGGTCAATGATGTGCAGGCTGCGATTGAAAATGTAGGCAACATCGAGGTGGCCAAGCTGGAAAAGGGTATGACCATTATGGCTACCATTTCGAGCGGTGCACCGATGTTGGGATTCCTGGGTACGGTGACGGGTATGGTGCGTGCTTTTTGGCAGATGGCCAATGCTGGCAACAATATCGATATCACTCTACTTTCAGGGGGTATCTACGAAGCAATGATTACCACGGTAGGTGGACTGGTGGTGGGTATCATAGCCATGTTTTCTTATAATTACCTGGTGACGCTGATCGACGGGGTGGTCAATAAAATGGAAGCCAAGACTTTGGCATTTATGGATTTATTGAATAAACCGGCATGTTAAAGCGTAGAGTTAAAATATCGCCGAGTTTCAGCATGGCTTCCATGACGGACTTGATTTTCCTGCTGCTGATATTTTTTATGATTACCTCTACGATGGTGTCGCCCAATGCCATCAAGGTGTTGTTGCCACAGGGCAAGCAGCAGACGTCGGCCAAACCGCTTACGCGGGTTATTATCGACCGAGAGTTGACGATGTATGCAGCTTTTGGAAATGATAAGGAACAGGTACTTACTTTGGAGGAACTGACTCCTTTCCTGAAAAGCTGTGCTGCCAAGGAACCGGATATGTATGTGGCCTTGTATGCCGATGAATCGGTGCCTTATCGTGAAATAGTGCGGGTGTTGAACATAGCCAATGAAAATCATTTCAAGATGGTGTTGGCTACGCGACCGCCAGAATCGAAGTAAATGGTGAATCAGAAGAAGAAAGCTAAATATATAGGATTGGCAGGGGCCTTGCTGGTGCATGTGGCCGTTATTCTGCTGTTGTGGATGGTTGGTTTTACCGTGCCTCAGCAGCAGGAGGAAGGTGGTGTGCCTGTGATGTTGGGCGAGACTATGCAGTCGGCAGGAACGCTAGACCCCTCACTGGTGGAGGTAGATGTGATGCCCGATGAGGTAGCTCCGGTTGAAGAATCGGTTCCTGAAGAGGTAGAGCAGGATTTGCTGACGCAGGAAGTGGAGGAAACCGTAGCGATTCCGCCCAAGGAAGAGGCTCCTGAAAAGGTAGTCAAAAAGGAACCTAAAAAAGAGCCTAAGAAGAAACCGGAAAAAAAACTTAAGAAAGACCCCGTGAAGCCAGAAAAAACGGAAGCGGAAAAAGCTGAAGAGGCTCGAAAACTGGCCGAAGCGAAAGCTGAAAAGGCTCGCAAAGAAGCCGAAGAGGCTGCTCGTCGCAGAGTGGCGGGCGCTTTTGGTAAGGGAGCTCAGATGGCAGATAAAGGAAGTGCCACAGGTACTGGTGTGCAGGGGAATCCTGCAGGTAATGCTTCCACCGGCAAACTGGAAGGGACTGGAGGATACGGCTCGTTCGATTTGGGCGGGCGTTCGCTGGGTGAAGGCGGCTTGCCCAGGCCTGTGTATACGGTGCAGGATGAAGGCAGGGTAGTGGTGGACATCACGGTCAATCCGGCCGGAAGGGTGATAGCTACCGGTATCAACCGCCGCACCAACACGGTGAATCCGGCACTTCGGAAAGCGGCTGAGGATGCAGCCAAGAGAGCACGTTTTAACACGATCAGTGGCCTGAATAATCAGCAGGGAACAATTACTTATTATTTTAATTTAAAATAAAGGAGAATTAGGTTATGAAAACAGTGTATGTATTTTTTGCCGATGGTTTTGAAGAAATAGAAGCTTTTTCTGTAGTAGATATACTGCGACGTGCAGGCGTTGCCGTGGAAATGGTTTCGGTTACTCCTGATGAAATTGTGAAAGGCGCGCACGGTGTTTCGGTGCTGTGTGATAAGAATATAGTGAACTGTGATTTTTATGATGCCGAGATGCTGGTATTGCCTGGAGGAATGCCGGGAGCGGCTACGTTGGGCGAATGTAAGGATTTGTGTAAGTTACTACAGGCGTTTGCGGCCGAGAAAAAGCCTTTGGCTGCTATTTGTGCAGCTCCCATGGTATTGGGCAAGCTGGGTATTCTGGCAGGTAAGAAGGCAACATGTTATCCGGGTTTTGAGCAGTTCTTGGAAGGGGCAGAGTATACAGCTGCACTGGTAGAGAAAGACGATTATATCATTACGGGCAAGGGGCCTGCAGCAGCCATGCCGTTTGCTTTTGCCTTAGTGGAGTTGCTGGTGGGTGCTGATAAAGTACAAGAATTGAAAGAGGCAATGATGGTGTGCTGATGAACTGTATGAAGGAACAATTCACGAAATATGCGCTGATTGTAGCAGGCGGTAAGGGTTTGCGCATGGGGAGCGATTTGCCCAAGCAATTTCTTCCGATAGGCGGCAAACCGGTGTTGATGCGTACACTGGAGGCCTTTTATGCGTACGATGCGTCGGTGAAGATTATTTTAGTATTACCGTGCAGCCAGCAGGATTACTGGAAAAGGCTGTGCGGTGAATACTGTTTTCAGGTGCCGCATACGGTGGCCGATGGAGGCGAAACGCGCTTTCATTCTGTGCAGAATGGTTTGGCATTGGTGCATGGCCCTGGTCTGGTAGCTGTGCACGACGGGGTTCGTCCGTTCGTATCAGCTGAGGTGCTGGCCCGTTGTTATGAATGGGCTGCCGAAAAGAAGGCCGTGGTACCTGTAATCGGGGTGGTAGAAACGGTTCGTCGCATTTCTGGCGAACAGAGTGTAACGGTTCCTCGGGATGAATACCGCTTGGTACAGACACCGCAGGTGTTCGATATCGATTTGTTACAGCAGGCTTATCGTCAGCCTTATACTGCTCATTTCACAGACGATGCTTCGGTGGTAGAAGCGATGGGGATGGCTGTGTCGTTGACCGAAGGCAACCGCGAAAATATTAAAATTACGACTCCTTTTGATTTGAAGATTGCTGCGGCACTTTTGGAATCATGTTCGATTTAGGCTCCCGAGACATAAAATATTTGTCGGGGGTAGGCCCTCAGCGTGCAGCGTTGCTCAATAAAGAGTTGGGCATCTATTCGTTGCGCGATTTGCTGTATTATTTTCCTTATAAGTATGTAGACCGCAGCCGCATCTATTCCATACGCGAACTGAGTGGCTCCATGCCTTATATTCAGTTGAAGGGTAAAATCGTGCGTTTCGAGGAGGCGGGTGAAGGACGTCAGATGCGGTTGATAGCCCACTTTACCGACGGAACGGGATTTGTGGATTTGGTCTGGTTTCAAGGTATCCGTTATGCCAAGACTCATTATAAAGTCAATCAAGAGTATGTAGTTTTTGGGCGTCCCACGGTTTTCAACGGACGTATTAATATAGCTCATCCCGATATCGATGCAGCATCCGAAGTAGCGCTCTCTTCGCTGGGTATGCAGCCTTATTACAATACCACGGAGAAGATGAAACGTTCTTCGTTGAACTCCCATGCCATTGAAAAACTGATGACGGCGGTGATGCAGCTCCTTACAGATCCGCTGCCGGAAACTCTTTCACCGGCTATTCTGGCCGAGCATCACCTGATGCCGTTGACCGAAGCCTTGAAGAATATTCATTTTCCTACGCAGGCGGATTTGTTGCGCAAGGCTGAGTATCGCCTCAAATTCGAAGAATTGTTTTATGTGCAACTCAACATTCTACGATATGCCCGCGAACGCCAACGTCGGTATCGGGGGTATGTTTTTCAGCATGTAGGTGCTATCTTTCATACTTTTTATTCACAAAATTTGCCGTTCGAACTGACGGGTGCTCAGAAGCGAGTGCTGAAGGAGATTCGCCGGGACATGGGGATGGGCAGACAAATGAACCGCTTGCTTCAGGGGGATGTGGGCAGCGGAAAGACACTCGTGGCACTGATGAGTATGCTGATTGCTTTAGATAATGGTTATCAGGCGTGTATGATGGCTCCTACTGAGATTTTGGCCAATCAGCATTATGAAACTATACAGCATTTCTTGTACGGTATGAACGTACGGGTGGAATTGCTCACGGGTTCTATCAAGGGTAAGAAGCGGGAGGCTATTCTGCAAGGTTTGCGCAGTGGTGAAGTGCAGATTCTTATAGGTACGCATGCGGTGATAGAAGATACAGTCTCTTTTGCCTCTCTGGGCTATGTAGTTATCGACGAGCAGCATCGTTTCGGCGTGGCTCAGCGAGCGCGTTTGTGGGCCAAGAGTGAGCAGCCGCCTCATGTACTGGTGATGACTGCCACGCCTATTCCCCGTACATTGGCTATGACCTTGTATGGAGATTTGGATGTTTCTGTAATCGATGAATTGCCGCCCGGGAGAAAGCCGATAGCTACCATCCATCAGTTTGACAACCGCCGGGAAAGCCTATACCGTTCGGTTCGTAAGCAGATTGACGAAGGTAGGCAGGTGTATATTGTCTATCCGTTGATTCAAGAAAGCGAGAAAATAGATCTGAAGAATCTCGAAGAAGGGTACTTGCAGATTTGCGAGGCTTTTCCAGACTGTAAGGTCTGCAAGGTGCATGGCAAGATGAAACCGGTCGAAAAGGACGCGCAAATGCAGCTGTTTGTGGCGGGTGAGGCGCAGATTATGGTGGCTACCACGGTGATTGAAGTAGGGGTGAATGTGCCGAATGCTTCGGTGATGATTATCGAAAATGCCGAGCGTTTCGGCTTGTCGCAGCTACATCAGCTGCGGGGGCGTGTGGGACGTGGGGCCGACCAATCTTATTGTATTTTGGTAACCGGGTATAAGTTGGCTGAAGATACCCGGAAACGTCTGGAAATTATGGTGCGTACCAATGATGGCTTTGAAATAGCCGAGGCAGACTTGAAGCTTCGAGGTCCGGGTGATTTGGAAGGTACTCAGCAGAGTGGGGTGGCTTTTGATTTGAAGATTGCCGATATAGCCAAGGACGGGCAGTTGCTACAGTATGTTCGTGAAGTGGCTCAGCAGGTAATAGATCGCGATCCCGATGGTGTTTTGTCAGAAAATGAGATACTTTGGAAGCAACTGAAAGCCTTGAGAAAATCGCATGTGAATTGGGCGGCTATTTCGTGATGCTCTTTCCGGAAACATGTTATAGAACATATCAATAAGCAAGCTGTGGTAAAGAATGGCCTTAGGGGAGGAGAGTTTTTCTGATTTTTTATGAAAACGGCCCGAAAAAAGTGAATGAAGGCCGTTGTGTATCAAAGATAAGTTGTATCTTTGGGGGAATTTTTGAAAATAATCCGGATATTGGTCAGAAGAGTAAGGTTGGCTTGTTTAAATTTACTCGTAGACTGGTATCGAAAAAGAAGCACTGCAATCGATGAATTTTTGTTCTATTAAAACCATTTTGTTGGCAGCTACAGCTATGGTAAGCTTGAATTCTATGGCACAGGATTTGATGGCTCGTCAGGCTCCCGTAGATAGAAAATTGAAAAGTGTAGACTCGCTGGCTTTACAAAAGCAAATCCGCGCGGAACAGGCATTGTATCCGGGCATTGATATATATCCTACTTGGACCAATGAAACCGTTCAGGCTTATAAGGATGCTACCATACCTGAAAGTTATACGTTTGACTTGACAGAGTTTTGTATGCCTACCCATCAGACCCGCATTACCGACGTATATGGTTATCGTCCGCGTCGCCGTCGTATGCACTATGGTCTGGATGTGAAAGTATATGTAGGCGATACCATTCGTGCTGCCTTTACCGGAAAAGTGCGTATTGTGAAGAACTACGGCCGCAGAGGGTACGGTAAGATGATTCTGATTCGTCACGATAATGGTTTGGAAACAGTGTACGGTCACTTGTCCAAGCAGTTGGTGAAAGAAAATCAGTTGGTGCGGGCTGGTGAGGTTATTGGTTTGGGAGGAAATACAGGACGTTCCACAGGATCGCATCTTCACTTTGAAACCCGTTTCTTGGGAATTCCTATCAATCCTGCTTCCATGTTCGATTTTGAAAAACAGGATATTGTAGCTGATACGTATACGTTCCACAAGCATAAATCATCGTCCGGCCAGCGCCAGACGGCTTCTGGTGAAGGGCTTTTCTACAAGGTTAAGAAAGGCGATACGCTCTCCAAGATTGCCAGCCGTCAGGGAGTCAGTGTAAGTCGGCTGTGTAAGTTGAATCGCATTTCTACCCGTACCATATTGCGTCCGGGGCAAGTATTGCGTTGTTCGTAAATACATGAAGATATTGGATAAGAGAGGGTACTTTAATAGATTTTAGAGTACCCTTTTCTGTTTTTTCTTGAATTATTCCTATCTTTGCGGTCTATTTGAAAAGCAATGAAAGATACAAAGCAACAATTTGAGCATGTAATAGCCATTTGTCGTGATCTGTTCTCTAAAAAACTGCATGATTATGGCCCGGCCTGGCGTATTCTTCGTCCGGCTTCTGTAACCGACCAGATTTTTATCAAGGCCAACCGCATTCGTAGCATTGAGGTGAAGGGAGTCAGTCTGGTAAACGAAGGAATCCGTTCAGAATTTATCGCGATTGTGAATTACGGTATTATTGGGCTCATTCAGCTGGAGATGGGGTATGCCGAATCGGCCGATATCACCCATGAGAAAGCCATGGAACTATATGATAAGTATGCCAAAATGGCTATGGAGCTGATGATGGCCAAGAATCATGATTATGATGAAGCTTGGCGCAGCATGAGAATCAGTTCGTATACAGATTTGATTTTAATGAAAATCTACCGCACGAAGCAGATAGAGAGTTTGTCGGGACAGACGTTGGTATCTGAAGGAGTGGATGCCAATTATATGGATATGATTAACTATTCCGTATTTGGTTTGATTAAGATAGAATTTGGAGACTGATAGCAGACATATCATCTGGAGAGTATGGGTAAACTGTTGCCGCTTTTTGTTGGCAGTGGTATTTATCTTTTCCGGTTTTACGAAAGCCGTAGATCCTTTGGGCTCTTATTACAAGATACAAGATTACCTTACGGCTTTTGGCTGGATATCTATATTCCCGGATGGCATCTTGCTGTTGTCGGCGGTACTGCTTTCTTCACTGGAATTTTGTGTCGGAGTGTATCTCCTCTTTGGAGTCCGACGTAGGATATCTACTTTGCTGGCTTGGTTGCTGATGCTGGTGATGACTCCGCTTACCTGTTATCTGGCTATAGCCAATCCGGTATCTGATTGTGGCTGCTTTGGCGATGCCTTGGTCTTGACCAATTGGGAAACCTTTGCTAAAAATGTAGTGCTGCTGGTGGCTGCATGCTCGGTCTTTTATAAGAAAACGGAGATTATTCGTTTTATTACGCAGAAGATGGAGTGGATGGTATCCATGTATACCCTCTTGTTTATCTTTTCGCTGTCTGCCTACTGTTTGTATTACTTGCCTGTGTTGGACTTCCGTCCCTATAAGATAGGTACGGATATCAAGGCTGCTATGGAGATTCCCGAAGGTGCCAAACTCAGTGTGCTGGAAACACGCTTCGTGCTGGAAAAAAACGGCGAACGAAAAGAATTTACTGCAGAGAATTATCCCGACAGTACCTGGACGTTTATCGAAGCGCATACCTATGTAAAAGAGAAAGGCTACGAACCTACGATTCAGGATTTTGCTATTCAGGATTTAAAGACCGGTGAGGATATAACCGACCGTGTATTGAATGATAGCAACTATACCTTCCTGCTGGTAGCTCATCGGATGGAAACTGCTGACGACAGCAACATCGACTTGATTAATGAAATCTATGACTATAGCATGGAGCATGGGTATGGTTTCTTGGCTTTGACACATTCTTCTCCGGAAGCCATTGAAATGTGGCGTGACAAAACCGGGGCAGAGTATGATTTTGGCGGGATGGATGAGATAACATTGAAGACGATAGTCCGTTCCAATCCGGGTTTGTTGCTGCTGAAGGACGGTGTGATTCTGAATAAGTGGAGCAACAATCAGTTGCCCGATGAATATGTGTTGACCGACCGCTTGGAAAAATTGGAATTGGGTCTCCAGCAGTATGTCAGTGATGAAGAAACCTTACTCAGAGTATTGCTGTGGTTCTTTGTTCCATTGTTTTTAATACTTAGTGTCGACTTGTTTGTGGTGAAGCGGATGGAGCGGAAGAAACTGGAAAGAAAAGATTAGATGATAAGAATATATTAACCCTTTTAATAATTAAACAAAATGAGAAAAAACATTGTTGCAGGAAACTGGAAAATGAACAAGACCCTTCAAGAGGGTATTGAATTGGCTAAAGAATTGAATGAAGCATTAGCTGCTGAAAAGCCGAATTGTGATGTAATCATCTGTACTCCGTTTATCCATCTGGCATCGGTTACTCCGCTGGTAGACGCTGCTAAAATTGGCGTAGGTGCAGAAAACTGTGCAGATAAGGTATCTGGTGCTTACACTGGCGAAGTATCGGCTGCTATGGTAGCTTCTACAGGTGCCAAGTACGTTATCTTGGGTCACTCAGAACGTCGTGCTTATTATCACGAAACAGTAGAAATCCTGGAAGAAAAAGTAAAATTGGCTTTAGCCAACGGTTTGACTCCTATCTTCTGTATCGGTGAAGTATTGGAAGAACGTGAAGCTAACAAGCAGAACGAAGTAGTAGCTGCTCAGCTGGCTTCTGTCTTCTCTCTTTCTGCAGAAGACTTCTCTAAGATTATCCTGGCTTACGAACCGGTTTGGGCTATTGGTACTGGTAAGACTGCTACTCCTGAGCAGGCACAGGAAATCCACGCCTTTATCCGTTCTGCAGTAGCAGAGAAATATGGTCAGGAAATTGCCGACAACTGCTCTATCCTGTACGGTGGTAGCTGCAAGCCTTCTAATGCCAAGGAATTGTTTGCAAATCCTGATGTAGACGGTGGCTTGATCGGTGGTGCTGCTTTGAAAGTAGCAGATTTCAAGGGCATTATTGATGCTTTTAACTAATCATTGACTGTCCAGGTGTGCCTGAATGCTGCAACTCACATTTGGGCACACCTTTTTTTCATGTATACTTTAAACTCCATTTTATGAAACGGTTTGGCTTATGGATGCTGTTACTTGGGCTGTTCGCATCTACAGAATCATTTGCTCAGAATAATATCATTAAGAGCCTGGAACGTACGGTTCCCGGACAAGGCAAGGTCACGATACACCAGGATGCGCAGATTACCTCGTTGATTGGACAGGAATTTGTTCCTTCTGCTACCGGTGAATCCAAAGTTATCAAGGCCGCTGGTTATCGTATCCAGATTTATGCCGGCAACAATACCCGACAAGCCAAGAATGAGGCGCACGAAGTAGCTTCCCGTGTCAAAGAATATTTTCCGGATTTAACGGTCTACACTTCTTTCCTTCCTCCACGCTGGCTCTGCAGGGCAGGCGATTTCCGTAGCATTGAAGAAGCCGATGCAGTGATGCGCCAACTGCGTGCAACAGGAGTGTTTAAAGAGGTATCTATTGTGAAGGAACAGATTGTTATACCATTCTAACTCTATAAATTTAAAGATATAACTATGTTGGGAAAAGAAGAAATAGTATCACCTGCATTGGATGAATTAAAAGAACATTATCAGCGTATTCTAACGTTGCTGGGCGAAGATGCCGGACGGGAAGGTTTGATTAAGACTCCGGAACGTGTGGCTAAGGCCATGCTTACTTTAACGAAGGGGTATTCGATGGATCCGCACGAAGTACTTTTGTCGGCCAAGTTTAAAGAGGAATACAGTCAGATGGTAATTGTAAAGGATATTGATTTCTTTTCATTATGCGAGCATCATATGTTGCCTTTTTATGGCAAGGCTCACGTGGCTTATATTCCGAATGGCTATATCACCGGACTTAGCAAGATAGCTAGAGTAGTGGACATTTTTTCACATCGCCTGCAGGTGCAGGAACGTATGACGTTGCAGATTAAGGAGTGCATCCAAGAGACACTCAATCCGCTGGGAGTCATGGTAGTGGTAGAGGCCAAGCACATGTGTATGCAGATGCGGGGGGTAGAGAAGCAGAATTCAATAACTACTACATCCGATTTTACGGGTGCCTTTAATCAGGCCAAGACACGTGAAGAGTTTATGAATCTCATCCGTCATAATCGTTGAAAGGTAATGTGCCTGAACGAGAGGTAGGACTTACACTGTGGGGACAGAGTAAGTCCTTTTTGTTTGTATATGTTGTCTGTTATTTCAATAACCGTTTCATAAGGAATTTTCTGACAGGTTCATCCACTAGTTTCAGACAGGTATAAGCCAATGCGATATTCAGCAGGAATACGGCGACTGCCAGCGGCCAGGTGGGGCCATTCAGCGGAAACATTTCTCCCTGAAAGGATTACATAGAAATCACTACCCGGTCGCCCAGTCGTTTGGCCATGATGCTTTGCACTTCGCGCAGATTGCTGTAGCGTTTCATCAGCTCGTTGCATTTCTCGTTGTCCGCTGCGATTTTCGGGTCTTGCAGTGCCGTAAGCATATGTTTCAGTTCTTCGCTTACTATGGCATACTTGAAATTGATAATCAGCGTAGGCACCAGTTCCACCAGTCGCTCCTCGTCTGTCAGGATTTTCTGCGCCTTGGTATGATACTTACTCAACTGATAGCGGTTGCTGATTAGCTCTACGCTCAGTTTGCTGATAGCCGGGTCGGGGTGTGCCAGAAAGTACCGTTCTGCCTGAAATCCGTTATCGTGCAGATGGGCAGAAGCCTCGGCCAGCATTTGCCGGTGTTGCGGATTATGGAAGGCCAGGTCGTCCGCTTTCAGTTCGCTTACCACAAATTCGGTGACGGTAATCGGTCTTTCGTTTCCCTCTTCATCCGTAATGTTGCACATCACTTTCTCTCCGTAGCGCACCACCATCTGTAGAATCAGCCTTTCATACCGATAGAATTCCTTGCCCTCTTTGCCCTCTTGCGGAATAAACGAATCGTACGTTTCAGCAGGGGTAGGGGGTGCTTGATGGGTGCCTGTTTGACCTTCGCGTCGCTTGGCCACCTCATTCACCAGCAGTTTGTCTTCCACCTGCAGTAGCTGAGCACATTCTTTGATGTACACATCGCGCACGATGGCCTCCGGTATCACCGAGATGCTCTGCACCAGATTGCTGATCAATTCGGCCCGTTTGATAGGATCCTTTCCGGCATCCTCCATCAGCAGGTTGGTCTTGAAGTGGATAAAGTCGGTTTCGTGTTTGCTTATAAAATCTTGAAATTCACTGGCATTATGTTTCCTTGCAAACGAGTCCGGGTCTTCTCCGTCGGGCAGCAGACACACCTTGATGTTCATGCCCTGCTCCAGCAACATGTCGATGCCTCGGATAGAAGCCTTGATACCCGCCGCATCGCCGTCGTACAGCACCGTCATGTTATT
This sequence comes from uncultured Bacteroides sp., assembly GCA_937890825.1. Classification (GTDB taxonomy): domain Bacteria; phylum Bacteroidota; class Bacteroidia; order Bacteroidales; family Bacteroidaceae; genus Bacteroides. The sequence goes on along the minus strand of CALADS010000089.1, from coordinate 65,788 downwards.
GGTAAACCGGTGAATCATCCGAATCTGTCCGATGGTAAGTGCCGTTCCCGACGAAGCCACCACATTCTCCACACCTGCCTGATGCATGCTGATCACATCCGTATAGCCTTCCACCAGAAAACAGCGGTCCTGTTTCACAATGGCCTGTTTGGCAAAATAGATGCCATACAGTTCATTACTCTTGTGGTAAATATCCGATTCGGGCGAATTCACATACTTCACCTTCACCCCTTTGGTAGCACTGGCCAGCACGCGTCCGCCGAATGCCACCACTTTGCCCGATAACGTATGGATAGGGAAGACAACCCTTCCCCAGAAGCGGTCGCGCAGGCTTCCATCTTCCTTTTCATAGCACAGGCCTGTTTTCAGCAGATACTCCCGTTTGTATCCTTTCTTCATGGCCTCCTGTGCCATGGCATCCTTTTGGTCGGTGCAGTATCCCAGTTGGAATTTATCAATGATGTCGTCTCTGAATCCTCGGCTGCGGAAATAGGCCATACCGATGCTTCTGCCATCCACGTGATGGTGTAGAATCTGCTGGAAGTAATCGCGGGCAAACTGGTTGACCACAAACAGACTTTCCCGTTCGCTTTGCACCAGTTTCTCCTCATCCGTCAGTTCCCTCTCCTTAATTTCGATGCCATATTTTTTGGCCAGAAACTTCAGAGCATCCGGATACGACAACTGTTCGTGCTCCATGATGAAGTGTACGGCATTGCCTCCCTTGCCGCAGGCAAAGCATTTGCATAATCCTTTGGCCGGTGATACGTAGAACGAAGGCGTCTTGTCATCGTGAAATGGGCATAGCCCTACAAAGTTCACCCCGCGTTTTCGCAGGGTGACAAATTCAGATACTACGTCTACAATTTGGGCAGCATCCAGTATGCGGTCTATGGTAGCCTGATCAATCATTCTCGGATAGCCTCCCTAATTCTTACCAGTTTGGTGAGCAATTCCTCGAGCAAGTCCAGTTTCAGCATGTTGGCACCGTCGCTTTTAGCTACCGACGGGTCTTCGTGCGTTTCGATGAACAGACCGTCGGCACCTACAGCTACACCTGCCTTAGCCACTGTCTCTATCAGTTGAGGCATGCCTCCAGTCACACCGCTGGTCTGATTGGGCTGTTGCAGCGAGTGCGTCACATCCAAGATAACCGGATAGCCAAACGTCTGCATTTCCGGTATGCCGCGATAATCTATCACCAGATCCTGATAGCCAAACGTGGTTCCTCTTTCAGTCAGCATCACATGCGGGTTGCCCGCTTCCACCACCTTTTCAGCTGCAAAGCGCATGGCCATGGGCGATAAAAACTGTCCTTTTTTAATGTTGATGGTCTTTCCCGTCTTTGCTGCTGCGGTCAGTAAGTCTGTCTGTCGGCACAGGAAAGCCGGAATCTGCAGAATATCCACATACTCGGCCGCCAGAGCCGCCTCGTCGGCTGCGTGAATATCGGTCACTGTGGGCACACCGAACGTATCGTGTACCTTCTTCAGAATATTCAATGCCTTTTCGTCGCCTATTCCCATGAAAGAATCCAGGCGCGAGCGGTTGGCCTTGCGGTAAGAGCCTTTAAACACATAAGGTATCTGCAGCTTTTCCGTGATGCGCACAATGCGTTCGGCAATGCGCATGGCCATATCTTCGCCTTCTATTACACAAGGACCGGCCAAGAGAAAGAAATTGCCGGCAGGATTATTTTTCAATTCTAGCATATCAATAGTATATTAATAAAATCGTTGTTTTAATTGGGGATAATCAAGGTGATAGCCTCGTGCAGTATGCTGATTTCCAGCGGAAAGTGTCGGTCCAGTATTCGTCCGTCCAGGTCGACTGCTGCATTTTGTGCGCGCAGCACCTTTACCTTCTGCGTGCGAAACGGAATCACCTGCTTATGATTCAGAATGCGGCCTTGAATCAGCAGCCACAATCCCGACCACAGTTGCAGCAATTCGGGCCGATAGATAATCGATACATCCAGCCATCCGTTGTAGGGCACCGCACTGGGCACCTGTCCGTAGCCCCATGCACTTCCTATGCACACCGTCATGATGCGTCCTCGTATATGTTCCCCATTGATTTTCAGGTGCATGCGATACAGCTTCCGTTCAAAGATAAGCGAGAGCAGCGCCATGAAATACGATAGAAACTTCACTCCCCAGAACCGCTTGCACTGGTCGGTAATCTTCACGATGCGTGCGCCCAGTCCGATGTTGATGGCATTCAGGAAGTAGCGTGTCACGTGCTTCTGTCCATCGTAATAGTAGCAAGTGCCCACATCGATTTTCCGCCGCCGGTTATGGATGATATCATCCACCGCTTTCTTATAGTCATCACCTATGTCCCAGAAATCAGCAAAGTCGTTGCCTATTCCGTTGGGTATGATACCGATGGCTATATTGCCTTTATCTTTCGCATGCGAGAGCATTATCCCGTTGATGGCATCATTCAAGGCACCGTCACCGCCCACAATAACAATGGTCCGGTAGCCGTTATTGGCCAGAATACCGGCAAGCCGTTCCACCGAGCCGAATCCTTCCGACTGCACATAGTCGTACTCCACGCCTTTGCTATCCATGTATTCCTTGATTTTTTTCCAGCGTTTCTTTACCTTTCGGGTACCGGCTTTGGGGTTATAAATCACCCCCCATTTGTTGGGCTCTACACTCATACTTATCGATTTTTAGCGGTCAGTAATGACCGTACGGTTGCAATTTTATCTTCCATTGGCATTTCAGCCTGAATCCAATGGATGGTGAACCCCCTTCGCTCCATTCCTCTGAACCACGTCATCTGTCGTTTGGCAAACTGATGGATGGCCGTTTCCAGCTCCCGGAACATCTGTTCATACGTCAGTTGTCCGGTTACATAGAGCGTCAGGTATTTATATTCCAGTCCGTAGTAGATAAGGTCTTCCGGCCGTATGCCCTTGTCCAACAGCCGGCGCACCTCTTCCACCATTCCCTCCTCCAGCCGTTGTTTCAGCCGTCGGGTTATCTTGGCACGTCTTAGTTCACGGTCAATGTCCACCCCTATAATCAAACTGTTCAGTTTGGGGAAAGAGCGTTCATCCACCGGTGTATGCGCATAATATTCTTCTATTTCGATGGCGCGGATGGCCCGTTTCACGGTGTCCACATCCGTGGTGTTATGCAGTTGCTTGTAGCCTTTCAGCAATTCGGTCAGTTCCTCTAGCGAGTGATGTGCCAACCGTTGTCTCAGTTCCGCATTTTCGGGTACGGGCAGCAGGCGATACCCTTTGAGTACCGATTCCAGATACATTCCTGTTCCTCCGCATACAATGGGTAGTTTACCTCGTTGGCGGATATCCTCATACGCCTTCAGGAAGTCCCGCTGGTACTCAAATACATTGTACTTATAGCCCGGTTCGGCAATGTCTATCAAGTGATAGGGAATCTGCTGTCCGTTCACGGTATAATCGCCCAGGTCCTTACCGGTTCCCAAATCCATTTCCCGGTAAATCTGTCGCGAGTCTGCGCTGATGATTTCCGTGTTGAGTTCAGCCGCCAAGGCAGCTGCAAAGGGAGTTTTACCAGAGGCGGTAGGTCCTAGAAGAGCTATTAAATCGTAGTCCGGCATAGTATATTGAGTATCCTAGTTAAAAATATGGTTCAAAGATACACTTTTCTACTGAAAAGTCTATACTTGTTTCTTTCAAAAAAAGCAAGAAACCTCTTCTTCTTATTGATGACTCAGGTTCATCAGGTGGCACGCCACGAGGGCAGCCGTTTCCGTGCGCAGTCTGGAGCGTCCCAAGCTGATGGGCCGGAATCCGTTATCCAGCGCCTTCTGCACCTCCTCTTCGCTGAAGTCGCCTTCCGGCCCTATCAGCACCAGGGCATCTTCATCGGCCTTCAAGGCATGCTGCAGCAGCACCTTCTCTCCTTCGTAGCAGTGTGCTATGAACTTTTGTCCGGGAAAGGGCTGCGTGATGAAGCGGTCAAAATCCGTCATCTCGTTCAGTCGGGGCAACCGTGCCTTCAGCGACTGTTTCATGGCCGAAACCAGAATCTTCTGGATGCGTTCCGTTTTGATGATCCGCCTTTCCGAGTAGCGGCAATTCAGGAAAGTCAGTTCGTCGAAGCCTATTTCCGTAGCCTTTTCGGCCAGCCACTCCGTGCGGTCCATGTTCTTGGTAGGTGCCATGGCCAAGTGCAGATGTCCTTTCCACAGCGGTTCCTGCGGCAGCGTTTCCAGCAGCCGCACCAGACACCGTTTATGGCTGGCTGTAGTAATCTCCGCACGGAAGAAAGAACCCTTTCCGTCGGTCAGCATCACTTCGTCGCCGGGTTGCAGGCGCAGCACCCTTACGGCATGTACCGCCTCTTCTTCGGGCAATTCCTCTCTCAGGTGTATGTCGGGGGTATAAAATACGTGCATATCGTTATTCCTCTTTTACATGTTTATAGTTAAAGGCAAAGGCAAAGACCACTGCCACCACGAGTGCATAGCCGGCAAAGATGTACCACACGCTGCTCCAGTCGCCGGTGGTATAGAACTGGCCGTTATATTCAGTGGCACTGGTAAAGTGGTTTACCACTGCCTGCGCGCCCAGTGTGCCCAGCGTGGCACCGATACCGTTGGTCATGATGACAAACAATCCCTGTGCGCTGGAGCGTATGCTCTTGTCCGTTTCGCGGTCCACAAAGAGCGAGCCCGAAATATTGAAGAAGTCGAATGCCACGCCATACACAATCATCGACAGCAAGAACATCCATACGCCGCTTCCCGGATTACCCGCGCCAAATAGTCCGAAGCGCAGCACCCAGGCAAACATGGCTATCAGCATCACATACTTAATGCCAAAGCGTTTCAGGAAGAAAGGAATGAGCAGGATGCAGAGCGTTTCCGATACTTGTGAAAGCGATATCAGGATATTGGCATGCTGCACCCCGAACGTATCGGCATATTGCGGCATGCTGCCAAAGCTGCTGATAAACGGATTGGCAAAGCCGTTGGTAATTTGCAGCGATACCCCCAGCAGCATGGAGAAGATGAAGAAGATGGCCATTTTCTTCTGTTTAAACAGGGTAAAGGCACGCAGTCCCAATGCTTCCACCAGCGATTTGGAGGCACCTCCCTTGTTGGTGGGGCAGTGCGGCAGGGTCAGTGCATAGCCGGCATACACCAATCCGATGAGTGCGCACGAGAAGAACTGTCCATACGTGTTCTGCAGTCCCAGCAGGTCGGTCAGCCACATGGAGCAGATAAACCCGATGGTACCGAAGATGCGGATAGGCGGGAAATTCTTGATGGTATCCAGTCCGGCCTTGTCCAGCGCGGTATAGGCCACCGAGTTAGAGAGCGCCAGTGTAGGCATGTAGAAAGCCACACTCAGCGAATAGAAAGTAAACAGAATGCTGAATTCCGCTTCCGTGCCGTGCGTCATGCCATAATATCCCGTCAGTGCCATAAAGGCAGCTGCTATCAAGTGACTCAGACTTAATAATTTCTGCGCCGGCATCCAGCGGTCGGCTATGATACCCAGAATGGCCGGCATAAACAAGGAAACGATACCCTGCATGGCATAGAACATGCCGATATGTGAGGCCAGGTTGATATTGACCAGGTAACTTCCCATAGAAGTAAGATAAGCTCCCCACACAGCAAACTGCAGGAAGTTCATGATGATAAGTCTGATTTTAATGCTCATAGTTTTTTAGGATTGTTTTTCAAGTTTGTTTAAGGTTGCAAATGTAGCTAATTTATATGAAAAAGCCGCAAAAAAGAGGACTGAAAAAACGTTGCAGGGGGTATATAAAAAAAGAAGGGTATCTATCCCAGACACCCAATCTTTGTTAACCTTAAATCTAATACCATGAAAAACACAGTGCAAAGATAGAGGTTTTATGTTATACAACATAGTAAATCATAAAGAAACTACTATCATTTAACTCCTTTTAAGGATTAAGCTTTCTATTTATTCCACATAGAGCACCAATCCCTTCAGGTATTCGCCTTCCGGATGGTAGATGCTTACCGGGTGGTCGGCCGGTTGGGTAAGCTGGTGCAAGATGCGCACGCTTCTGCCCGACATGGCCGCTGCTGTAAACACAGCCGTGCGGAAATTCTCCTTGCTCACCGCCTGCGAGCACGAGAATGTGAAGAGAATGCCGCCCGGTTTGATTTTTTCGAATGCCTTCACATTCAGTTTGCGGTAGCCCTGCAATGCATTGCGCAGCGCATCGCGGTGCTTGGCAAAGGCAGGCGGGTCCAGGATAATCAAGTCATACTGGTCGCCCATGCGGTCCAGATACTTAAAGGCATCCTCGGCAAAGGCTGCATGGCGTGTATCTCCCGGAAAATTCAGTTCAATATTCTGGTTGGTCAAATCGATAGCCTTGGCCGAACTGTCTACCGAGTGCACCAGCTTGGCGTTTCCGCGCATGGCATACACCGAGAATCCACCTGTATAGCAGAACATATTCAGTACGCTGCGTCCCGGTGCATAGCGTTCCAGCAGCGCACGGTTTTCGCGCTGGTCCACAAAGAATCCCGTTTTCTGTCCTTTCAGCCAGTCGATGTGGAATTTCAGTCCATACTCCATGGCGATGTTATCTGCGCTGCCTCCGCGTAAGAACCCGTTTTCCGGATATAAGTCGGCCTTGAAGGGCAGGGTAGTTTCCGATTTATAGTAGATGTTGTCTATCTCTTCACCCATCACTTCGGTCAGCGCGTCGGCTATGGCCATACGGTCCAGGTGCATGCCGGCCGAGTGTGCCTGCATCACTGCCGTGCGTGCATAGATATCGATCACCAGCCCGGGCAGGTTATCCCCCTCGCCATGTACCAGTCGGTACGTGTTATTGGCCGGATGGCCGGCAATGCCGATACTTTTTCTCATTTCATACGCAATGCGCAACTTACGACGCCAGAAGTCGGCATCGATAGCTTCCTCTTGGCGGAACGACAGCACGCGCACGGCAATGCTTCCTATTTGCCAGTGCCCTTTGGCAATGAACTCCTTCTTCGAGGTATAGATTTCTACTACTTCCCCTTCTTCCGGTTCTCCGTCCAGGTGTGCGATGGCACCCGAGAACACCCAGGGGTGAAAGCGTTTCAAGGATTCCTCCTTGCCCGATTTTAGATATACTTTATACATGAATGATTAGTTATGTGAGTGAAGTGAATGATTCGATTAATTATCGGCTATTTCAAAATCGCCGCTGTTCTTCAGTTGCTGCAACTTGTTGTAGATATTCAGGCAAGCCCAGGCATCGGTAGCTGCATACAACTGCTGTGGCTGCGTCAGCTCTGCCGCCTCCCAGTTGGACAGCCGCTGGCTCTTCGAAATCTTCTGTCCGAACAAGATGCCATAGATTTTCTGCAGGCTTTTGTCCTCTATGCCAAACATCCGCACATACTCTTGCAGCTCGATGTATCCTCGGGGTTCAAACGGTGCCCGTTTGCGCAGCATCATGAAGTCGTCTTTCAGCGAGAGCCCCACCTTCAGCACATTCGGATTCTCCAGCAGCAGAATCAGCGGCAGTGTCAGTCCGGTAAGATTCAGCCGGAACAGAAAGCAGTGTTCCTCTGAGGCAATCTGCAGCAGAGCCACCTTATGTACCCTGCCTTTGGTGAACGACGGTCTTGTCTCGCTGTCTATGCCCACTATCGGGCAAGTTTTCAGGTATGCCACAGCCCGTTCCACCTCCTGAGGTGTCTGCACCACATGTATCTGTCCGCCAAACAGTACCTTAGGCATCTCATTGATACTTTCTTTATTGATAGTCTTATGGATAATCATAATCTTAGTAGCCATTTAGATAAACGAATCCTCTTCCTGTCCGTCCGTTTCGTCCGATGCCTCTTCCTCATCGTCTGCGGCAGCATATCTCACTTCGTGCAAGGCCCTGAGCGTGTTCACCAGTTTCTGCCCCCAGTAGAGCGCGAAGTTCTCCTGGCAGATGGCCAGTGCGTCGTTCATCGTCTCGTTGAGGCCCAGCTGGAACACAAAGATAAAGTCCTTTATATCCTGGTAAATATCAGCCAGGTCTTCCGATATATACCGGGTGATGGGCTGGTCGCTGTACTTCATGTCCGACACAAACACATCCAGGTAATCATCCTTTTCGGCCAGTATACCGGCCAGGTTCATGCGGATAATCTCATACGTTTCTTCGGTGACGTAACTTTCCGGCGCCTCATCGCCCAGCGTTTCGCAGCGGGGCATCATCGACGCTTTGAGATATAGCAGAGGCAGTATTTTGAGTGCCGTATCCACGAAGTGGATTCTTTTGCAGCCCTCGGCCTGCTCCAGAAACTTGCAGAATTCCGCCGCCACGGTAACAAACTCTATCACGTTGCGGTCGAAGATGGTTTGACTTTCTTTTTTCATATACCTTAGGATACTTTGAGAAGCGATTTTACGTAATTATGCTGCAAAGGTAACAAAAAAACAAAAACAATCCACCTGTAGCCTGGCTGAAATCCTAGCTGTAGCTTTCTAATCGCCAAAGTATAGCTTTGCCTGCCGTAACCTGTAGCTTTCCTTATCACAACCTATTGTTTTCCTCTTCATTTCCTTCAAGTCACCTTCTTCACGCCCTTTCCTTGTTTTATTTTATCTCTTGTATATCGTTCGTATTCAATGCTTTATGTTATATTTTTCCTTCGTTCTGTTTCCTTCATTTCCTTCATTCTTCACTCTCTCTTACACACACACGCGCGTACATTATAATGCAGACTTTAAAACCGTTCACAGCCCTGCACTGTCTCACCCCTGTATCTGCACCGTAACAACCCCGTAATATCTCCGTGCAGAGGTACCTCTCCGTGGGGATGTTACGGAGCTGTTCATGGCCAGTAGCGACCGAGATACGGTGAGGGTGGATGGAATAGGGGGGTAGAAGCAGTATTTCGCTTTTAAAAAAAAGAGTAATTTATCGCTGTGTAGTAGAAATTTGTGTATATTTGTGGAATTAATCATCTTAAATGTATCATAGTATGGCAGTTAAATTTTTCAAATGCCCTATTTGTGGCAATGTAGCAATGAAAGTGGTAGATTCAGGTGTTTCCCTTGTTTGCTGTGGTAGAAAAATGGAAGAATTGGAACCTAATACGGTGGATGCGAGCGGCGAGAAACACGTCCCTGTGGTGACACGCATGGATGATTGTACCCTGAAAGTAGAAGTGGGCAGTGTGCCCCATCCGATGGACCCCGAACACCATATAGCCTTTGTCTATGTGGAAACTGAAAACGGCGGCATCCGGATAGATTTGAAAGACAAGCCCGAAGCCGAGGTGAGTGTTGGTCATGCCCGCCCCGTTGCTGTGTATGAGTATTGCAACCTTCACGGTTTGTGGAAAACGGATTGCAAGTGAAGATGAATAATTGAATGTCTGTATGCCATCGGCGTAGCATACATTCGCTTGTGGAAAGAAGCAGTGTCCTGTCATAAGGGGCAGTGCTTCTTTCTTTTTTTTGTATGAAAATCGAAGGTTATTGAAGGTTTTCGAAGGTTTATAGTAGGCAGATTGGAGTTTTTTTTAGGCGAAGTCTTTATCGTTTTAGTCTGGTTTTACTCAATTTATACTGCTATATTTAACTAATATTATATGATATAGCTAGTAATTTATACTTTAGCAGTAAAAATATCAGTAGAAACAAATTATATTATCGCCCGCGTGTGTGTAAGGAGAGTGAAGGAATGAAGGAAATGAAGGAAATGAAGGGAGGTGAAAAATAGAAATATTTCCCGCCTGATGCAGGTAATATGCACAAAAATGGTTATCTTTGATAACTGTTACACCGTGATTATCTTCGAGCGTATGAATTTGAAAACAACTTTGGTATATATGGCCTTGGCAGCCTTGACGGGTATGCTGGGCATACAGGCTCAGACGGTACAAGGGTATACCCATTCGGGACATCCTACCGGACAGCCTCCTTTTCCGCTGACCTCGTATGTGGAATTGGCTAATCCTCAAGCAGTGGATGCTGATTCGTGGAAAGGGGTGACGAAACCTTCGTGTGCCTGGGGCTCCGTGTACGAACGCTATCGCAAAGAAAGCCATCCGAAACTTCATAAAAAAAGCCTTCGCCTGAAAGGGTGGAAAGGCGAACGGGTATCCGCCCAGCTGGTTATCACGTCGCCCGAACCGCTGGACAGCGTGCAGGTGGAAATGTCTGCCCTGCAGAACCGGCAGCACGCCTTGCTCGATGATGCCAGGGTGATGAGGGGATTTGTGCGCTATGTGATGACCGACGGGCTGAACAAGGACGGTAAAGGCACTTGCGGACTCCGCCCCGACCTGTCGCAGTTTGACTCTACCCTCGTGGCCGACCCCATCGACCCCCTCACTGCTCAGCTGTCCATGCAGGCACGTACCACCCAAGGCTATTGGGTACGTGTATGGATACCGCAGGAGGCAGCAGCCGGCCTGTATACTTCGGAACTGACCGTGAAGAACGGCAGCCGGGTGCTGGGCAGCTTGAAACTGGAAGTGGAGGTACAACGCCGTACACTGCCTGCACCCAGCCAGTGGGCCTTTCATCTGGACCTTTGGCAGAATCCCTTTGCCGTGGCCCGCTACCACCGGGTGCCGTTATGGAGCCGGGCTCACTTCGACCTGCTGGAGAAAGAACTGCAAAGCTATGCCGATGCCGGAGGGAAAGTCATCACCACCTCCATTATGCATCATCCCTGGGGCGGCCAGACGTACGACCCTTTTGAATCAATGATTACCTGGATGAAGCGCGTGGACGGCACATGGTATTTCGACTATACGATTTTTGATAAATGGGTGGAGCTGATGATGAAAGTGGGGGTGACCCAAGAGATAGGCTGCTATTCCATGATTCCCTGGAAACTTTCATTTCAATATTTCGACCAGGCCACGCATTCGCTGAAAGAAATGAAGATGAAGCCCGAAGATCCGGCATACGCTGATTTCTGGCTGACGATGCTGAAAGACTTTGCCCGCCATCTGAAGGCAAAGGGGTGGTTCGACATAACCCACATTGCCATGGACGAGCGTCCGAAAAAAGATATGGACCGCGCTTTTGCCATCATTCACGAGGCCGACCCCGACTTCAAGGTGTCTTTGGCTGGTGCCCTGCACGAAGAACTGTCCGACCAACTGGATGACTACAGCATTGCCCTGGCCGACAAATTCAGTGAAGAGACCAAGCGTGCCCGCCGGGCAGCGAACAAGAAGACCACTTTCTATACCTGCTGCACGGAATCTCATCCCAATACCTACACATTCAGCCATCCGGCCGAGGCAGCCTGGATAGGGTGGTATGCGGCCAAGGAACACTTGGACGGCTATCTGCGCTGGGCCTTGAACAGTTGGACCATAGAACCTCTGCTGGACAGCCGCTTTCTGGCCTGGGGAGCCGGCGACACGTACCTGGTGTATCCGGGTGCCCGAAGTTCCATCCGCTTTGAGAATCTGGTGGCCGGTATTCAGGCGTATGAAAAGATTCGCATCCTGAAAGCCGACTGGCAGAAAGAAGGAAATAAGTCAGCCCTGAAGCAGCTGGACAAGATGCTTCGTGAGTTTGATGAAAAGCAGCTGGACCATCAATCGGCCAGGCAGGTAGTGGAAAAAGCAGACCGGTTTATGAATCAGTTCTGACGGGAAGAGCCTTTTTCTCTGAAAAACATCTGCGATGACAGTAGTGACAATAATGACAATAAATTTGAGGAGGTATAAGTCAGTATCGTATGCAAGCATTAAAATCAGCCAGAGAACTCTTGGAAGCAGCCCTTCTGAAACGCGTAAAAGAATACGGTACCTCTTACGAAGAAGAGGCGTCTTATTACAGCAATGAATTTGGCATTGAACCCTGGGGTGATGAGCGCATCGGCCAAGTGTATGATTTCTTTTCAGGGCAGGGGTGTGCTTATATCCGCAACTTGAATCTGGCACCCGAAAAGGAGTGGGATGATTTAGAATATACGCTCATCCTGCAATTGTATACCGTGATATATCCTAATGGCGGAGAACACCTCAGATATTATGCGCATTATAACTTGGGTACCGAATACGATGCAGAATCGTGTGAAGTGCTTCATGATAGCATCTCTTCTTTGGCACTGGAAGAATTGTGCTTGGTGCTGAAAGCTATAGAACGGGAAGAAGAGGGGAGAGGTTAGGATATTAGTTTCACTGATTTAAATTATATCTATTGCAATTTTTATATATAAGCTCAATTTTTGCGTAAATTGATAACATCTATTAACTTTATTTGAAGTTTTTCTCATATTACAATATCTTGATAATGTGATAGTTCTGAGTAGCTTTAATTGATCTATTATCCTAATGGATACAAAATTTAGATCTTTCTCTTAATAACTCACTTTCATTTTAGAAATTTGTAAATGTGCATTTTCCAAAGAATGCCTGACAAGAAGATTGTTTAGTAACGATATAAGTTAATAGATTATGAAATGTTCACCTAAACCATTTATTAAATGGGCAGGAGGGAAAGGTCAGTTGCTTACACAGATAGATGAGAAGCTACCTGCGATAATTAAAAATAATGAGTTTTCGTATATTGAACCATTTGTCGGTGGTGGAGCTATGCTGTTCTATATGTTGCAGCGTTACCCCCATATACGGCATGTCACCATTAATGATATCAATCAGCATTTGGTTATCGCTTATAGAAATATCAAAGAAAATCCGGACTCTCTTATTGAAGAATTATCTAAAATAGAGAATGAGTATAAATCTCTTTCGTCAGAAGAGTCTATGAAAGATTATTTTCTTTCTATGCGTAAGGTTTTTAATTCAAGAAATTTGACTTCTATTGAAGATACTGCGTTATTGATTTTTCTCAATCGTACATGTTTTAATGGTTTATACCGTGAAAATTCAAAGGGAGAGTTTAATGTTCCTTTTGGTAGAAATGCCAACCCACAAATTTGCAATTCAGACTTGATTTATGCTAACAGTGAATTGCTTAATAGATATGATGTAAATATTTTATGTGGTGATTACACGCAAACAGAAAACTACTTAATGGATGGAGTGAATTTTATCTATTTCGATCCCCCTTATCGTCCTTTGAGCAGTACTTCCAGTTTTAATACCTATGTCAAGGAGCCTTTTAATGACGACGAACAGAAACGTTTGGCGGAGTATTGTATTCGATTAAATCAAAGGGATAATTGCTTGTGGATGCTAAGCAATTCTGATGGGAAGAGTAAAGACGAAAATGATGATTTCTTTGATAAGTTGTATGCTGATTTTATAATAGAGCGCGTATGGGCTAAGAGAAGTGTTAATGCTAAGGCTGATAAGCGTGGTAAATTAACAGAATTACTGATTCATAATTATAATTTGTAATGATTACTAGTAAGGTTATTAGATATTTGCAGCCATTTTTTGAGATTATAGAAAACTCTAAGGGTAAAACTATTGGGCAAATAAAAGATGAATTGCATATTGAGCGTAGTAAAATGGTTAAGGGAGCATCAGGCTTGATTGTTGAAAATCTTCTTAATGTAAAGAATAATAATAGGGATGAAGCTGATATCCCTGAAATTGGTTGTGAAATTAAGATTCTTCCTTTGCAAAAAAATAGAGATGGAAGTATAAAAGCTAAAGAGCCAACAGCCATACAAATGATTAATTATATGGAAGTGGCAAAGGAAACATGGGAGTCTGCTAAATTAAGAGGGAAAATAACACTGACGTTTTGGATAGTGTATCTAGCTAAAAGAAATGGTCAAACTTTGAATCAAAATGATTATGTTATTTTAGATTATTTTTTAGACCATCCAACAGAATTGCAAAATAGTATCTTTAAAAAAAATTGGGAGGATATACAGGACTATATAATAAAAGGAAATGCCGATAAGTTAAGTTGTAGTATGGGGGTGTATATTGAGCCTAAAACAAAAGGAAGTAGTAATCAAGATAAAACAAATGCACCAGATGGAAAGGGTGGTGTTGTAAAAGTTAGAAGACGAGCTTTCTACTATAAAAAGAACTATACTAACTCTGCTATTATTCCTAATCTTGATTTATCTGTTTTGAATGATTTATTTTGTTAAGTGAATAAGTATAATTAAACTTTAAATGCTTTATATTATGGGAAAAGAACGTATTGAATTTAAGGAATTTATGTCGCAATTGCAGGAAACTAACCAAGATTTGAGTTTCTTTTGTGATTTTGATAAGATATCTGAAAAGGTAGATAACATCAAACTAAGTTTGTGTATGCTGAACAGTTTGATTGGTGTGCAAGATATGCGCAGAGCTGTTGAAACTATTTGGAATCGTGATAAGACTGCATTCAGTGTTATGGATATTCTTATCGCCGTAAGAAGTGAAGGAAAAAAGAAAGTCCTTAATTCGCTTAATCAGTGCGTCTTATTAGACTCTTTATTTACATCGGTAGATGGTGTAATGGAATTTTTGGATAATACAGGGTTAACGGATATTTTTCAAAATAGAAAGGTGCAAAATCTAGTGGACTACGTGTTTGGTATTGAAACGGGACTGGATTCTAATGCTCGTAAGAACAGAGGTGGGCATGTGATGGAAGGGGTTATTGCACAGATATTTGATAACAATCATATTTCATATCGGAAAGAAGTTTATTCAGATGAATGGCCAAAGGTTTCAGAAGTATTGGGGCAGGATAAAAAGCGTTTTGATTTTGTAGTAGAAACCTTATCAAAAACTTATTTAATCGAAGTGAATTTTTATAGTGCTGGTGGTTCTAAGTTAAATGAGGTAGCAAGAGCTTATTCTGAATTAGCTCCAAGAATTAATTCGGTTGATGGTTTTGAATTTGTTTGGATAACAGATGGTATTGGTTGGAAAAGTGCTAAAAGTAAATTAGAGGAAGCGTATCATATTATTCCTAACATATATAATCTGACTAATATAGACGATTTTATCAAAACTTTGAAGTAAAGAATGATACAATCTTATTATAAATCGCCCAACCGCGATTTTACCCTTCTTCACGGCGACACATTCCAGTTGTTGCCGTCGTTCAGTTTTAAGTTCGACATGATTTTTGCCGATCCTCCCTATTTCTTGAGTAACGGGGGCATTTCTTGTCAGGCTGGCAAGGTGGTGAGCGTGGACAAGGGCGAGTGGGATAAGGGGGGAACACCGGAATATATGGAGGCTTTCAATAGGGAGTGGATAGCTCTTTGTCGCGATAAGCTGAAGAATAATGGCACCATTTGGGTGAGTGGTACGTATCATAATATCTTCAGTGTAGCGAATGCTCTTACGGAGTTGGGCTTTAAGATTCTGAATGTGGTGACGTGGGCTAAAACCAATCCGCCGCCCAATATCTCGTGCCGCTACTTTACGTATTCTACGGAGTTTATCATCTGGGCGCGCAAGATGCCGAAGGTGTCTCATTATTATAACTATGAATTGATGAAGCAGCTGAACGAGGGGAAGCAGATGACGGATGTGTGGCGGTTGCCGGCCATCGGAAAGTGGGAGAAGTCGTGTGGCAAGCATCCTACGCAGAAGCCGCTGGCATTGCTTTCGCGCATCATCTTGGCCAGTACGAAACCGAATGACTGGGTGCTGGACCCCTTTGCGGGCAGTTCCACTACGGGCATCGCCGCCAATCTGCTGCATCGGCGTTACCTGGGCATTGAGCAGGAGCCGGAGTTTGTGGAACTGAGCGAACGCAGGCGGAGGGAGTTAGAGGATGAGGCTATCAAACAATTGTATCGCAGCAAGATAAAAGATTTGAAAAATCTGCAGCTTGATGAGATGCTGGGGGAAGCGGAAGCAGAAGGGTATGGCGAGCTACCGTTTTAGTTAGCTCGCCTTTATCTGGCTTTACACGATTCCTAGAATGTCTGCTTCTGTCAGACCGGTACTTTGAGAGATTATTTCGGTGAGTACGCCTTGAGCTTTTAGCATGCGGGCTATTCTGTATTTTTCTTCTTCTCGTCCTTGCTTTATGCCTTCTTCAGCGGAGGTACATCATAAAGGTCTGAAGAGAGGTCACAGGGGTGGATTTTTTTGCAGCTAAGGGGGAATAGATAAACAGAGCAGCCTATGCCTGGACGATGACAGTCGCGCGGCATAGGCTGCTCTGTTTATTAGGATGGCTTCTCCCGTAGAGGGGAGAGGTATTATTACATCATGGTCAGCAGAATCATCTGGCCTACCAGAATACGCAGGAACATGGTCAGCGGATATACCGTAGAGTAACCTACCGACGGGGCATCGTTGCCTGCTGTCTGGTTAGAATAAGCCAGTGCGGGGGGGTCGGTGTTACTACCGGCTATCAGACCCATCAGGGTGAAGTAGTTTACCTTGAAATACAGACGGGCTATGGTTCCGATAATCAGCAGTGGAATTACGGTGATCAGGAAACCGTAACCTACATAGTATAATCCGTCGCCGTCGACTACCGTTTCCACAAAGTGGGCACCGGCTTCGATACCTACGCTGGCCAGGAAGAGTACGATACCTATCTCGCGCAGCATCAGGTTGGCACTCATGGTGGTGTAGGTCACGAGGTGCAGCTTATGACCAAAACGGCCAATCAGGATAGCTACTACCAGCGGACCGCCGGCCAGACCGAGTTTTACCGGAGTAGGCATACCGGGGAAGGCGATAGGCAGACTGCCCAATACAATACCCATGAAGATACCCACGAAGATGGTTACGATGTTCGGCGTATCCAGACGTTTCAGCTGGTTACCCAATACATTGGCTACACGCTCTACTGCGTCTTGCTGACCTACTACCATGACACGGTCGCCTACTTGCAACACCAGACTGGGGTCGGCAAACAAATCCATACCGGAACGGTTGACGCGGGTGATGTTGACATCGTACATGCTGCGGAAATGCAGGTCGCCCAGCTTCTTGCCGTTGATTTCAGATTTCGTTACCAGGATACGGCGAGATACCAGCGGAGTGTCTTGCTTTTCCCAATCCACCTGAATCTCCTTGCCGATGAAGGCTGTTACTGCTGCAGCATCTTCTTCTGAACATACCATGAAAAGCTGGTCGCCGATGTGGAAGATGGTATCCTGATTGGGGATGCTTACGTGACCCTCGTGACGGATGCGTGAGCATACAAACGGACGTCCCAGGAACTCTTTTACCTGAAGCAGGGTCTTGCCATTGATGGATTCGTTGCGAACTTCCAGATGCAGCATATGAGGCTGGTGCTTCGTGTCTGAAGACTGGTTCTGCAATTCCTGCTCTTCCTTGCTGAAGTTTACACGGCAGATGTAGCGCACGGCAATGATGGAGCCGATGATGCCAATCACACCCAGCGGATAGGAGCAAGCATAACCCAAGGCAATGGGGTCGCCCGTGTAGTTAAGTTGGTTCAGGGCTTCCTGAGCAGCACCCAGACCCGGCGTGTTGGTTACAGCTCCGTAGAGAATACCAATCATCATCGGCAGCTCCACTTGGCCGTTGGCCAGAAAATAGATGGTTAAAGCCACTACTACGTTGAGCGCTACGATACCCACAGCTAGCATGTTCAGCGTCATTCCTCCTTTCTTGAAAGAGGAGAAGAAACTGGGTCCTACCTGAAGACCGATGCAGAATACAAATAAAATTAAACCAAACTCACGGATGAAATGTAAGATGTGCGTTTCGCCCGTAAAACCAAAATGTCCCATCAAGATGCCGGCAAAGAGCACGAACGTAACGCCCAGCGATACACCGAAAATCTTGATTTTACCCAGCATCACGCCCACGGAGATAACGAATGCATACAAGCAGACGATGTGAGCCACTGATGAGGGATCCCATAACAAACTGTCTAACCAATTCATAGTTAATCTTTACTTATCTCAATAGTTTTTGAATTTTCGTGCAAAGGTACTCAATCGGTGGCACGTGGCAAAACAAAACCGCATTTTTTATCTTTGACTCTTAAAGGTGCGAAAAAAAAGATAAAATGAAGCCTTATATCAACTATTTCAGTATATTTGCACTACTATTGTTGACACAATAAATAGTATTCATCTATTTAAATATTTAATAAACTATGGCAGACAGTAAAGAAAAACTCTTCTCAGACTTTTCTCCGGTTTCCACCGAAAAGTGGATGGAAAAAGTAACAGCCGACCTGAAAGGGGCTGATTTCGAGAAGAAACTTGTTTGGAAGACAAACGAAGGATTCAAGGTGAAACCTTTCTACCGGATGGAAGACCTAGAGGGTCTGAAGACCGTGAATGCGCTTCCGGGCGAGTTCCCTTACCTTAGAGGTACCAAGAAAAACAACAACGAATGGCTGGTGCGCCAGGAAATCATGGTGGAAGACCCTACGGAAGCCAATGCCAAAGCACTCGATATCCTGAATAAAGGTGTTGATTCTCTTTCATTCCATCTTCGGGCTAAAGATTTGAGCGAAGCTTTTATTGAAACTTTGCTGAAGGATATTTGCGCGGATTGTGTGGAACTGAACTTTGCTACTTGTCAAGGTCACGTGGCCGAACTGGCTACGCTGCTGGTAGGGTATTACCAGAAGAAGGGATATGACTTGAATAAATTGCAGGGTTCTATCAATTTTGATTATCTCAATAAGATGCTGGCCAAAGGCAAGGAGAAGGGCGAACTGGTGGCTTCGGCCAAGGCGCTGATCGAGGCCGCGGCTGCTCTTCCGTTATATAGAGTGATTCATGTCAATGCGCTTACACTCAATAATGCCGGTGCGTATATCTACCAGGAGTTGGGGTATGCCTTGGCGTGGGGTAACGAGTATATGAACCAGCTGACCGAAGCCGGCATTCCGGCGGCAGAGGTGGCCAAGCGCATCAAGTTTAATTTCGGTATCAGCTCGAACTATTTTCTGGAAATAGCCAAGTTCCGTGCGGCTCGTATGCTGTGGGCCAATATCGTGGCTTCTTACGAGGCTGCCGACAAGGAGGCTGCCAAGATGAAGGTGCACGCTGAGACTTCTTCGTTTAATCTGACTTTGTTTGATGCTCATGTCAATCTGCTGCGTACGCAGACTGAGGCTATGAGTGCGGCATTGGCTGGTGTGGATTCTATGACGGTGGTGCCGTTCGACCAGGCTTACCAGACTCCGGATGAGTTCTCTGAACGCATGGCTCGCAACCAGCAGTTGCTGCTGAAGGAGGAATCTCACTTTGATAAGGTGATTGACCCGGCTGCCGGTTCTTATTACATCGAAAATCTGACCGTAGCTATTGCCAAACAGGCGTGGGAACTCTTCCTCGCTGTGGAAGAAGAAGGCGGATTCTATGCGGCTGTGAAAGCTGGTAAAGTGCAGGCTGCCGTTAATGAAAGCAATGCAGCCCGTCATGCTGCCGTGGCCAAACGCAAGGAGGTATTGCTGGGTACAAACCAGTTCCCCAACTTTAACGAAAAGGCCGACGGCAAACAGCCGGTGGAGAAAAAATGCTGTTGCGGCGGACAGGATACGTGCGAAAAGGATGTGCCTACGCTGAATTTTGACCGTGCGGCCAGCGAATTTGAAGCTTTGCGACTGGAAACGGAAGCCAGCGGCAAGCGTCCGAAGGCGTTTATGCTGACTATCGGTAATCTGGCTATGCGTCAGGCTCGTGCGCAATTCTCTTGTAACTTCTTGGCTTGTGCCGGTTATGAGGTGGTAGATAACTTGGGCTTCGCCACGGTAGAAGAAGGGGTGGAAGCGGCTATGGCTGCCAAGGCTGACGTGGTGGTATTGTGCTCTAGCGATGATGAGTACGCTGAATATGCTGTTCCTGCTTTCCAGGCTTTGAACGGACGTGCCATGTTCATTGTAGCCGGTGCACCGGCTTGCATGGAGGAACTGAAGGCTGCAGGCATCGAAAACTTCATCCATGTGCGCGTAAATGTGCTGGAAACCTTGAGAGATTATAACAAGAAGTTATTGAGTTAACGAATTAGTCATGAGAAAAGATTTTAAAAACCTAGATATTTATGCTGCTTTTCAGCCTGTAAATGGCGCTGAGTGGCAAAAGGCTAACGGCATCCATGCTGACTGGAAAACGCCGGAACACATTGAAGTGAAGCCTGTTTATACCAAAGAAGACTTGGAAGGAATGGAACACCTGGATTTTGCAGCAGGTATTCCTCCGTATCTTCGTGGCCCGTATTCTGTAATGTATACGTTGCGTCCGTGGACCATTCGTCAGTATGCCGGATTCTCTACTGCCGAGGAATCGAATGCTTTCTATCGTCGTAACCTGGCCAGTGGTCAGAAGGGATTGTCGGTGGCATTCGACTTGGCTACTCACCGTGGCTATGACCCCGACCACGAACGTGTGGTAGGTGATGTGGGTAAGGCTGGTGTATCTATCTGCTCATTGGAAAATATGAAGGTTTTGTTCGATGGTATTCCTTTGAACAAGATGTCTGTATCCATGACCATGAACGGAGCTGTATTGCCGGTGATGGCATTCTATATCAATGCCGGACTGGAGCAAGGTGCCCAACTGGAAGAAATGGCTGGTACTATTCAGAATGATATCTTGAAGGAATTCATGGTGCGCAACACGTATATCTATCCGCCTGCATTCTCTATGAAGATTATCTCGGATATTTTTGAATATACTTCTCAGAAGATGCCTAAGTTCAATTCTATCTCTATCTCGGGCTATCATATGCAGGAAGCCGGTGCTACTGCGGATATCGAATTGGCTTATACGTTGGCCGACGGTTTGGAATATCTCCGTGCCGGTGTGGCTGCAGGCATTGATATTGATGCGTTTGCTCCGCGTCTGTCGTTCTTCTGGGCTATCGGTACGAACCATTTTATGGAAATAGCCAAGATGCGTGCTGCACGTATGCTGTGGGCCAAGATTGTGAAGCAGTTCAATCCGAAGAATCCTAAATCGCTGGCTTTGCGTACGCACTCTCAGACTTCAGGCTGGTCGCTGACAGAACAAGACCCCTTCAACAATGTGGGACGTACTTGTATCGAAGCAATGGCGGCAGCATTGGGACATACGCAGTCTCTGCATACCAATGCGCTGGATGAGGCGATCGCTTTGCCTACCGACTTCTCGGCCCGTATTGCCCGTAATACGCAGATTTATATTCAGGAGGAGACTTATATCTGTAAGAACGTAGACCCGTGGGGCGGCTCTTACTACGTGGAATCTCTGACCAATGAAATAGCTCACAGTGCTTGGGAACACATTCAGGAAATTGAAAAACTGGGTGGTATGGCAAAGGCTATCGAAACCGGTATTCCTAAGATGCGTATCGAAGAGGCGGCTGCCCGTACGCAGGCTCGTATCGACAGTGGTTCGCAGACTATTGTGGGTGTGAATAAGTATCGTCTGGAGAAAGAAGCTCCGATTGATATCCTTGAAATCGACAATACGGCGGTGCGCCAGGAACAGATTGAAAACTTGAGAATCTTGAAGGAAGGACGTAACCAGGCGGATGTGGACAAGGCTCTGGAAGCGATCACCAAGTGTGTGGAAACCGGTGAGGGTAATTTGCTGGAACTGGCTGTGGAGGCTGCCCGTGTGCGTGCTACGCTGGGTGAAATCTCTTATGCTTGCGAAAAGGTAGTAGGACGTTATAAAGCAATAATCAGAACTATTTCAGGCGTGTATTCTTCAGAAAGTAAAAATGACAAGGACTTCAAGCGTGCGTGTGAATTGGCCGAGAAGTTCGCTAAACAGGAGGGTCGTCAGCCGCGTATCATGATTGCCAAGATGGGACAGGACGGACACGACCGTGGTGCTAAGGTTGTGGCTACCGGCTATGCCGATTGTGGCTTCGACGTAGATATGGGACCGTTGTTCCAAACGCCGGCAGAGGCAGCTCGCGAGGCAGTGGAAAACGACGTGCATGTAGTAGGGGTTTCTTCACTGGCTGCCGGACACAAGACATTGGTGCCGCAGATTATCGAAGAGTTGAAGAAGTTAGGCCGTGAAGATATCGTGGTGATTGCCGGTGGTGTGATTCCGGCTCAGGATTATGACTTCTTGTATAAGGCCGGTGTGGCTGCTATCTTTGGTCCGGGTACTCCGGTGGCAAAGGCGGCTTGCCAGATTCTGGAAATTCTCTTGGATGAGGAATAAAAGGTTTTGTTGAGGCAGAACTGTTAAAATAAAGGGCGGATTATTTTATAAATCTGCCCTTTATTCTTAATTCATGTTATATAGCATACGTTTTTTCTTGTATAATTTGCAGGTTGTGGAAAAAGCCGTACCTTTGCAATGTGTTTTTCATAGTATTAGATTTAAGGTTAACAAAGGTTGGAGTACAGCGGTACTCCTTTTTTTTTATCATCTGCTCTGAAAGTCTTGAATCGCCCATTCCCTGAAAGTCTGTGTTGGTTATGCTTTTACATTTTGATTATGTTTGATGAATAAGGGCTTTTGCAAGCATTGATTCCGCTGTGTTGATTAGCTGTCAGTGTATTCTGTTTGATTCTGTGCAGTGATGTATTCCAGTAATCGTTTGTAGAATGTATGTCTTTTCAGAGTGGGTGCATCGCCCAGGATAACCAGCTTCATTTTGGCGCGTGTGATGGCCACATTCATTCTGCGTAAATCTCTCAGGAAACCGATTTCTCCTTTTTCGTTGGCTCTGACCAGACTGATGAATATCACATCTCTTTCCTGTCCTTGGAAACCATCTACCGTATTGACAGTAAGCAGTGAGCGGAAAGGGCGGAGTGCTGCATTGCTGCGAATCTTTGCCCGGAGGTATTGCACCTGTGCTTTATAGGGCGAGATGATGCCGATATCGATTCGCTCTTCCAGTATGCGTTCGCTACCGATGCGCTGGATGTATGTTTCGAGTTGGCGGATAAGCAAGTCGGCTTCTTGCTTGTTGATTCTTCCGAAACTTTCACCGATGAATTCTTCCTTGAATTCCATCTCGGACGTATCTATCCAGGTGATGGGTGAATCCCAGTCCAGAATGCTTCGGTGCTTGACTTCAGGAGCGGCTTCCAGCAATCCGTTGTAAAACCACTCGGAAGAAAAGTGCATCAGTGCCTCGTTCATGCGGTATTGTATTTTTAGCAGAGATACGGCTTCTGGCTTGTGCAGGGCTACCTGTTCTAAAAGCGTATGGTCCAGTCCTCGGCGAGCGGCTTCGCAGCATTGGATGGTAGGTGGTAGCTGTTGGTGGTCGCCTGCCAGAATTACCCGGTCTGCTTTTTGGATGGCTGCCCAGCAGGCTGCTTCCAGGGCTTGTGCACCTTCATCGATGAAGAGGGTACCGAATCTGTGTCCGTTCAGGAGCCGGTGGTTACTGCTGATAAGGGTAGAGGCTATCACGTGGGCGCTGTCGAACAATGCTGTATTGATTTGCAGTTCCAGTGCTGTGGCGCGGTCGCGTAAGCGCGACATGCGGCTGCGTATGCTTTCGCGTTCGTTGTAATTGCCTTTACGGGCTTTTCCGCCCAACTGTCTCAATTCCTTCCGGATGCTCCACAATTCGGGGTACAGAGGGTGTCCTTCGAACCGACGTTCGTAGGTAAAGGAAAGCATCTTGTCGTTTACTCGGGTGGGGTTGCCTATGCGGAGTACGTTTACGCCCCGGTCTACCAGTTTTTCTGAAATCCAGTCTACAGCTGTGTTGCTTTGAGCGCATACCAGTACTTGTGGCTCTCTATGCAGTGTTTCGTAGATGGCCTCTACCAGGGTGGTGGTTTTTCCGGTGCCGGGAGGTCCGTGAACGATAGCCACATCTTTGGCGCAAAGCACGCGGTTGACGGCTGCTTCCTGTGTAGCGTTTAGCCAGGGAAATCTTGCAGGAAATAATTCTCTGAAAGCGGGTCTGGCGTTTCCTATCAGGATTTCTTTCAATTCGGCCAGCCGGTTTCCTTTGGCAGATGTCACGGCATGGAGAGCGTCGAACATAGTGCGGTAGCTGGTTTCATCGAAATACAGTTGCACGCCCAGGTGGTCGGCTTCTTGCAGATCTAGAATGGCTCCTGTGCCCGGCATCGCCACTACCATGCGGCTGTCGTCTGCATAGCTTACTGTGCCTTGAAAGTGGTAATATGAGATGCTTCCATCGGCTGTTTGCCGGAAGAAGCATACGGGGCGTCCGAATTCAAAGTTATGTTCAATGTCGGTATCTTCCTGACGGCTGACTTCTAATACCAGCTGGTTGAGCGAATTGTAGTAGCTTCGTCCCGTCGTAATGGGATACCAGCATAAGCCTCTTTTTACCTTGCGTGCCACACCCATAGTTTCTGTTTGTCGCTTGAATTCTTCTTTTTCGTATTCATATTCCATGCGTAGTAGAAGCTGTTGTTCTTGTAAATGCAGGGAGGAATTCGCTGTAGGATGTTTCATAAAAATGGTGTGATATCGGATTATTTATTTGCAAAAGTCATGGTTTTCTTTCTTATTTCCAAATATTAGATGCTGTTTATTGATTGTTCGGGAGGTCTTTATGCGGTTTGGTTTGGGAAGTTGAAGTGCTTTATTCAGCTTTATCTGAGTTTGTCATTGTTTTCGGGGATGCTTTGGGGTATTTTTTCATTCTGGCTGTGCGGAAACAAGAAAGCCTCACCGGGCAGGCGAGGCTTTCTGTTGTTTTAAGGGTGTGGTTGTCAGATGGAGAGTGCACGGAGTACATTGACCAAATCTTTTTTAATGGGCTTGTCGTTTTTGATAGCTTTGGTGAAAGGTACGTAGACTATCTCATCATGCTCTATTCCTATCATGACATTGCGCTGGCCTTCCATGATGGCATCAATGGCGGCAGCTCCCAATCGGCTGGCCAAGATGCGGTCGTGGGCCGTAGGACTACCTCCACGTTGCAGGTGGCCCAGGATGGTGACACGTACATCGTATTGTGGATATTCGTTTTTCACACGCTCGGCATAGTGCATGGCACCGCCGGTCAATTCGCTTTCAGCCACCAGTACGATACTGCTGTTCTTGGATTTTCTGAAGCCGTTCTTGATGAATTCTTCCAGTTGGTCAACTTCAGTATTGAATTCTGGAATAATAGCTGCTTCAGCACCTGAAGCAATGGCTCCGTTCAGTGCCAGGAAACCGGCGTCTCGTCCCATTACTTCTACGAAGAAAAGTCTTTCGTGCGAGGTGGCTGTATCGCGGATTTTATCTACTGCATCCAAAATGGTGTTCAGTGCTGTGTCGTAGCCTATGGTGGTGTCTGTACCATAAAGGTCGTTGTCTATGGTACCGGGCAATCCGATACAAGGCACATCGAATTCTTGAGCGAAGATGCGTGCTCCGCTAAGCGAGCCGTCTCCGCCGATTACTACCAGCGCATCGATACCTTCTTTCTTCATGTTGTCATAGGCCATCTGTCTGCCTTCCGGTGTCTTGAATTCCTTACAGCGTGCTGTCTTTAGAATGGTGCCTCCAAGCTGTATGATATTACTTACATTCTGACTTTTGAACTCTTTGATTTCACCGGTCACTAATCCTTTGTAGCCTCTGTATATACCTTTAACTTCCAATCCGTTGTAGATGGCGGCACGAGTTACCGCACGGATAGCTGCATTCATACCAGGAGCATCTCCTCCGGATGTTAGAATACCGATGCATTTTACTATTCCCATAATATTTGTTTTATATCTATTAGTAATGGCCGCAAATTTAGCAAAAAGCTAAGGGTGTGGATAATAATTTTCGTTAATTTACAATATCATATATAGCTTTGGATATTTCTTCCATCAGCCATTTGGGGGTAGAGGTGGCTCCACAGATACCGATTGACTGTACGCCGGTCAGCAAAGCAGGGTCTATTTCTTCCGGACTGTCTATCAGGTGGGAATTGGGGTTTACCTTGAGGCATTCTGCAAACAGCATTTTGCCGTTGGAACTTTTTTTGCCACTTACGAAGAACACTAAATCATGTGAACCGGCAAACTGTCGGATGTTGGGGATGCGATTGGCCACTTGCCGGCAGATGGTGTCGTAATACTCGAAGGTGACTTCAGGCGAGATATGCGTCTGGATGTATTCCACAATTTGTCGAAATTCATCGAGTGATTTGGTGGTCTGCGAGTATAGGCAGATGCTTTGCTGTAGATTCAGCGATTTGGCTTCTTCCAGCTTTTCTATGACGATGGCTTCTCCGCAGGTTTGTCCTACCAGCCCCAATACTTCTGCATGTCCGTTTTTGCCGTAGATTACGATTTGTTTTTTAGACCGACTCTCTTCTATGTAGGCTTGCTTGATGCGTTTTTGCAGGCGTAGCACTACCGGACAGGTGGCATCAATGATTTCTATTTCGTTTTTACGGGCTATTTCATAAGTCTCGGGAGGCTCGCCGTGGGCTCTGAGCAATACTTTTACGCCATGCAACTGCTTGAATTCTTCATGATTGATGGTGATAAGTCCCATGGCTTTCAGTCGTTCTACCTCCCGGCTATTGTGCACGATATCTCCCAGGCAGTAGAGAATGCCGCCCTTGGCCAATTCTTCTTCCGCCTTATGTATGGCTGTCACTACTCCGAAGCAAAAGCCTGATTCGTGATCAATTTCTATGTGGGTCATAGGTGGTCAGATTGATTGGATTATCCTTTGAAACTGTTCAGACAGCCATTCTTTCTGTTGGGCGATGGTCAGGTGGCTGTTGTCGAGCAGCAAGGCGTCATCGGCCTTCTTTAGGGGGCTTACTTCGCGGTGCTGATCTATGTAATCGCGTTGCTTCACATTTTCCAGGATGTCTGCCAAACTGGCTGCCTCGCCTTTGGCTTTCAACTCGTCGTAACGGCGCTGTGCACGTATTTCGGCAGAGGCAGTAACGAAAATTTTCAGTTCGGCATCCGGAAATACGGTAGTACCGATGTCTCGTCCGTCCATAACGATGCCTTTGGCCTTGCCCATTTCCTGCTGCTGGGCTACCATGGCTTCGCGTACGAAATCGAGGGCGGCAATGGGGCTGACGTGTGAAGATACCTCCATGGTGCGGATGCGCTGTTCTACGCATGTGCCATTCAGATACGTATCGGGCTTGCCTGTATCAGGATTGAGCTGGAAGGTGATGTGGATCTGCTGCATGTCGTTTTTCAGGCGTTCTGTTTCGATTTCGTTTCCATGGAACAATCCGTTGTCTAATGCATAGAGGGTTACGGCGCGATACATGGCGCCACTGTCGATGTAAATATATCCGATTTCTCGGGCTAAGTCTTTGGCCATAGTGCTTTTGCCACAAGATGAAAAGCCGTCGATGGCAATCGTTATCTTTTTCATATACTATATATATTAAAGTAGAATTTAACGTGATTTTCTTGCCAAAGATACGCCTTTTTTTTTAATCTATCGGTTGCTGTCGGTTAATTTTCTGAAGGGCATCGGGAAGGAGGGGGGTAGGCATTGCGGAAGAGCTTGACTGGCGGTAATTGGGGTGCGGATGTGGCCGGCATCCCTGGCTGAGTGGGAGTGAAGAAATGGTAAACGGATGGACTATAGGATTAAAAAAATACAAAAATATACGTTCCGCCAAGAAAAAACACCGGAAAGATTACCTCATAAAAATAAAAGCGTTATATTTGCGCAAAACAATTGGAACACCATTTTTAAATTAACATAGTATGGAAGTTAAAAAAACACCTAAGGCAGACTTGGAGAACAAGAAGTCTACATGGCTGCTGGTCGGTTATGTGATTGTGCTCGCTTTCATGTTCGTTGCGTTTGAATGGACTAAACGTGATGTCAAGATTGATATGAGCCAGGCAGTTACCGATCTCGTATTTGAGGAAGAAATTGAGATTCCGATCACGGAACAACCTGAAATGGCTACCCCTCCGCCTCCTCCCGAGGCTCCGGCCATTGCAGAAACATTGACCATCGTAGAAGATGATGCTGATGTAGAAGAAACAGTTATCGCATCTACGGAAGATACAGGACAGGCTGTAGAAATCAAGTATGTGCCTGTAGAAGTGGAAGAAGAAGAACCGGAAGAACAGACCATCTTCGAAGTGGTAGAACAAATGCCTGAATTCCCGAATGGCGGTATGGCTGGTTTGATGCAGTTCTTGAGCAAGAATATCAAATATCCTACCATCGCACAGGAAAACGGTACACAGGGTCGTGTTACAGTGCAATTCGTTGTAAACAAGGACGGTAGTATCGTAGATGCAAAGGTATTGAGAGGCGTTGACCCTTATTTGGATAAGGAAGCCCTCCGCGTAATCGGTACCATGCCTAAGTGGAAACCGGGTATGCAGCGCGGTAAACCCGTACGCGTAAAATATACGGTGCCTGTAATGTTTAGATTGCAGTAATAAAATAATCATAAGGGAAAAGGCTGCCGCGTGCAGCCTTTTTCGTTTATTATAATCTCCTATTTATAAAAATCCTACTTATGTATACTACAACAGAACTTCTTGATATTGTAAATGCTCATTTGACGGAACTGAAATTTGAACGTACCCCACAGGGATTGTACGACCCCGTGTCGTATGTGCTTTCATTGGGTGGCAAACGCATCAGACCTGTACTGATGCTGATGGCTTATAATCTGTATCAAGAGGATGTGAAATCTATCTTGGGACCTGCTACGGGTATAGAGGTGTATCATAATTATACGTTGCTGCACGATGATTTGATGGATCGGGCTGATAAACGTCGGGGAAAGGCTACCGTACATAAGGTATGGAATGATAATACAGCTATTCTTTCTGGCGATGCCATGTTGGTGTTGGCTTATCAGTTTATGGCTCAGTGTAATGCTGACAAACTGAAAGAGGTGATGGATCTGTTTAGCCTGACGGCATTGGAAATCTGTGAAGGGCAGCAACTGGATATGGAATTTGAAATTAGGAATGATGTAACAGAGACCGAATATCTGGAAATGATTCGCCTTAAGACTTCGGTGTTGCTGGCTGCCAGTCTGAAGATTGGTGCTATCCTTGCAGGGGCTTCTGCCGAGGATGCCGGCCGCTTATACGACTTCGGTATGAATCTAGGTGTGGCATTTCAATTGAAAGATGACTTGCTGGATGTGTATGGTGATACTAAGGTGTTCGGAAAGAATATCGGTGGGGATATCTTGTGTAATAAAAAGACGTACCTGTTGATTAAAGCTTTAGAGCATGCTGGGGCCGACCAACTGGCTGTGCTGCATTCTTGGATGGAATGCCGTTCTTATGTACCTGAAGTGAAAATCGCTGCAGTGACAGAACTGTATAATCAGATTGGTGTGCGCCGGATGTGTGAGGAGCAGATTGCTGCTTATACAGCTCGGGCCATGCAAAGTTTGCAGTTGGTCAGTGTGGATGTGTCTGCCAAAAAAGAGCTGGAACGACTGATGGAGAAACTGATGGTGCGTCAGGCTTAGTGGTTAATTACCTAGTATACTGAAAAACATGCCTTATAGAAGACTTCCCAATACAGATCAAGCCAGATTACGAGCGCTGAAAGCTGTAGTCGTAAAATCGGATACGTGTAATATGTACGATTTGGCGGTTTCATTGAAGACATTGTCTGCCGTACGCAGCTTTCTTCGTAAATTTGAATCTGCCCAACAGTATTATGCAGAGTGCTATGAGCGTCAGGCGCAGGCAGGAAGAAAGCATCAGGGACATGTGAAAAATGCCCGTCTGTTTATCTCGCACTTTATTCAAGTGCTGAATCTGGCTGTTATCCGAACGGAAGTGCGGTTGGCGCATAAGGCTTATTATGGACTGGACCAGCAAAATCATACTTTGCCCGACCTTACTACAGAGTCTTCGCTGGCAGAGTGGGGTAGACGTATCATTCAAGGTGAAGAGAAACGTTTGTCGCAGGGAGGTATTCCTATTTATAATCCTACCATAGCTAAGGTGAAGGTGCATTATGATATCTTTATGGAAAGCTATGAAAAGCAGAAGAACCTGCAAGGACTTACGGCTAAAAGTCTGGATGAGTTGTCTGCCATGAGAGAAGAGGCGGATAAACTGATATTGGACTGCTGGAATCAGATAGAACAGAAATATGCAGAGGTGATGCCCGATGAGAAGCGGCTGAATTTATGCAGAGGCTACGGGGTGGTCTATTATTATCGTACCAATGAAAAGAATAGAAAGTAGCGTATATGATACAATTAGTGGATTCTCATTCGCATCTGTTTTTGGAAGAATTCTCGGATGATTTGCCCGAGGTGATTCACCGTGCAGTGGAAGCAGGTGTGTCTCATATATTTATGCCTAATATTGACAGTACAACCGTTGAACCCTTGCTTCGGGTGTGTGATGCATATAAAGAGCTGTGTTATCCGATGATAGGGTTGCATCCTACGTCTGTAGATACTCGGTATGAAGAAGAATTGGAAGGGGTGCTGCGCTGGCTGAAGACTGAAAACCGCTTCGTGGCCATCGGTGAAATCGGACTTGATCTCTATTGGGATAAAACTTTCTTGCAAGAGCAGCTTGTTGCGTTTGAAAAACAAGTGGAATGGGCATTGGAATTCAATCTTCCCATTGTGATACACAGCCGCGAAGCTTTCAGCTATATATATAAGGTGTTGCTGCCTTATAAGAACAGCGGGTTGAGGGGTATTTTCCATAGCTTCACGGGTGATGTAGATGAAGCTGCGCTGATGATGGAGTTTCCGGATTTTATGATCGGCATCAACGGTGTGGTCACCTTTAAGAAATCTACCTTACCCAACGTCTTGTCTCACGTTCCTTTGGATAGAATCGTGTTGGAGACAGATTCGCCTTATCTCACCCCGGTACCCTTTAGGGGAAAACGCAACGAAAGCTCTTATGTGCACTATACACTACTGAAACTTGCCGAGATTTATGGGAAATCGCCTGAAGAAACCTCGAAATTAACTGCTCAGAATGCTTTAAAAGTGTTTGGAATGCTCAAATAACCTCTCTTAGGTTTTAAAGTTTATTAATTTTGTGACGTTGGGCGAGATTAAAATGAATGGAATGCAGTGGAAGAACAAAAAAAAGAATACATTTGTAGCAGAAATCTCGGTGGATTCGCATTTTTTTCGTAATTTGCACCCGATTTCAAAAGGAGTCCTTGAAAAAGGAGAGGTGCTCGAGTGGTTGAAGAGGCACGCCTGGAAAGCGTGTATACCCCAAAAGGGTATCCGGGGTTCGAATCCCCGTCTCTCCGCAAAGTGAATATTAACATAGAACAACAATAAATTAAATAAATAAATTAATTAATTAATCTTAAAAATTAGACACACAATGAAAAAGTTATTTGCAATTGTTGCTGTGATTGGAGCCTTGACATTTGGCTCAACTCAACTTGCTCAGGCTCAAGACGCTCCTGCAGCTGCTCAAACCGAACAAGTAGCTGCTGATTCTGCAGTTGAAGAAGGCGGTATTCACAAAGAATTGAAAACTAAGTTTATTGAAGGTACTGCATCTTTCATGAGTTTGGTAGCCATCGCTTTGGTTATTGGTCTTGCTTTCTGTATTGAACGTATCATCTATTTGAGCTTGGCTGAAATTAATACTAAGAAGTTCGTTGCAGCTGTTGAAGCAGCTTTGGAAAAAGGCGACGTTGAAGCAGCTAAAGACATTGCCCGTAACACTAGAGGTCCTATTGCTTCTATCTACTATCAGGGTCTGATGCGTATCGACCAGGGTATTGACGTAGTAGAACGCTCAGTAGTATCTTACGGTGGTGTTCAGGCAGGTTACCTGGAAAAAGGTTGCTCTTGGATTACATTGTTCATCGCCATGGCTCCGTCTTTGGGATTCTTGGGTACTGTAATCGGTATGGTGCAGGCATTTGATAAAATCCAACAGGTAGGTGATATCTCTCCGACGGTTGTAGCAGGTGGTATGAAGGTTGCCTTGATTACTACTATCTTCGGTTTGATCGTTGCTTTGATTCTGCAGGTATTCTATAACTACATCCTTTCTAAGATTGAAGCTTTGACTAGCGAAATGGAAGATTCTTCTATCTCACTGTTGGATATGGTTATCAAATATGATTTGAAATACAAAAAATAAGAAAAATGGCTAAGTTATCATATAAAGTATCATATTACGTGCTGTATGCGCTCCTGGCCATTATCTTGGTGGTTTTAGGTCTCTTCTTCTTCGGTGGAGATGCGCAAGGCGAAGCTGTCTTGATGGGTGTGGATCCTGAAATGTGGCAGCCTGCTAATACAGACACGTTGCTTTACCTGGTGTATGCATTGCTGGGTATCGCTATCGTAGCAACTGTTGTTGGTTTCTTGTTCCAATTCGGAACCGCACTGAAGGATAATCCGGTTGCTGCTTTGAAATCCCTTTTGGGTGTAGTTCTTTTAGTAGTTGTAATGGTTGTAGCTTGGTCTATGGGTAGCGACAAACCGCTGAATATTCCGGGTTATGACGGAGCAGATAACGTTCCTTTCTGGTTGAAAGTTACAGATATGTTCCTTTACACTATTTATTTCCTCTTAGGTGCTACATTGGTAGCAATGATTTTAGGTGGAATTAAGAAGAAAATTTCATAACCAGTTGAGATAATTTCTCTCAATTAAAAGAGTTTTTAAAATGGCAAAAGGAAAAAGAAAAGTTCCCGATATCAACTCCAGCTCAACGGCGGATATTGCTTTCTTGTTGCTGATTTTCTTCTTGATTACTACTTCTATGGATACTGACCGTGGTTTGGCACGTCGTTTGCCCGAGCCGCCGCAGGATGAACAGAAAAAAGAGGATATCAAGTTGAAAGAGCGCAATGTATTGCCTATCTTCTTGAACTTTCAAGATGCGTTGATGGTTGGAAATGACTATCTGAATGTAGAACAACTACGTGAAAGAGCAAAGGAATTTATTGCCAATCCGAATAACGAAGAAACTTTGCCTGAAAAGGTAACAGAAGAAGTGGAATTCTTCGGATCGGTACAGATTACTAAAAAACATGTAATCTCTTTGCGTTGCGACCGTGGTTCTTCTTATAAAGCATATATTGCTGTACAGAATGAGTTGGTAGCAGCTTATAATGAGTTGCGTAATGAGTTGGCTCAAGAAAAGTGGGGCAAAAATTATGCTGATTTGGATGAAGACCAACAAAAGGCAGTTCGTAAAATTTATCCTCAGGTAATCTCTGAGGCAGAACCTAAAAAGTATGGAGATAAGAAGTAATGGGAAAATTTAATAAAACAGGTAAACGCGAAATGCCTGCGTTGAATACTTCTTCTCTGCCTGACCTTATCTTTACATTGTTGTTCTTCTTCATGATTGTAACAACTATGCGTGAGGTTACTTTAAAGGTTGAGTTTAAGGTTCCGCAAGGTACTGAGTTGGAAAAACTGGAAAAGAAATCGTTGGTTACGTTTATCTATGTAGGTAAGCCGACTGCAGAATTTCGTAAGAAATTAGGTAGCGAAAGCCGCATTCAGTTGAACGATAGCTATGCTGAGGTTTCTGAAATTTATGACTTCGTGAATGGTGAACGTGCCAGCATGAAGGAATCAGATCAGCCTTTGATGACGGTTTCTCTGAAAGTGGACCAAGATACGAAGATGGGTATTGTAACAGATATCAAAGAAGCACTTCGTAAAGCATATGCATTGAAGATTAACTATTCTGCTGCTCCGCGTCAGTAAGTAGTTAGTTATAGCAAATATTAAGAAAGGTCAGTTGGATAGTTTCCAGTTGACCTTTCTTTTTGTTTTCATGTGAGGTATATGTATAAAAAACATCCGGCAATATCGTTGAGATCATTGCCGGATGTAATTCAGGTCGTTATAAAGAAGTTGTTTTAAAAATTATTCAGCGTTGTATACTTCTTTGTAGATGGCTTTTTTTATTCGCTCATAATCTGTGTCGGGATTGAGATTACCGTAAGCCATTAAAAGAAGCGGCAGATAGTTGTCTCCTTTCTTGTAAGGTGGTTGGAGATAGTCTTTATTCCATAATTTGAAATCCTGTCGTTCATAGAAGTGTATTCTTCGTTGAGCCATTTCTTCATTGGGTAATTCTACTTCCAATATTATGGGAAGAGGTAAT
Source organism: uncultured Bacteroides sp. (assembly GCA_937890825.1). Lineage (GTDB taxonomy): Bacteria > Bacteroidota > Bacteroidia > Bacteroidales > Bacteroidaceae > Bacteroides. The sequence goes on along the minus strand of CALADS010000089.1, from coordinate 31,980 downwards.
TCTTGGCATAGTTGTCGCAGGGTGCGCTGTCCGATACCACCGTTTCTACGTTTCGGAGAAATGGCAAAATGTTCAAAATAATAGAAGCCATCCAACTGCCAGTAGGTGAGCAGACCGATAGGAATTTCATTCTCTAGTACAACATTATTATAGAAATGTCCTTTCTTATCTGTATATTCTCTCAGCTCCTCTAGTGTGCGATATTCTTCAGGTGGAAAAGACTCCACCATTAATTGTTCCATGAACTGATATAATTCTTTGTCGCTTGTAGTAATGCGTTGAAATTTAATCATAACATTTTAGTTTATGGTTTGGTATAAAAATCAATGACACGCTGTATAGCCCGTTGGCATACGGGGCAGAATGCAGGATATTCATTGGTTCTCATCCGGCAATCGTTTGCCGGGCGATAAATCCCTTTAGCTGAATATCCGCCACCTTCGAATAAGCCTACTGCATATTTTTCACTATCTGCAGGATTAGTGGGTACTGGTGTAGTGGGGGCTATCATATCTTTCCATTTTTGGGAGAAGCAGATTTGTGTGGTTATGTTTTGTTCCCAAGGCTCTACATCAAGTGGATACGTATCTGTCATGACATCATTGTCATAAAAATATTCATCGGCTAGTCCGGCAAAGCTATGACCAAATTCATGTACTACTACCTGCTGGAAGAGTGGGTGATGCGCTGTGGTCAACGTATACGAGTTATAGATGCCTCCACCTCCGTACTCTTCTGTATTTGCCAGGATAATGATGTGTTCGTAAGGAATTCCTGCCAGTGCATCGTGTACAGCCTTAAGTCTGGAAGTTGTGAGGTATCTGTCTGAATAGAACGTGCTGAAGTGTGAATTGAAAGCTGTGTTTTTCCAGGCATTCAGTCGAGGAACGCTCACTCCGCTATCTTCTGAAGGGCTGAATACAGCTATGATATTTATCCCGCCCTTTTCTTTCATGGCAGAGAAGGGGGCATGATTCAACAAGCTTTCACAGGCCTTTTTTGCATCTGCTTCAAAAATATGCATCTCATCTTTCCGGTATCCTTCTGCCAGAATAGCTACATCAATGCAAGTTGATACATCTCCGGTTTTACTTTTCAGCAGGTATTTATGTGGAGTAATGTGTGTATAGCCTTTTTTATGTATTAAGACATCTTTAGGGTCAATACGATGAGTCATTTGGGTGCGTATATTCCGTCGAGAGTCGTAAAGAATCACCTCTATTTCTGCAGGATGTGTAGGAAAAGGCACCAGAAAGGTGTTTTCAAATCCTCTGGTAGAAACTTTAGCTTCATCCGTTTCCAGCCATTCTTGAAATAATGAGGAAAAGGATGTTTTATAAATTACTTTTTTGCTATTCTCGTCTTTTACTATGATTTGTCCGTTTCCGTGAAGAGGCAGTTCGTCCAAATGGTGTTTTCTTCCTGCCCACCCTGGTAGCTGCGATAATTCATCCAGGCAGATTTCCTGTCTGTCAGCATTACCGGTGAAAAGGTAATCCAATCGTAACGTATGGTTGGAAAAATAGTCTGTAAAATTCTGTGCTTGCATGCAAACTGATAGAGCTATGAAGACTATGAGTAATGTATATTTATTCATGGTACGAACACATTATAGTTTTCACAAAGATATAATATTTCTTTTTTATCTGCAATTTTATCCATTCTTTTGTATAAAAAGTTGTAAATCTCCTATTTCTTGATGGAAAAATGACTAACTTTGCAGTTGCAAAATGAAAAAGGCTTTAGTATTCAGATTTATTATTAATTTAAATTAGGAAATGGGACAACATCAATTGGATAGTTTGGATGAGCAGATATTGACGATGATTGCCGGCAATGCTCGTATACCTTTTTTGGAAGTGGCCAGAGCTTGTAATGTGTCGGGAGCCGCAATTCATCAACGCATACAGAAATTGACCAATTTGGGTATAATAAAAGGTTCTGAATTTATTATCGATCCGGAAAAGATTGGCTATGAAACTTGTGCATATATTGGTATCTATTTACAAGACCCTGCTACATTCGACGAAGTGATGAAAGCTTTAGAGGCCATTCCCGAAATAGTGGAATGTCATTTTACAACCGGTAAATACGATATGTTCGTCAAACTCTATGCTCGTAATAATCATCATTTGCTGAGTATTATACATGATAAATTGCAGCCGTTGGGTTTGTCGCGTACTGAAACTTTGATTTCTTTTAATGAAGCTATCAAGCGTCAGATGCCGATAGCCATCGACACCGACGATGAAGATTGATTATCCGATTTTGACGTAATCAACAAACGCATAGGGGCAGGGATGCTTTTCATCAGAAGGATGAGCATCCCTGCTTTTTTCTTGCCATTTATCTAAGTCTATTTCGGGAAAGTAAGCATCAGCCTGTGGGGCGGCAGCGTCGATTTCCGTCAGGCAGAGTTCATCGGCTAGCGGCAGTGCCTGCTGATAGAGGCTGGAACCACCTATAATGTAGATCTGTTCATGGCTATGGCAATGTGCCAAAGCTTCCTCCAGAGAAGTATAAACTTCTGTACCGGCATAGGCAGTTTTCGTTCGGCTTAGAACAATATTTCTGCGATTGGGCAAGGCACCTTTAGGGAGTGATTCAAATGTTTTTCTTCCCATGATGATGGTGTGTCCTGTAGTAAGTTGTTTGAACCGCTTAAGGTCGTTGGGTAGCCAGAAAAGAAGTTTGTTTTCGAAACCGATAGCACGGTTTCGGTCAATGGCAGCAATGATATGAAGTGACATACAGCTAAGATATTAATCGATAAGAAGTTATACAGACACCTTTCCGGCAATGTGCGGATGCGGGTTATAGTTCTGCAGTTCGAAATCTTCGTAAGTAAAATCAAAGATGTTTTTTACCTCTGGATTGATAATCATTTGCGGCAGCGGGCGTGGCTCTCGTGTGAGTTGCAGTTTTACTTGTTCCAAGTGGTTCAGGTAAATATGTGCGTCGCCCAGCGTGTGAATAAAATCCCCTGCTTTAAGTCCGGTTACCTGTGCCATCATTTGCAGCAGCAAAGCGTAGGATGCTATGTTGAACGGTACGCCTAGAAAGATATCTGCACTCCGTTGGTAGAGTTGCAGACTGAGTCGTCCGTCTGCTACGTAGAATTGGAAAAAGGCGTGGCAAGGAGGTAGGTTCATGTTGTTTAAATCGCCTACATTCCAAGCACTTACAATAATTCTGCGTGAATCGGGATTATGTAGAATTGTATTTACAGCCTCACTGATTTGGTCTATGAAGCCTCCTTGATAATCCGGCCATGAACGCCATTGATATCCGTAGATATGTCCTAAGTCACCCTTTTCATCTGCCCATTCATTCCAAATGCGTACGCCATGTTCCTGTAGATACTGTATGTTTGTATCTCCTTTCAGAAACCACAGCAGTTCATGGATGATAGATTTCAGATGTAGTTTTTTAGTAGTGAGACAAGGGAATCCCTCATCCAGATTGAAGCGCATCTGATGGCCGAAAATGCTGATGGTACCCGTACCGGTGCGGTCGCTTTTTTCCACTCCTTCGGTCAGTACGCGGTTCAGTAAATCTAAATATTGTTTCATGGAGGCTGATTATTTTTTATCTGCAAAGGTAGCCTTTTTGTTTCAACTATAGAAACGGAGTCAGCAGATTTCCAAACCATCCTACAAATTTTTTCCATCCCGATTTCTTTTTCCAAAGTTCAGGTGTCATTTGTATGCTATTCTTTTTATCTTCTTCAAACATAGCATTCAGTTGGTGTGTAGTTTCAGGAGAAAAGATAAAAGCATTGGTTTCGTAGTCATAACGCAGACTTCTACTGTTCAGATTGGCTGTGCCTACCGTACAGAACTCTTTGTCCACCATCATTACTTTTGAGTGATGGAATCCGTCGTTGAACAAATAAATCTTGGCCCCTTTTTTCATCAATTTATGTGCTATATAGAACGATGCATCCGGTGTGAAAGGAATATCGGCCACAGCAGGAATCATGATTTCTACTTCAGTACCTTTTTTCAAGGCAGCTTTGATAGCTTTGCGTATGTATTTCGTAGGTAAAAAGTACGGGTTTACTATCTGTATGCTTTTTTCTGCAGCGTAGATAGAAGCCGCATAAGCATGGCTGATGGATTTGGAGGTTTCTTTCGGTGTGCGATCTACGATGGCTATTTCCTTGGTTACGTTGTCGGGTATAGGAGGTAGCGCCGGGAAATACGCTGGTCCGCCAATGTGCTGTCCTGTTTCACGGTTCCACATTGTAAGGAAGATTCCTTGTAGATAGCGCACAGCTTCTCCTTCTATACGCATATGTATGTCGCGCCATTTGCCTATTTTGGGTAGTCCATGAATATAGTAGTCGGCAATATTCATACCCCCGGTATAGCCTACCGTACCGTCTATGACTACTATCTTGCGGTGGTCCCGATGAATGGCATGATTGATATACGGAAAAGCAATGGGGTCGAACTTCACCAGCTCGATGCCACGTGCCCGGATAGCTTTCAAGTGTTGCTTTTTCAGAGGTTGGTTATTCGACCAGTTGCCGAAAGCATCAAACATGGCGCGTACCTCCACTCCTTCTGCTGCTTTTTCTGCCAATAAGTCGAACAGTGCATTGGCTACGGAGTCGTTTCGGAAGTTGAAGTATTCCAAATGTATGTGATGTTTTGCTTGGCGTATGGCATCAAACAAATCGTTGAATTTCTTCTGCCCTGTCATCAGCAAAGATACTTTATTACGCCTGGTTGTGCGTACTCCGGTCTCCTGCAGGTAATTTTTTACGAATTCTTCACTGGATGATTGGGCATGTATATTCCCTAAAATAACGAATAATGCTATGAATACTACTAGATGTTTCAAAACTCTTTCCCTTTATTTAGTTTTATGCGAGTGCAAAGATAGTGATTATCCATCTATTTTGGTAGTTATTCACTTTTCTTTTTTAAGCCATTGATGCTATTTTTCTATATAATAAGCACAGAAGCACGGCACCGGCCACAAGTAATGAATGGGTATCGGGTTGTGATATTGCTTCCTGTTGTATGAAGCTTGAGATGCTATTCCTTAGGGCATCGTAGAGCAGTTCAAATCCGTTGAGCCGTATGAACAGCCCTGCTGTCAAAGCCAGGCATCCCCACGTCCAGCATTTGGCCAGCCATGATTCTGTAGCCGGCAACTGTTGCATTACGCGGTTACTGAATCCCCGGTCTTCAATACTTTGTTTTCCAGCTTGAAGAAAATCCCGTATTAATTTATCATTATTATCTTGCATATCCGTTGTCTTTTAAATAATTCGCTAAATTGTTTTTCCCCCTGGATAGGTGACTTTTCACCGTTCCTATGGGGCATCCTGTAATGTCTGCAATTTTTTCTATGCTCTGATCTTCCAGATAGAAAAGTGTGATGCAGGTACGCTCTATTTCTTTCAGTGTGCCCAGTGCTTGGTAGATATCCATTTGTTGTCCCACGTCCTTGGGCGGTGTACAGCATTGGCTATCCACCAATTGGGTGTCTATGTCATCGGTTTCTTTCCGGCTGCGAAGATAGTCATAAAATACGTTATAAGCAATGTGATACAGCCAGGTGGAGAATCCGGAGAGATTCTTGAACATGCTGAGGTGAGTATAGGCTTTGATGAACGTGTCTTGAGCCAAATCGTCGCTCAGAGCTGTGTCACCACAGGTGAGATGCAAAAAGAAACGGCGCACGGGCGACTGGTATTTTCTGACCAATTGGTCGAAGGCCTTGTTATTGTGGAAGATTACCACTTGGGCTACCAGTGCTATGTCGTTCAGTGTGTTCATTGTTCTTTGCTTTCTTCTTTGCTTTCTTCTTTCTGTTGGTTGTCGATGACTATACCGCCTATCTTGACTGATTTTTTACCATTGGTCTGGTTGCGTTCTATGTGTATGAAAGGTGACTTTGATGAGGGCTGCTGACTGTGGTAAATGACTACCTGCCCGATGCCGGTCAGCATAATCAGCAGTCCGATGCTGCCCATTCCGAAAGATTCGGTGATCGCCCAAAGGAAAATGAAGAGGCCCAATCCCAGAAAGATGTTGTTGATACCTTTGCTGCGCAAGTCTTTGCCGGTTTCGTTTTTGAAGAAATTCTCCGGCAGGGGTTGTCCGCTGGCCAATATCTGTTCTGCCAGCCTGTATTTGGCTTTCCGCTGCTTGTTGCGGTAGTAGAAGATAATGAAAAGAATAAATACCGGCATACCGAATACGGCTATGATGGCGATGATACTGACCAAGGTTTCACTGAAGTGGTCGTTCCGGTGGTTTTGGCTGTATGTTATCTTGTTCCAGAATATATTGGAAGCTTCCCTCTCTTCCCCATCCGCAGAAAGCGGGTTTTCATAGGTGGTGATGCTGAGTGTGTCGGTGGTTTGTATTCCGTTCACCACTGTGTCGTGCAGTTCGATAACCTGCAACTTTTCTCCCTGATTATTTTTGAGGGTGACGGTACGGTTTTGGGCCTGCATAGGCAGGCAGAGTAGCAAGTTTGCTGCGATTAGCATGATGATATGTTTCATAAAGCATATAATTAATTGAGTGATTCATTCTTTTGTGTATTAGACGGACTCCGTCATTCAAAGGTTGCAAAGAAATCGTTTTTTTTCGACTATCTGTAGAAAAAGCTTATCTTTGTGCGCATAATTTAGTTCATATATCATGGAATTACCCGAATCATTCAGTGCTTCTATTCGTCCGTTGCTGGGTTCCGAAGACTTTTGCCGATTGGTAGCTGCCTTGTCAGAAGAACAGCCGGTGAGTATTCGTCTCAACGCCCGTTTCAAACCATCGGTATCGCGCTTTGCCTTGGCAAAGGCCACTCCCGTTCCTTGGGCGGCGCAGGGTTATTATTTGTCAGAGCGTCCTTCTTTTACGTTCGACCCCCTTTTTCATGCCGGATGCTATTATGTGCAAGAAGCCTCTTCTATGTTTGTAGAGCAAGCCTTGCAGACGTATGTGCACCAGCCAGTGGTGATGCTCGATCTTTGTGCGGCTCCGGGCGGAAAGTCCACGCATCTGTTGTCGCTTTTGCCGGAAGGAAGTTTGCTCGTGGCCAATGAAGTTATGCGCAACCGGTCGCAGATACTGGCAGAAAATGTGGCGAAGTGGGGCAGTCCTGATGTAGTGGTGACGAACAATGACCCGGTCGATTTTGCCCCGTTGGAGCAACTGTTTGATGTGATGCTTACTGATGTGCCCTGTTCCGGAGAAGGTATGTTCCGTAAAGACCCGGTGGCAGTAAGTGAGTGGAGTCCGGAAAACGTAGCGATTTGCTGGCAGCGTCAGCGCTGTATTCTGGCCGATGTATGGGGCAGTCTGAAACCTGGGGGCCTGCTGATATACAGCACCTGTACCTATAACACACACGAGAATGAAGAAAATGTAGCCTGGATATGCCGGGAGTTGGGAGCCGAGGTGCTTCCGTTGCAGATACCTCAAGATTGGGGTGTGACGGGTAATCTGCAGGGCAGTGGTTTCCCGGTCTACCGTTTCCTGCCTCACCGCACAGCGGGCGAGGGCTTTTTCCTGGCCGTTATCCGCAAGCACGGCGAATGGCAGGAAACCGGTTATACCGCAGATATGCAGCGTCAGCAGCCGGTGTCGGCGAAGGCAGCCCGGAGCAAGAAAGGCAGGTCCGTTTCTGTGGGCTTGCCCAAAGAATCCCTGCTTGTGGCCAAAAGCTGGGTACACGATGCCGATGCCTATGCCTGGATTACTACCGATACCGCTGTTTCGGCCTTTCCACAGCGATACCAGCCTCTGTTGCTTCGTATTCAGCAGCATCTGCGAGTGTTGCTGGCAGGGGTAGAGGTAGGGCAGCAGAAGGGCAAGGATCTGATACCGCAACACACACTGGCACTGAGCAGCCTGTTGCAGCCGGCAGCTTTTCCGGTGTCAGAGGTAAGCTATGAGCAGGCCATCGCTTACCTGCGCAAGGAGGCGGTGGTGCTGACAGACGGGTCGCCCCGCGGCTATGTATTGCTCACCTATCAGGGTGTGCCGCTGGGGTTTGTGAAGAATATCGGCAATCGGGCCAACAACCTTTATCCGCAGGAATGGCGCATTCGCAGCGGCTATCTGCCCGAACGCTTGGTACCGGTATTCGAATCTTTTTGATTAAAGGCTGGCACGCTCGAAGAAGTTATACTGATAGGGCACATAGATACATACCTCTGTGCCCCCTTCGGGCAGTCCGTGCAGGTGGAATGAAATCTTTTCTTTGTTTCGCTCATTCAGCAGGGCAATACTCTGATAAATGATTTTCAGCCCGATGCCATTGCTGTCGGCAGGTCTGTTGTTGAAGGGGGTATACGTATTTCCATTGTTGCGTATCACGATGCCGATACCCTTACCCCGGTCTTCCAGCAGCAGGCTGATATGTCCGTCTTTCACTCCGTTCACCCCATGCTTGATGGCATTTTCGATAGGTATTTGCAGAATCATAGATAGAATCCGTATCTTTTCAGGCTGTATATTCCCTTTCGTTTCAATGGTAAATTGGAACTTCTTGCCGGTCTGTTGTTGCAGCAGCGTGTAATCCTGCATGAATTCCAGTTCTTCTGATAAAGGTGCCGATATTTGTTCCGACAGGTTCAATCCTTTTCTCAGTAATTTAGACAAAAGTAACAACCGTTGCGTCTTTTCTTCCGCTTCAGTCTGCCTGTTTATTTCCCAGTTCAGTACATTGAAGATGAAATGAGGCGACACTTTTTTCCGGATATTCTGCATTTTCAATCTGCTTATTTCATTGGTCATTCTTTCCCATTGCTCTTGTTGTCTTTTTTGCGTTCTTTTTCGGTAGTTGACCAAATAAATCAAGATACCTAGCAGAAAAATACTGCCCAAAATAATTTCCAGTCGCAGTTGCACAATTTTATTTTGTTGGGTACTGATAGTCAGTTGGTTATTTAAATTCGTGGTATTGTTTAGATAGCGTAAGTCCTGTTCTGCCACATACGCTTTATGTTCTTTGCTTCGGATAGAGTCTTCGGTCATGGCATTCTGTTGCAGCAGCAGGAAAGCCTTTTCATACTGTCCATTCTTCCGGTAATATTCCATGAGGGCCTTGTTGCGGTTTTGCAGATAATTCACGGGTATATTCTCATTCTTTTGCCGCTGTAGCTGCTGCACCCTTTTCTCTACCTCTGTCCATTTTTGCTGTTTCATCAGTAATTGCAGGCGCAGGGTTTCCGTGTAGTAGAGAGCCACAGGATTATTCGATGCAGCGAAGAATTGATAAGCATTATTCAAGTGCTGCTCAGCTTCTTTCAGATTTTTCCCCAATTGGATAGATAAATCGGCATAGTTTCCTTCCAGAATGGCAAAGTCGCCGGGCATTTCTCCTTTCTGTGCCTCCATGTCGGGGAATATTTTCATCAGATATTCCCAAGACTTCTCATACTTTTCCTGGTAATAATACAGATTGACGTAGGTGTTTAGTAGAAAGAAGCGGTGATAGAGTGGCAGTTCGTCTATCATCCGGTAAGCCTTGTCCAGGTTCTCCTTGGCCTGTTCGTAGTTTTTTAGTTGCACGTAGCAGTGTCCCAGCATGATGTAACTGTTGGTTTTCATTCTTTCCGAGAGTTTCAGCGAATCGCATACAAACAGAGCTTGTCGGTAGCAGTGCGCTTGCATGGGCAGGTTGTTCAGAGTGAAATACACTGACCCCAGGTTGTTGTAGATGTTCGAGAGTCCTTTGCCGTTCTTGCTCAGCGAGCAGTATCGGATGGCTTTTTGGTATGCTTGGGCGGCCTCCTGGCTGCGGTTGGCATATTGCAGGATGCCTCCCCGGTTATTTTCGCAGATGACCAGTATTTCGTAGTGCAGGATATTCGGTTCGGATTGCCGCAGGCAGAAGTCCACGCTCCGGTCTATGTATTTCAAGGCTTCGGCATCTTGGGTGCGCGAGGTCAGTAGTGAAGAGTAAACCGCCTCTGTGTAGTAATATTCGGTACTGTCCTGGGCTTTCATTTTTGCTTCCTTCAACACCTCTTCCGCTTTTTGCGGGGCATTGTTGATGAGGGAATCTTGCGCCAGCCTGGCCAATCGAATGGAGGGGGAGTCTGTATAGGTGTGGCGGCTGGAGCAACTTGTCAGAAACATGGCAGCCAGTAATATCAGATGTAGAATCGTTGTACTTTTCATAATAATATATCAGATGGTTTGTCGTGCAAAAGTAATGTTTTTTTCTGTTTGTTGTACTTATTTTTTCAGAACTCTGTTCATAGAGAAAAAAAGCAACCGGCTGCACAGGCTGATGCAGTCGGTTGCTATAGCTTATGCAGCCAGCTGCAGGGGCACTTGCAGCCAGTTGCTTTGATAAACCTTGTTTTGGAAAGGCTTTGTCAATGTTGCCAGTTGGTTATAGCCGGCTTTGGTAGAGGCGGGCCATCACCTTTTGGTATTGGTTCTCTAAAGCCAGCAGATTCTGTTGGCTTTGATATACCACCGACACTTCTACAAAATACTCTATCATGCTGATTTCGCCTCCTATCAGTGCCTGTTTCAGCAGTTTCAAGTCTTGCTGGCGGGCAAAAGCCTCCCGGTATTCGCGCAGTGAAGCCTGTAGTGCCGTTGCTTCATCGTATAATTGCCACAAGGCAGACTTGGCTTGCAATTCGGTGTTTTCCCGTTGGTAATCGGCATTCAAAGCCTGTGCTTTGGCCGCTTTCACCTTGCCCCGATTCTCGAACAGCGGAAAAGACATTCCCACCACGACACCGTTCAGCGGGTGTCCCGATTCGGTATTGCGGCGATACCCCACTTCCAGTTGAGGCAGCCAGCCCTGTTTGCTCACCGATACTTCCCTGCGTGCTGCTTCGCTCTGATGCAGTACGGCCCGTACTCTGGGGTCGCCCGCCAGCAATTCGTCGCACAGTCGGTTAAATTCTTCCGGTAGCGGCATGGCAGGATATTCGGTCAGTCCCAATGCTTGCGGCTGCGGCACCTCTCCTTCGCGCATGGAGCGTCCCGGTGTCAGCGGCATACTGCCGTTCAGCAGTGTCAGTTCCTTCAGTTTGTTGTGCAGGTTGGTACTGTTGGTCCGCGCTTCCGTCCGCGCATTCAGCAGTTCCAGATTCACTTTGTTGGTTTCCAGAATATTGGCATCACCGGTTTCCAGTCTTTTGCGATAGAGGGCAGCCAGTTCCTCGGCATTCTTCAGCCGCTCATCCAGCAACAGTTGTTGTTGGTGCAGCCAGATGATGTCCAAGGCCGCTTCCTGGGCCTGTAGCAGCACCTGTTGCCGCAGGGCGATGGCCTGCGCGTCGAGTGCTTCAGCCTTGAAGCGGTTCATTTTACTGCGCGACACGTAGAGGGTGGGGAAGTCGAAACTCTGCGACACCACCATTTCGCCTACGGTCTTATCATTATCCTTCGAATCCCACAGGTGAGAATAACTTATCGACGGATTTCTCAGATTATTGCCGCTGCGGTTCTCCAGCTTCTGTGCATTCACTAGTTGTTGGTTGGCCTTCAATTCTTTGTTGTTGGCCTCCACCTGCTGCAAGATGCGGTTTATGGCCTCGCTGCTGCCTTGCGCCATCGCTGTAGCCACCGTGGCTGCCAAGGCTATCGTTGTGATGAAAATCTTCTTGTTCATATTCATGCTTGGTTTACGTTTGTTCTTTTCTCCATCAGATAGACCACCGGTATGATAAATCCGTTGAGGAAGGTAGAAGTGAGTAGTCCGCCCAAGATAACCTTGGCCATGGGGCTTTGAATCTCGTTGCCCGGCAGGTCGCCGGTCAGTGCCAGCGGTATCAGTGCCAGCGCGCTGGAGAGGGCTGTCATCAGAATGGGGTTCAGGCGGTCTAGCGAGCCTTGTATCACACTCTCTTTCAGTCCCAGTCCTTCCACCTGTTGCAGGTGGTTATAGTGGCTGATAAGCAACATACCGTTGCGGGTGGCGATACCAAACAGCGAAATGAAACCGATGATGGCCGGAATGCTGACTTCACCCGTGGTGAGCAGCAGGGCAAATACGCCCCCTATCAGCGCCAGCGGCAGGTTGATAAGAATGATGGCACTTTCTCTTACGCTGTGGAATTCGTGATACAGCAGCAGGAAGATGACCACGATAGACATGAATGAGGTCAGTGCCAAGGTGCGGCTGGCTGCCTGTTCGCTTTCAAACTGTCCGCCATATTCCACGTGATACCCTTCGGGCAACGGAATCTCCCGGTCTATCCGTTCGCGTATATCGTTCACCACACTCAGCAGGTCGCGGTCGGCTACGTTGGCCGAGATGACGATTTTCCGCTTCACATTCTCCCGGCTGATGGTGTTCGGGCCCATCGACGAGCGAATATCCGCCACGTAATTCAGTGGAATCTGCTGTCCGTTGCCGGTATTGATCATCAGGTTGCCCAGCTTTTCCGTCTCATTGCGCAGGTCATCCTTCACACGTACGGTCAGGTCGAAGCTTTTTCCCTTTTCATATACCGTAGATACCGCTTCGCCCGCCAGGCACACATTGACATACTCGGCAAAAGCCGGCAGGCTGATGCCGTAGCGTGCCAGCATTTCGCGGCGTGGCTGAATGATGAGCTGCGGTCGTTCTATCTGCTGTTCCACCGTAAGGTCGGCTATGCCCTCTATACCCTGAATGGCATCCTTTATCTGGTTTCCCAGCATGAACATACGGTTCAGGTCATCGCCGAAGAGCTTGATGGCAATATTGGCCTTGGTACCGCTCAGTATGGCATCGATGCGGTGGCTGATAGGCTGTCCTATCTCAATGTTGGCACCTACCAGCGTATTCAGTTTTTCGCGCACCTCGGCCACCAGTTCGCTGCGTGAGCGGTCTTTCAGTTCGAAAGGAGCTTCCAACTCTGACACATTCACGCCCAAGGCGTGCTCATCCAGCTCTGCACGTCCCGTCTTTCGGGCCACGGTCTGAATCTCAGGAATGCTGAGCAACAGTTCCTCTGCTCTGCGTCCGATGCGGTCGCTTTCTTCCAGCGAGATGCCCGGCAGCGAAGAAATGTTGATGGTGAACGAACCTTCGTTGAATGGGGGCAGGAACGAGCGACCCAGGCTGAAGAAGAGAGCCAATGACACGATGAAGAGAGCCAGCGTACCGCCCAGCACGCCGCGTTTGTGGTTCAGTACCCAGGTCAGTGCAGTGGCATATCTCTGCTTAATCCAGGCAGCCACTGCCGAGTCGGCATTCTGCTGCTTGCCTTCCTTGGATTTTTCCTTGCCCAGCAGGTAAGAGCAGAGCACCGGAGTTACGGTGAGGGCCACCAGGGTAGAAGCTGCCAGCGCCACGATGAAAGCAATGCCCAGCGGCACCAGCATACGTCCTTCCATACCGCTCAGGAAGAAGAGCGGCACAAAGCTCACCACGATGATAAGCGTGGAGTTGAGAATCGGCATACGTACTTCTTTCGAAGCGTTGAATACCACGGTAAGCACCGGCAACTGCTGTCCGGCGGGTTTCAACCGGTTTTCGCGCAGTCGCTTGAATACATTTTCCACGTCTACAATAGCGTCATCTACCAGCGAACCGATGGCGATAGCCATACCGCCCAGACTCATGGTATTGATGGTAAATCCCAGGTAGTGCAAAGCCAGCAGTGAGGCGATGAGCGACAGAGGCAGTGTCACCAGTGATATGATGGTGGTACGTACATTGGCCAGAAAGAGGAAGAGTACGATTACCACAAAGATACCTCCCTCTACGAGCGACTTCTGCACGTTGCCTATAGAACTTTCTATGAAGCGGCTCTGGCGGAAAATGTCGGTAGATACCTTTACGTCGGCCGGCAGATTCTTCTGCAAATCTTTCAAGGCAGCCTCCAGCTTGGCTGTAAGGTCCAGTGTACTGGTGGCAGGCTGTTTGGTCACGGTCAGCAGCACAGCCGGTTTGCCCCGTTCCGAAGCCAATCCCAGTTTCGGAGTCTGGGCACCTATCTTTACGTCGGCTATGTCGGCAATGGTAATCGGGAAACCGGTGGCTTGCGAGGCATCGCCACCTGCCTGCTTCACTACGGCACGTCCCAGCTCTTCGGCATCGGTTGTAGAAACCACTCCGCGCACAATGTACTCGTTGCCATATTCATAGAGCACCCCTCCGTTGGCATTCAGGTTCATACCTTGCGAGGCCGCCAGCACTTCGCCCAGCGTCACGCCGTAATGGCGCATCCGTTCGGGGTCTAGCTGAATCTGATATTCTTTGATGTCGCCGCCCAGCACAGCCACCTGAGCCACGCCGCCCGTAGACAGCAGACGCGGTCGGATGGTCCAGTCGGCCAGGGTGCGCAGGTCGAGCATGGAGGTAGAGTCGGCAGTAAGGCCCACGATGAGCATTTCTCCCAGGATAGACGACTGAGGGCCCAGGGTAGGCTTTCCTACACTCGAAGGAAGTTCTTCGGCCACCAGTGAAAGCTTCTCGCTCACAATCTGCCGGGCCAGGTAAATATCCGTGTCCCAATCAAACTCCACCCAGACTACTGAAAAACTGTGCGTAGATGATGAGCGCACGCGGCGCACGTGTGTGGCACCGTTCACGGCGGTTTCTATCGGAAAGGTCACCAACTGCTCCACCTCTTCGGCAGCCATCCCGTTGGCTTCGGTCATCACCACCACGGTAGGGGCAGTAAGGTCTGGAAATACATCCACCTCGGTGTGCATGGCCGTATATGTGCCCCCTATCAACAGCAATACCGATGCCACCAATACCAGGATGCGGTTTTGCAGTGAAAACTGTATGATTTTATTAAGCATAATCTTCTGTTGTTAAGAGTGGATGATTAATGTTCGTGGCTATGTGCGGGGATGGCGTTGGTAGCACCGGCCAGTTTCACCTGGTAGGCACCATTCACCACTACACGGTCGCCGGCATGGATACCGCTCAGAATCTGCACCTGTTCTCCGTTGTCGGTACCTATGTTTACCAGCTGCTTCTTGTAGCAGTCGTCATGTACCTGCAGATACACAAAGAAGCTGCCTTGCTCTTCGGTCAGTGCAGTGCGCGGCACAGAAATTACCCCTTCCATGGGGGTGCCCAGCAGATAGATTTCCACAAACGAGCCGGGAATCACCTCTCCGCGGTTATCAAACTCAAAGGTCACAGGAACAAAGTACCCGTTGCCGTCCGATGCCTTGCCGTAAGAGAGCAGCTTTCCGTTCAGCTCGCTCAGCTTATACACCTTATTCTGATACGGTGTGCTGAAATTGGCCGACGACAGACTGCGCAACGCACCGTAATATTTTTCCGACACATCTGCCCGCAGAAAGAGACGGCGGTTCTGGGTGATGCTTACCAGCGGTTGACCCACAGTCACATAATCCCCCTCTTTCACTAGCAGGTTCTTTACAAATCCCCCGATAGGAGCCACTACACGCTGTCCGCTGGCCGAATGATTCTTGGCCACGGCCTCATAGCTGATGCGTGCGTTCTCATACGCCTGTTCAGCCTCGGCAAAGGCCTTTTCCGACACGATGCGGCTTTCTACCAACGCTTTCATACGTTCGTACTCTTTCTTCTGCACTTCAAAGGCTATGCGGGCTTTCTGCACCGGGTCTCCTTCGGCCATATTATTCGATGACAGTATCACCAGCGGGGCACCTTGGGCCACGTGCATCCCCTCTACCACTTTGCCGTGGAAAGATACCACCCCTGCTACCGTGGCCACTGCCACGCTCTCTTCGCCCTGGGCAGCCAGTACCTGTCCGCTAGCCTTGATGACTTGCCGGAAGGGAGCCATTGTTACTGTACCCACTTCTACACCGGCTGCGGCAGCTTTGGCAGCAGGTAGTACTATTTCATCACTGGCTCCTCCGTGGCTGTCATGTCCGTGAGCCGTAGCCTCATGTCCGTGGTCGTGGTTATGCACTTCGTGATTCTCGGTGGCATGGTTATGCCCTTCGTGTTCATGGTCGTGGCCGTCGTGATGGTCGGAAGCCACGTGCTTACAAGAGCCCAGCAGGAACAGTGCTATGGCTCCTAAAAAGAAATATTTTTTCATACGAGTTTGTTTTGTTTCGAAATTAGAACAACTTCTGATTGAATCTCTTCGGATGACACGGGTGCAAAAGTAAATGTTCTTCTTTGCAAATGGGTTGCAATCCTTTTGTCATCTCAAGCTGTTATGAAAGAAGGAGGAGCCCGCAGTCCCTGGGCTTCGGTGATAAAGATGCCGTGCAGGGATTCCAGATAGCCCGGCGACTGTCTGTCAGAGGCCTCATCGGGCAACAGCAGCAGGCGGAGCACAGATTCATAGGTATATAACGTAGCTATCCAGCTGTAGTCAGCTTGTAGCGAAAAGTCGGTAGAGTGGGGCGTATTCTGCAGAAAGTGCAGGGTGACACAGTCTGTATTACAGCAGCAGTGATGATGGTTTCCGGATGTCGTCTGCAACCGTTGCTGGTGGTCTGTTTGCTGTGTCCGGTCATATCCGTCTTCGTTCGTCGGTGTGCAGCAGTCGGCTGTCACATCATTCTTCATACACATCATTCCGTTGCTGTGGTGATGATGCGGCATAACAGGTACCATCAACATCCAAATGCTGATGAAAAACAGAATACCGGCTATGAACCATCGGTTTCTGTCGCGCTTGTTTCTTGAATAATCTGCCATGCTCGGCCGCAAATGTATGAAAAACATTCAGAACATGCAAACACATAGCATTCATTTCATCCTCTTCGGGTCAACTCCCTACCTTCTCCCTACCAAGTCCGTACCTGCTCCTAGTAGTAGGATGCGGAGAAGACCCGGTGATGAGGGGCCGCAGAAACGGCGTAAATACATCCTTGCTCCCTTGTAAAGGACAGCTTGGACAATGGCGGGGAGATGCTTTGCAGATTTAGTCGTACACCTGGTGAAAAGTATACGCTACCACCACTGTTTTTACACCGGCATCCGGGTATTTCTTCTGATAGTCTCGGGTCAGGTCTTTGTAAAAATAGCAGGTGTTCGGGCTGAGCGGAGTACTCTTGGTTTGGGTGCCATAGCCTATAAACACATCGAATGAGGGGTACTCTGTGGCATTTCCCGTGTCATCCAGAAACGTCCATTCCCCTTGCCCGATGATTCTTCCTTCAGGCGGCATCTTTTTATAAGATTCAGGCATCTCTCCGGGTTTCTTGCTGACTGTTTTTATCATGAACGGACCAAACACCTGGTTATCATCCAGTATGCCTATCCATTTCAGCATACCGCTTTTGCCTCTATACATTCTGTAACGGTAATCCAGCGGCAAGAGGGCATGGTCTTTTACATCCTTTTCTATCAGCTCCGCGTTGGCAGCTTCTATGAGGTGTCTGTAGTCTGGCAGCGGAATGTTGTCATAATACGTATCGGGAATGAGGTGCAGGGGCAATCCTTCCGATTCTTTCTGCTCCTTGGCAATCACTTCCAGCAAATTACGCTCCGTCCAGGTCGGGTCTCCCATCGAATGGTCCAGGTAGGTGGTTTCGCCCACCTTAATCGTGTATTCATACCCCGGCTTATAGTCGAACCCTGCGATGTCATAGTAAGCACTCCATTCGTCGTTCGGATTCTCTTTTACAACATATACTTCCGACAATAAAGAATGCCCTTCGTAGAATACCCCCGGCAATCTCTTTGATGCCACGGTCAGTATGCGTTCTGTGTAGCCGGTTATCTTTCTCCCTTCTTCCTCATCGTCGTCACTACAGCCGATAAAGCTGAATGTGCAAAGGAATAGCGTCAGTATTCCTAATAGATTTCTAGTGTTCATATGCATAGTATTGTTTTTGTTTTGTAATTACTTTTTTTTAGCCTGCTTCTGCATGATGTATCGTCACAGCCATTTATTCAAATCATCCAGGGGAAGCCCCATAATGTCTGCAATATCTTCATTGGAATATCCTTTGGCTTTCATTCTCCGGGCAACGGTCGAGGCGGCTTCTTTCTTGCCTTCTTCCAATCCTTCCGCACGCCCTTTTTCCAGTCCTTCTTCCAGTCCTTCTACACGCCCTTTGTGATAGCTCTTCTTCATGTTGGTGTCCAGCACATTCTTCCAGTCGCGGTAGTTCTTCAGGCTTTCCCAATATTCACTCCGGCGTTGCGGGCTAAAGGCGGCAATCTCCGCCGCTTTGAACAATCGGCTGAATACCCGTTCCTGCAAGGCAGTGGGGCGTTCCAGCAGGTTGGCCAGATTGCGAAGCACAAACATCCATTTGTCGAACATGGTCACCAGTTCCGCTTCGGTCTTGTTGAACTTAGGCATTTCCAGGTAGATGAAAGTCAGTTTGTCGTAGAACACCTCTTTCGTTTGCAGGTCTACCAGCTTCACCTGGTGGTGGAAATGCTCAGATTCCCGGTCGTGGAAGATGAAATTTAGAATGCCGATGACATATACCCCTTTCAGTTCATAATCCCACTCACCGCGGGGAGCCTGTTCCCGAATGGGAAACGTGGCGTAATACACGCTGCGGTCTTTGAAAAACTGTTGCTCTCCCCGTTGCATTTCCACGAGGATTTTCTCTCCTTCCTCGTTCTCGCAATACACATCGAACACGGCGCGGCGGTCGTACTCCTGCGTGCCCAAGTGTTCCGTATTCAGATAAGTGACATTCTTAATCACTTCCTTGCCAAACAGCAAGGCATTCAGGAAACTGACAAGCAGTTCCTTGTTCATATCTGTACCGAACAACAGCTTGAATCCGAAGTCGGTGTATGGATTGATATAGCGGTCTTGAATTCCTTCACTTCCCATAAGCCAGCTTTTAATTATGATTGATGGCGCAAAATAAACGATTTTCCATTGATTATCCTACTATTAGGCCATTGATTTTCCTGTCGGCCAGGTCGTTTATAACTGAATCGTTACTCAAGGATTATATCGAAAAGCAGCAATGTATAAGATACCACTATGGTTTATGTATGGCATTTATTGGCACTAATGGAGTTTACCTTCAAAATGGTAAACAAGACGTGGAAAATCTCTCTTCATCATCGTTGCTACAGCCGATAAAGCTGCATGCACAAAGGAATAGCGTCAGTATTCCTAATAGATTTCTAGTGTTCATATGCGTAGTATTTTTTTGGATAACTAATAGTAAAGCAAAAATAGAGAATAAATTTTAGACAGATTCAAAATGTACTTTAAAAAAACTTTTGGACGCGAATTTCTATACTTATGTTTATAAATAAAGGTTTATTTGAGATTTTATTTAAGAAAAGAGGACTGGTTCTCAGAGAAATGATTATATTAGCGGTCAATAACTTAAAAAAACAATGCCTTATGGGAACCTTAGGATGTATCAACGATATGTTGCAGCGCGACAAGGAAAATCGGGAGCTGCGCAAGCGAAGCCGGGAACGGTTGTCGGACACCTATCACCGCCTGCTGGATACAAGGAAAAGTACGGATCTCCCTCATGTGGCACTGGAACAAATGGAAGACATCCGCCGGAAGACGCAGGAAAAGGAGAAATTGGACAAGGCGGCCTATTTTAAGGCAATGGCTTGTTTAGTCGTGGGAGTGGCATTGATTCTTCTTTTGGGTTGGTTGCTGGTGGGATGTAATAGCCGACCTTCTGCCATTCACCGGGAAAGTGGCTGGTATCATGTGGTGAACCCTGATGAAGACAGCCTGTCGCTGGAACCGATTGTTACGGTAAAGGATTTTGTGGCACTGCGGATGGATTCAGACGGACACGGGACCTGCGTCATTGTGGGGCGGATAAGCAAGCATAAACAAAAGAAGTGGGCTTACGAAACAGAAAAGGCTATTGGCAGACAGATAGCTTTTGTGCTTGACGATTCCGTCATCACCCGTCCAACGGTGAATGCCAGCATCGAAAGCGGTGCCTTTCAAATATCCGCTCCCCGCGGCCATGATTTGAAGAGCATCTATACCCGAATCAGGAAAGAGAAAATAGATTCCATTGAAAGCCTGTTTAAAGGTTGGGAGAAAGATTCCATCTATGATTCATCCAGAGAGCAGGCCGATTCCATAGTGTTTGCAATGGATTATTGGGAAGCTTCTGAATGGGTGGATATGTCAGTCAATCCCGAAGACCATTATTGGTGGGGCGAT
Source organism: uncultured Bacteroides sp. (assembly GCA_937890825.1). Classification (GTDB taxonomy): domain Bacteria; phylum Bacteroidota; class Bacteroidia; order Bacteroidales; family Bacteroidaceae; genus Bacteroides. Next base: position 11,960 of record CALADS010000089.1, on the reverse strand, counting down.
TTGGATACTGCCACCTATAACCAATTGGAATCTGCCTTGCGCGAAGAAATGACCAAGCCTCCTTTCAGCATCAGCAGCCGTGCAGAGGATTACATGAAGCTGGAGGCATACAGGAAATACAAAGCTTATCTCTGCGAACATGCAGACTACATCAACCTTATGTTTCAAGGATTCCTGTTTACAGAGCCTGCATCCGGACTGTGCGGCTTCCTGGTGGATGACATTGTGAAAAGCCGGTACCCCACCGCCCCAAGCATCCGGGTTATGACCTCAGGAACCGATAATCCGGATGATGAAATGTTTGCCAAACTGAAATACCAGAAAGCTGTCTGGCGGTTGATGAACGAAGAAAATGAGGCGAAAGAATAGGTTTATGAGGCATCACTTCCGAACTTCCCACTCCTCAATCGTCCCCGTTTTGGAAGAAAAGTTCACACCTACTTTTACTACCTGGCGGGCATCCGCTTCATACGGACGGGCATATCCTTTCTCTTCAATCTGTTGCAAAGCTTCCGCTGCGGTGCCATCCAGTTTGAATTCAAAGATATACACGTGCAGAGGAGTTTCCACGATACAATCTACCCGGCCTTGACTTTGCTCCTTTTCTACCAAGACTGTGTACACACTCATCAGGCGGAGCAGCAGATAGAAGGTGTATTGGAAATAGCGTTCCCTTTCCGGTTCGTTTTCCTTGCGACGCATGGTATAGGGAATGCCGGCTAAAAAAGAAGTCAGCATCTTGCGGAACTCGTCTAATTGCCCCCGCTTCAAGGCAAATACCGCTTTCACCATCCACGACTCCAAAGGCATCTTGCATTGCAAGTAATTGGCAGCCACCATTGCCAGGAAGCCGCTCTTCACCTCGTTGTTGGGGAAATCGAGCAGGAAGAGATTCGAGTCTTTGTCGTAATCCTTAATGCTGAGATAGCCGCTTTGGTAAATCATCGGCAGCGGATATTCCGTATCTGCCTTATAATTCACAAACTCATCCAGCGAATAATACTTCCCCGTCAACTGGTCAATCCCTTCATGAAAATGATTCATCAAGCGGATGAGATACGTCGGTGTGCCCGAAGCAAACCAATAGTCGCGGATGTCCTTGCTGTCGAAGGCATTCAGCACACTGAACGGATTGTAGATGTCCGTCATCTCCTTGCTGAAGTGATAACCGTCGTAATGCCGCTTTAACCGCTGACGCATTTCCTCTTCCGTGCAGCCTTCCGATGCTGCCATTTCCCGGATAGGTTCTGCAAATTGGGTATGCAGTTCTTCTTCCGTGATGCCGCATAGAGCCTCGTATTTATCGAACATACTGATGTCCTTGGGTTGGTTGAAACCGCTGAACACACTGACTTGCGAGAATTTGGTGACGCCCGTCAGGAAGACAAAACGCAGCGAAGCGTCGGCCAGTTTAAAGACCGAATAAAAAGCCTTCAGAATCTCCCGATTTTGCTCCAACAGCTCCGGTTCTTTCTCCAGCACATCCAGCAGAGGCTTATCGTACTCATCGACCAAGACCACCGCACCTCGCCCCGTCTGCTCGGCAGCAGCCTGCAGGATACGGCTGAAACGAGATCCCAAGTTGGTGTCGACTTTGGAACAGATACCGAATTCCTTTTCCCAGTCATGCAGATACCCCTCTATTTTCATATGCAAGGCTCCCGGCACTGTAAAATCCACTCCGTTGAAATCGAAATGAAACACCCGATGCACGTGCCAGTCGTGTTCCAACGCATCAATTTTCAAGCCGGCAAACAGTTCCTTCTTTCCTTCGAAATAAGCACGGATCGTAGAGAGCAGCAAACTCTTTCCGAAACGTCGGGGGCGGCTCAAGAAATAGATCTGTCCTTGGGTTACCAAAGAATAAATTAAATCTGTCTTGTCTACATAGACAAATCCGCCTTTGATTATTTTTTCGAAAGTCTGTATGCCAATCGGATATATCATAATTTCCCTGTTTTTTAAGCGTAACATGAAGTTCAGACAAAGTTAGCGATTTTTGGAAAGAATACACTATCTCCAATTCAAAAAAATCCAGCTTACCTGTTTTTAACCACTTAATCTATGAGAATTTGATGTTTGCTCTGCATAAAGGTACCCACAGAGCAGAATACCCGTAGTGACCTCATCCATTGGCGGGTCACTACGGGATTATGGAAAGAAATGTTAGAGAGAATTTAGAGTCAGAATTATTCTTCGTAACGCAAAGCATCAGCCGGTTCTTCCTGGAATATCTTATAGGCAGGGATAGCGATACCCGAAACCAGCATCACAGCCAGAAGGCCCAAACTGATTCCTACTTCGATGAGCCAGCGGCTCAAAGTATAAGGTACAGCCGCATCCAGCAGATCGGCATATCTGGCATTCAAGACAATCAGTAAAACAGGAGCAGCCGCCGAAAGGAGTATCAGCAGACCTTCCACATTCAGCCAGGAGACGACTTTCCGCGGTGAAGCACCGAGTGCCATCCGCAAACCGGTTTCCGAATGGCGAGCCTGCGTGCGCATCCAAAAGGTGCCGGTAACTCCGAAAAACACATTCAGCAACAGAAAAGCCATAACCAGCTGCTCCAGCTTCCATTGGTTCCTGTCTCCTTGGATTTGTGATTCGCGCATGGATGCCAGGCTGGTAAAGGAGCTGACAAACACATTGCCGGACACCAGTCGCTCTCCTTGGGCAGCCAGCCATTCTTCCATATCATCCGGAGTCATTTCCCTTTTCATGCGAATGACGTATTCCGCCTGACTCGGACGATAGGTGTCGAAAAACTGTCCCATACTTTCGGAAGAGTATTTCATCAGAAAAGAGGGAGCTACGGGCTGATAGTCCAGATCCCGAAGATTGGGAACCACTGCCACCACGGTTTGCTCATCTCCAAAGACCTTGGCCTGGCGGGTGCGGGCATCCGCCGTATCATACAGTTTACGGGCCACCATTTCAGTCAGCACCAATTCGTCAAAAGCCGCATTTTCCAATTGGTGAATGGGTGTGCCGTGCAAGTCACGGATGCGGAATACCTCGAAAAATCCGGCATCGACCTTGCGCACATGCAAAGACTCACGATACGCATGAAGACTGTCGGCACCGATAGCCTCAATGCCGGTCCAGGAGTCACCATTGCTGTAAGGTATGCTGTAAAAAGCACACCCGGTAGCTTCTACATCGCCTGTCTGCATCAATCGTTCCGAAAGCGCACAGATGCGGTTCCAGCAGGCTTTCCCCCGTTCCTCCGTGCCGACATATCCTTTGTCTCCGGGGCTCAGCTCCTCAAGATGCAGCCTCCAGCAACAGGAGATGTCAAACCCCATCGGCTGGTGATAAAGCGTATAACGGCTATAAGCTGCATCCACCAGGAAGAAAACCGACAACAGCACCAATACCAGCTCCGCAAATAGCCATCCGTTCTGTTTGCGCTGGTTCCATATCAAAGTAATCAAATGACGTATCATAATTCTGTTTATTCGTGATTGTTCAGTGATTGTACAATGTTATACCGTCCCGCCTTCCAAGCCGGCAGACCTGCACAGAGCAGATTCAGCAAGAAGACAAACAGCAGGGTAATCAGGAAAGTGACAGGCTGCAGTAGCATCTGTGTGCTGAATACCGTGTCCTGTGGAAAGAAGATTTCCTGGGTCATCAGCAGCAGAGGGAAGGAAAGTAGCAGCCCCAGCAGGCCACCGGCCAATGAAATGAGCGAGCTCTCATATAACACCTGCCTGTAAATGTGTCGGGGTGTTGCTCCAAAAGCTTTTCTGATACCGATTTCTGCTTTACGTTTGCGGAATGAGGTCAAAGAAATGCCTACCATATTTAAAGCGGGGAGAATCAGTAGCAGTAAAATCAGACTGCCCCTTTTGAGCATCCATCCCGCAGCATCAATTTTATCCACCCAAGTATCGTATCCAGTCATCACCAAATCGATATTCCGGTAGGGAGCTTGGAAGAAACTGATGTTATACCGCTCTAAGGAAGCATTCATCCGGTCGGCTGCCTGCAGCATTTCCGTACGGACTGTTTCATAATCTCCGGCATCCTTCATCATCATGACTATGCCAAATGGCCCTACCAGTCCTTCGTACATATTGAAGAAAGAATCTACTTGGGGCAAGGATTGATAAGGCATCCACACATCGGCATAAGCAAAGCGGGCTGCCTTGGACACTTCCTTCACCACACCGCAAACCTGGTATGGAGTCTGATTGACAATGACAGTCTGTCCACAGGCCCGTTCGCTTCCGAACAGGCGAAATGCAAGCTTGCTGCTGATGACCGCTTTCTTCAGGCCGCTTTCGCAGTCTACCGAGTCATAAGGTGTGCCCTCCAAGAAAGTAAAATCAAAAATATTCCAGAACCGTTCATCGGTGTATTGGGCTATGTGCTGTCTGAAACTCCGTTTTTGAGAGGAACTCACCGTAACGGCCAATTTCAATTTCCCGCAAACCTCTTGCGGGGTCTTCAGCTGATAAAACAGCTCGCGGACCACTCTCAGCCCCATCATACCATTGTTCCAGTTGCCCGGATTTTCTTTCTCTTCCACATGGGTGGCAGCTACCACCAGCATCCGATCCCGGCTGCTCTCAGGAGCATAGGATACCATCTGTACCTGAACAATCAGCACACACAGCATGACGGCCGAAATGGCCAATGCCGTGCCAGCGACAGACAGCGTGCTGATGAGCGGATTCTGCTTCATCAGAAACCAGGCTTGTTTAAAATAATGCTGTATCATCTTTCTTTAAGTTTTAATACTGACCCCATTCATATATGTCACCATAAAAGATTCAAATAGCATGCCAGAATTGTATTTCACTGAAAAACAATGCAATCAATCATTATTGGCTTGTTCAAAAACGGACAGGGTGTACGATAACGGACATCAAAGTAGACCGGTATTGAAAATACTGGTCAAGGCCTATCAACCGAAGATAAGCGAGGAGGAGGATAAAAGACAGTTGAAGCTGATCTTAAAACCTGTTCATTTCATCTTGACGGACTGCCTTTCCTTTATACTTGCCCTTTGCGGAATTGATTGTATAGCGCACGGTGAGCGATGCAAATTGCGAAGCACCTGTTATGACAGATTGATAATTCACTGTATTTGAATAGATATCAAACCGTTGCTTCCATGTACCGAAGATGTCATTGGCCGACAAGGTAAATGTCCAGCTACGATAGTTCTTGTTAAGCATCAAAGCCATCTGCCATGTCCCGTGAGAATAGGAAGTGGATGCATTGCCTGTCCCTAGATAAAATGCTGAGAGATGGGCATGGATTCCAGCCGGTAAATCGAATCTATTATTCAAAGATAACTGATAATAGGGTTTGTCATATTTGTGTGTTGGATTGCCAAATTCCAGATTTTGAAGCAACAATACTCCTTGTGCGGTAGGATGCCAAAACTTGAAGTTGAATCCTTGTGATGCGACAAACTGCCATGTTTCATAAGTAGGCAAATTTACAGAGGTTCTGACATTTGCATTGACGTTATTGCTATATTCATAGACACTCCCTATTGCCTTTTCAGAGCGAATATAAGTTCCTTGAAAGACAAAATTCCTATAATAAACAGCAAATCCCATATCGTGAGTTTTGGACGCATTTAATGCTGGATTTCCAGTCTCCCATAAGGTTGGCGTCACATAAGCATAATTGTTTTCAAGCAAGGAATAAGACGGACGATTGACTTTCGCACAATAATACAAGGTTATATTTACCGGTGACCTATATTGAATTCCCACATTAGGAAGAAAGTCATGATACTTTCTCGAAAGGTTGCTGTCATAGCTTCCATTACGTTCATAATTTGAATTGGTGACTTCATACCGCAATCCTCCATATATGTTCCATTTTGGTGTTACGTCATAATTGAATGACAAGTAGTAAGCTTGCAGATTTTGGCATACTTTATCATTGGCCGGCCTTACAAAGGATTCAGATAGTCCATTGCTAGTAAAATGCTGATTATTTATTGTACGTGCGTATTCAACCCCAGTTTCAACCTCTATATTGCTGAATTTACGGCTGATTTCCAATTTGGCACCCAAGTAATCATGGCTTGAATGATTCTGGTTGACTATGGACTTTCTTGTGTTATCTTCCTTTACGTTCCAACGAGAACTAGCCCTCCCTGACATATAGTCTAAATCGGATCGCAATACGAAGCCCATTGGGAGAACAAGATTGGCGAAAGAATTAACATAATGATCGAAAGATTGCGAATGAAATACCGATGAAGACGTTATGTTGGATTCCGGCAATGCATTTGTCTGAATGCTCCCTCTGCTTAGAAACTTACTTTCGGGAGTACGGCTAAAAATATATTTAACACCTGCAGAATTATTTCCAAAATCATAGTTGATTCCACCATCCACTGTCAGGATCTGATCTCTTCTCTTTGCAGAATTATTCGAAGTGGTTTCAAATATCTTGTCTGATCCGGGTGTTTCCATGAATAGTTCCGAATAATGGCGTTTCTGCTTAAAGCCATCCCAGCCGTATGAAATATTACCGAAAACAGTAATACCGTTATCATCATGGTATTGGAGGTTTCCACCTACCGATTCAGACCACTCTTCGGAAGCCGTCACACTGGCTTTCCCGGATACATAGAGCCCAGCGAGTGGTTGTTTTGTATGTATAAGCAAAACGGCCGAAACATCCGAGCCATATTTTCCCGAAGGATTGGTTATGATTTCCACTGATGCAAGGTCGGAAGATCTCAGCTGGATGAGTTCGGATGAGTTCATCATTTTTCGCCCATCGATGTATATTACGGGCGCACCTTTGCCAAGGACAGAAATAGAGCCCGAAGAACCATCAATCATCGGCATCTGCATGATTGCATCTGTGGCGCTTCCGATTTTTGATAACGGATTTCCGGACATGGATACTTTAAGGCCACGAGTGGTCGGTTTGGTGAACTTTCTTTGCGCGGTTATAACCACCTCGTCCAACTTTCTATTAAGGAGAAGGGAATCAAGAGAATCCTGTGCAAAGATTCCTGCGGACATTGCATACAGGAGTGGGATAATCAGAATTATTCTTTTCATATATAAACGGTTTTTGTTTTTGGAGCAAAGTTAGCGCCGTTGAATATAACCGTCTATAAATCAATTGGGACATAATCGTGACATACTCATCATGTCACAATTTTGTCCCAAATAATGCTTCAAAAACAGCAGTTGGAAGTTTTTGTTTGATTCTGCTCTTGCGCCTGCGTAGTGCATCCTCACTAGAACCAATAGCCACAGAAGCAAGCTCTTTCGTAAATCCGACATAGATAGCAGAACAGTATAAAGCATCATCGTAAGTCAGCTCGGTGTAAAGCTGGCGAAGATTGGAGCAGACATCAGCAAATTGTCCTATCACTGCATCTAAAACTTCCTTAGCCAAAGCCTTGTCTATCGAGTCAGCATCACGTCTCAAATTCAGTTGTTGCAATTGGCCATAGATGGGTGAACTCATGAATAGTTCCCTGTTCAGTCTCAGTTTCTGAATTATCTCAACGTTAACATTGCCCTCCCTCATAGAAGAGGGAGACATTTCATCGTGTGTTTCTGTAAGTTGTACGATTCTAAGGTTTAGTCTTGATATTTGTTCATTCAATTCAAGTTGCCTTTTCATCATATGCGCACGCTTGATTCTCCAAAATAGAGAATAAACAAGTAGAATAATGACACATAGCGCAATGAGAATTGTATTTTTCCTATATGCCCTCTCTTTATCCAGCCTTGACAAAAAATCTGATTCTATCTTAAGAAGTTTTTTATCGTATTCTATTGAATCTATCTCGTTTTTTATTTTATCGATTGAATCGCGGTATGAGACCGCTTTGAAGAACTGTTTTCGCTCCATTTCAATTGTAAAATAGTTTTGAAAACGTGAAAGTTTTCCAAATAGGTTTAAATCTTCGACTTTTTGATTATCAAGTAGTTCTATAGCTTTATCAAATTGCTTGTCCGCAATAAGGATGTTCTGTAAAGCAAATGAATACTCATATTTCAGCATTCTGTCATCTCCAATAACCTCACGCATGGTGTCCAATAATTCTAAAGCCTTATTCCTATTACCCAATTGGGCATAGGCATTCGCAAGATTTACTCCTGCCATAACTTCAGTATATCGCAAGTTACACTGACGGCTTACATCCATGCATTCTTTAAGCAGTATGAGAATAGAATCATTGTTCGAGAGGGTCAAACATCTGTTCCATAATGCACCACTCAAATATTCGTTTTCACATTTACGGGCAATCATCATTGCTCGTTTGAAGTATAAATCGGCTTTATCCTTCTTGAAATCTGCATAATATATACCGCCTATTCTTGACAAAACCTTATATTTCAAAGTATCTGGTACACTTTTATCAAGATTATTCTCCAGTTCAAGGAGAATGGCCAGAGCTTCATCTGCCTCTTTGGCTAAAAATATGGCTTCAGCTTTTGCCAATCTACTGGAAATATCAGAGGTATCCGGATGATTGCTACATGCCCCCAACAGTAAAATTGTGGAAACTAAATGGGCAATGAATGTAATATAGAATGATTGGTGCTTCATTTTAAGTGTTCTTGTTTCTTTCACTGGTATCAAGGCATTCGTAAAGATGAAACAGGTCATGAGATATCATTTCCGAACTTCCCATTCCTCAATCGTCCCCGACTTGGAGGAGAAGCTCACACCCACCTTCACTACCTGACGGGCATCCGCTTCATACTCGCGGGCATACCCTTTCGCTTCAATCTGCTGCAGGGCTTCGGCAGCCGTGCCATCCAGCTTGAATTCAAAGATATACACGTACAGAGGAGTTTCCACGATACAATCTACCCGGCCTTCACTTTGCTCCTTTTCTACCAGGACCGTATAGACGCTCATCAGCCGAAGCAGCAGATAGAAGGTGTATTGGAAATAGCGTTCCCTTTCCGGCTCGCTTTCCTTGCGGCGCATGGTATAGGGAATGCTAGCTAAGAAAGAAGTCAGCATCTGGCGGAAGTCGTCCAGTTTACCGTCTTCCAAAGCAAACGCCAAGTCCTGTGCCAAGTTGCTGACATTCTCCTTTATCTTCAGATAATTGGAAGCCACCAGGGTGAGAAAACCGTTTTTAACCTCATTGTTGGGGAAGTCCAGCAGGAAGGTCTTCCGGCGTTTGTCGTAATCCTTGATGGTGAGATAGCCGCTTTGGTAAATCATCGGCAACGGATATTCTGTATCTGCCTTATAATTCACAAACTCATCCTGTGAATAATACATACCCGACAACTGATCAATCCCTTCATGAAAATGGTTCATCAGGCGAATGAGATACGTCGGTGTGCCCGAAGCAAACCAAAAGTCACGGATGTCCTTACTGTCGAACGCATTCAAAACACTGAACGGATTGTAGATGTCCGTCATCTCCTTGCTGAAGTGATAACCGTCGTAATGCCGCTTTAACCGCTGACGCATTTCCTCTTCCGTGCAGCCTTCCGATGCTGCCATTTCCCGGATAGGTTCTGCAAATTGGGTATGCAGTTCTTCTTCCGTGATGCCGCATAGAGCCTCGTATTTATCGAACATACTGATGTCCTTGGGTTGGTTGAAACCGCTGAACACACTGACTTGCGAGAATTTGGTGACGCCCGTCAGGAAGACAAAACGCAGCGAAGCGTCGGCCAGTTTAAACACCGAATAGAAAGCCTTCAGCAGTTCCCGGTTCTGTTCCAGCAGCTCCGGGTCCTTCTCCAGTACATCCAGCAGAGGCTTGTCGTATTCGTCCACCAAGACCACTGCCCCTCGCCCTGTCTGCTCGGCAGCAGCCTGCAAGATACGATTGAAACGGGAACCCAGATTGGTGTCGACTCTAGTACTGATTCCAAATTCTTTTTCCCAATCATACAGATATCCCTCTATTTTCAGGTGCAAGGCACCCGGCATTGTAAAATCAACTCCGTTAAAATCAAAATGGAACACCCGATGCACGTGCCAGTCGTGTTCCAACGCATCAATTTTCAAGCCAGCAAACAATTCCTTCTTCCCTTCGAAATAAGCACGAAGCGTAGAAAGCAGCAGACTCTTGCCGAAACGTCGGGGGCGGCTCAAGAAATAAATCTTTCCTTCGGTAGCCAAGGAATAAACCATATCGGTCTTGTCTACATAAACAAAACCGCGTTCTATAATCTGGTCGAAAGTCTGTATGCCAATCGGATATATCATAATTTCCCTGTTTTTTAAGCGTAACATGAAGTTCAGACAAAGTTAGCGATTTTTGGATAGAAAGCACCATCTTCGGTTAAAAAAAGAAATCCAACTGACCTGCTTTATCAACTTAACCTATGAGAATTTGATGTTTGCACTGCGCAAAGGTACTCACAGAGCAGAATACCCGTAGTGGCCTCATCCATTGGCGGGTCACTACGGGATTCCGGAAGGTAATGTTAGAGAGAATTTAGAGTCTGTCAGGTTTAGGGCTATTCTTCGTAACGCAAAGCATCAGCCGGTTCTTCCGGGACAAGGCATCCGGTCTACAAGTTGAGATAGGATTTCAGGGTCTCGATGTATTCTTCCATAGCCCGCTTCCCTTCCTCCGTCAGTCGGCAGGACGTGCGTGTCCTTTTCCCCACGAACTCCTTGTCCACCGTGATATAGCCTGCACTGCTCAGTTTGTCCAGCTGTACACTGATATTGCCGGAAGTGGCATTGGTCTGCTCCTTCAGGTAATTGAAGTCAGCTTCTTCGACAGAGACCAACAGGGTCATGATGGCCAGCCGGAGCTGGGAATGGATGATCGGGTTCAGTTCTTTCAGCATGGCTCTTTCACTTTAAGGTTTTGGACATGACCGGGGATGACCATCATGGCTACAAACGAGGCACCGAAAAGCAGGTTCCACCAATCGGCAGAAGGACTGCCGGCCACCAGCGAAACGAGCATGTAAATGGCCCCCAGGAAAGCGAGAATAGGCGTATAGGTCATCAGCCTGAAATTCAGCATGACACCGGTGATGGAGATGCCGATACCTGCATACAGCAGTGACAGCGGGAGCATGAGCGACAAGTTGCAGCTGCCGATGGCGTAGCCGACAACCAGGATAGCAGCCACTGTCAGCAGGAACATCCATCCGACAATGGACCATACCGAACCGATGGCTTTGTCAATGTGGGTGATAACCTGCGGCTTCATCTTCTTCTCCATCCACTTGAGGAAGAAGAAGGGAACAAACATCAGAAACCACAAAGAAGCCCAGGCCGGGTGATGGGTAAGATGCACCAGGAAATAGACCAATATGCTTAACGCAACCGCCGGATAGCCATAATAAAGCAGGACATTTCCGCTGCCTACCTCCATGTTCTTCTTGCTCTGTCGGATCATTTGAGAAATCAGCTCTAAGCTTTCTTTCTCGGAGAAGTTCTGATTCGTTTTCATAACATCAGTAGTTTAAAATGGTTTATAAAATAAACTAAATAGGGAACAAAAAAACGAAGGGTACCGCTTCGCTTCTTTGTTTCAATGGCAAATATAAATAGGTTTATTTTATAAACCAAATATTTCATCCATTATTTTTGTAGAAAATCCCATTTAAAAATCCATATTAATCAAAATAGTCTCTTTTTCCCCTATCAGAACCGCCAGCCCAACCCCAGCATCAGGTTGTTGGGGTCTTTGAATTTGCTCAACTGATAACCCACATGCAGGAAGAGGTGACGGGTCAGCGAGGTTTTCAGAGCCAGTATCTGATACCAGCCTTGGGTGTCTTTTCCATGCTGGAATACGTTATAACCCACTCCTAGGTTGATGGAGAAGATGGGCATCACCAGCTCGCCGCGTGCCGAGAAGCCCACCGAGAACTGCTCGCGGAACGGGGGCTTGAAGAACTTCGGGTCGTCGGGGCCGCCGCCGGCATAATGGTTTTCCACATTGGCACTCTCGTCGTACTGTGTATATACTAATTGAAAAGTGCGCCAATATTCCAGTTGAAAAGTGCGCCACC
>CALADS010000088.1 GCA_937890825.1 uncultured Bacteroides sp. | reverse complement strand
AGTAAATTATGGAATACTGATCAGCAAATTTTTGCAGTCTAATTATCCCATATGTGCTAATTTCCTATATTACATATTTATGATATGAATACAAATGTCCAATATCTATTATGTAATATAGGAAATTATCATCCGACTTAAATAACATAACAAGTTCATATGCTATAGCAAAAATCGGCCTGTCTTATTTTGATGTAGAAGTTGTTTCATCGAAAATAATTTTTTACTGATGGGGGTGTGTCGTAATTGCATGATGCACCTCTTTTCACCCCATCAGGCCGGTTTCCGCACGTTTAGGAACAGATTCCTCGTCTTCTGCGGCTGTGGTGAGCAGATAGACTTCCCGGAAGCGGTAATCTTGATCGTACATGGCGTTCATGCGGTCAATCAAGGTTTTCTAATTTGGCACAGGTAAAGCAGCCACGACAAAATGCTATTTGTTTGCCGATAAGTTCTATTTTTTCTACCTGATGACCTGCGCTTTCCGCACCTTTCAAGAAATGTTCAGCCAGTAAGTCGCTGTTCGAACGAACCCGGAGGCTGGTAGAAATGATTATCACACGTTTCATAAGCATATCGTTTATTGATTTCACAGCAAAGGTAGCGGATTTTCCAGTCATTGCTTTCATCCGGATTATGGTTATTATAACCCGTTTTATGGATTTTATCTGGGTAGATACTTTTTATACTCCGTTGCCATATTCATGCTGTTTTTTTGTGTTTTGTTTTTCTCTCTCTTTATCGATGATGATGCAAAGGTAGTGCGGCTCATCAGATAGTTTTTAATTTCGGTGACAGTAGTGACAATAGTGACGATAGCTTCATTTTTATTGCCACTATCGTCACTATCGCGGTTATTTATCCGCCAGTCGGTTGTTGAGCGCCAGGATAAAGTCGGAGGGGTACGACTGGTTGCAGAACAGGATGCTGTGGCGCACTCCTTCCGGCTGTGCGAACAGGCTGACCTGGCCTTGCAGGTGTGCGCTCACGGCATTGGCACGGGCGGCCAGCCACGAACTGCTGCTGGAATGCAGGCTCTCACCGTAGGTGGCGAAGAAAGCCTTTGTCTCTTTATCGGTGGTATCTTGCTTATAGTCCACATATTCTTCCGACAGGTCTTCCAGGCGGTTCAGCTGGTCGGGCGTTTCCAGAATGGCTTCGGCCAGTGAGTGGGTAATCTCGTTCATTTCCTCGGCCGGACGACCGGTGAGCGATACGAAGCACAACCTCTGCATCCAGCTGCTGAAAGCCTCCATCACCTGGAACATACACTCGCCGAAGTATTCGCCATAGGCCTCTTCGTCGTTCAGAGCTTCTGTATATTTCAGTCCCTCTGCGCCTTTCTGAACTGCCCACGACGTGTAGCACGCCTTCATGAAGTCGCTGTTCATATCGCCCAGGTGCTGGTGGATAATCAGCATCAGCATGTTCAGCTGAGGTTGCAGCCAGTACCAGCCGAATCCCATCGTCTGGCTGAACGCCTTCATCTGTTCGGTCAGTTCTTCGCGTTCGGCTTCGGTTTCGCATTGCGCATAGAGCTGGAAGGCCAGGCAGATGAGCGCATCGGGTTGCTGAGCCACGCCGCACATGTGTAGCAGTGAGTTTACGGGGATTTCCTCCTCCTGAATGCGGTGATACCAGGCCAGGATGCGCGTCCACAATTCGTCGCCAAACGAAGAGGCAGCCAAGGCCTCGGCCAGTTCTTCCATCATCCGGTTCTGGCGGATGGTCCAGCCTTCGCTGGAGAGGGCTCCGCCCAGAGCTACCAGAGTGGGACGCAGGCTGCCGCCGGAGGCTCCCATGGCCAAGGCCGGTCCCCAGGAGCGGATGGCTTCGGGCAGCACATAGCCGCGGCGTTCGTCATAGGGCAGCAGCAGAGCGGGCGTGTGAGGGTCGTCGAGCCGCAGGAGTTTCAGCGGCTGACGGTAGTCGAGCGTCTTCTTGCTGTCTGTAAATACAATCAGCTGGTCTTCTTCCTGGCGGATACGATAAGGTTCGTCCTTGATGATGAGGCTCCATTTCTCGTCGGCAGGGGTATTGAACGTCACGCGGATTTCGGCCATGTGGCGATTGGGCGACGTCTGTTCCAGCAGCTGTTGCAAGGCCTCGCGCGAATCGAAGAGTTCCGTCAGACAGCCCGTGTAGGGGATCGGACGGATTTGTTCCTTATTTTCATAGAGGTAGAGCACATCGTCTACCCAGCGCAGTTCGCGGCGGCGCTTGCCGAGGGTGTACGAGCGGAGACTCTGACCCACCAGCTCGTAGCGGTATTTGTCGGCTTCCACATAGGGGATGAGAGCCCGGCTAGCCACCGCGCGGCCTTCCTCGTCGAGGATGCGGAACCCCTTGAAAGGCGCCTTGAGTGTGAGGGTGAAAGCGTTGCGGCTCTCTTCGTGGGGTGTGAGCGTGAAGTGGATGCGGTCGTTGGTAAGGTCTTCCTGGAGCACCAGCCACACATTGTCGGCCTTCAGAGCACCCTCTTCCGTGCTTACCGTGCCATGCTCCCAGCACACATGGAGGGTGCAGCTCGTGGCGTCGGCATCTACCACTTCTACCGTCAGTCCTCCTCCGATGTGGATGAGGCGGGCAGGGGCCACCCAGGCAGCGCGCGGGTCTTTGGCGCGCACCATCACGCAGCCATACGAAGGCGTGTCGGTCCAGTTTTCATCGGCCTGGTTCTTAAATTCCACCTGCGCCAGCGTAGCCGTGCGGGCTCCTGCATCCTCGTCGGAGCAGAGCGCATATTCGCAGTTGCTCAGGTCGTAGAGCGGTTGGTCCACCCCCGGCAACACCATCGGCCGGGCCTGTACCTCCGTCCAGTAGATGGGGGTATGCGGGCGGAAGCTGACAGATTCATCCCCCTTCTTCAGACACACCTCCTGGCTGTAGTCGGCCGGAATGTGCCAGCCTGTGAGCACCCGTCCTTCCCAGCAGTAGGTCTCTTGTGCCCAAGATTCGCTGTGCTCCAGGTTCCATCCTTCAGGAGCCAGCACCAGCGAAGCCGCCTGTCCCAGTTGGTTGCCCAGCGTAAAGGTCTGAGGGTCGCTCTCGTAGAGCAGGTAGGGCACGGAGAGGTTCAGCTCATCGGTCAGGAAAGGGGTGTTCACCTCGCTGAACAAGAGTGCAAGGTGGTCGCCGGGATGATAGGCATGCGTGCAATGCACGGTGTGCGTGCTGCTCCAGCGCACATAATCGAAGGTGCGGTCCGTCTGTCCGTTTCTGCAGATTTGCAGGGTGAAGTGGGGGAACTTCTCGAGTCCGAACTCTTCGATGAACGTTTCCGGCAAGCGGTAGGCGCCTTCTACGCAGTAGCTGGCCTGTAGGTTTTTGCCGCTGTCGGCAGCAACCGTTTCTTCCGCGGCTGCTTCCTTCTCCTCTTCTACTTGAAACTGCCAGCTAACGGTGAAGGGGCGGAGCAGCGAACGTTTGTTCTTTTCGCGTTGCGCCAAGTGGTGTAGGTAGAGGAAGCGTTCATCCTTCTCTCCCGCTTCGGCATGATAGGGCAAGCGTTCGGGCTGGTTACTGTCGAGGGCCAGCTGGAGGTCGTCGCAGAATGCCTTCACCGACGCCTTGTCTCCTTCCGAGAGCTCCAGGTCGAGGTGGTTCACGTTGAAGCTGCGGTTCACGATGCGGCGGCTCACCTTGCTCCAGAGGGTTTTCGTTTGCTCGTCCGTAATCAGCTTCATGGGCAGACCGCCCTGAAAAATCAAGGCATTCAAGGCTTCCGTGCGGTCGATGTCGTCCCAGTCCTGGTCTTCGAAATAATCCACTCCCAGCAGCTGGGCTCCTTCGCAAGCCGACTGGAACAGCTGTTCGGCATACTTGTATCCTTTGGGCAGCTGCAGTCCCGCATAAATATCTTCGATGGAAGGTACCTCTTCACTGCATTCCCGGCGCCAGAATTCGGCCACAAACAAGGCCGTTTCCTCGCACACCACGTTGAAGGGGTTGCTCAGGTAGAAGGCACGGGTGATGACCCTCTTTTGCAGGGTTTCGCACAGCTGGTGATATTCTGAATCGGTCATTTTTAGTTTCCAGAAGGGAACAGGACATTGTTCTAGCCCTCTGCTTTGTAGAATCTCATTGATGAAATTGCTCATAGAATAAAGTTTGTGTTAGCATAGTGTGTGCGGGGTTGAAAGGAGTCTTCCTGAAAACATTTTAAATGCCCGTCACACTATTTCGTTCACATAGAAAAATAGTTGTTTTAATACCTTTTTTAAATTCGAGCTGCGAAATTACAGATAAAAAACAAACCATGAAAATTAATCGGTCATTATTGAATCCATTCATGCGTCATTTCCAGGCAGACTGCTTGCCCATCCACCGGATTACGGGAGAAGAAATAGCGGCATATCAGCTGTAATTAGGATAAAAGTTTTTTGCAAGTTTCCACATTGACCGTGTCGGTAGTAGCCAAGCGATGCGGACAGAGACCAAATTTGATGAGAATTTGGTCTTTGAGCGCATCGCGCGATTGTTGTGCCTCCTTTCCTTGGTGAAATTGCCACCCATCCACTTCAATGGTTTGAAGTGGCCGTTTAGTGAGGGAATTGTAGATTAGAAAATCTACGTGCGACAGCGGATTTTTGGCAAACGCATTTTCTTGTTCATCCAGCAGACTCCAATCTGCAATCAGGCGTGACAGCGGATAATGGCAGAGTATCTCTACATTCTTCAACTGCAATTCTTGAATGGCTCTTTTCAGCACATCATACACGAGATTCTCTGAAAGGTGTTCCGAAATCTTGGGGTGAGCAGATTCAAAAGCCAACCGTTCTTCTGTATATGATTTATATAAAAGGTCAAACACCGAGTGAAGCTGGCTGGTTGATTCCTCTCCGTTGTTGTATTTCATGTAAGCAATGAGTTGGGCCAGAATAGAATCCTCTGGTTTCTCATTTTCATTTGTTACGACACAGAGTTTGGTTTTTGCCCGCGAAATAGCCACATTCAGCAGGTTGGCATCGTCAGAGAATTCAGTAGGGGTATTATCCACCATACTCAGAATAATAGCATCGCATTCTCGCCCTTGAAATTTATGTACAGTACTGGCTATGTCTTTTCCTAAAGCTTGGTTGATTTCATCAGCTTGTAAACGGTAAGGGGTAATGATACCCCCGTTGTCGCTTTTTGAAAATTGGGGCATCACTTCTTGGGTAATAACATCGATTTCACGCTGATTGAGGTGACCGCGGGCGTAATTTCCCTTGCCGGTATAAACTACTTGCAGCACCTTCTCTTCTTCTTGATCGGTTGTCATGGCTACTAGCTCGTTGTCATAGAATTTTCGGTTACAGAACTCGATGATTTTAGGGTGGCAGCGGTAATGTTCCCGCAGTAGCGTTACTGGGACTTCCTGGAAAACTGCTAAGCACGATTCTAGAAAACTGTGGGTGATGGCATTGTAGCCGTCGTCTACCTGATACGTTTCTTGTATGGCTTGCAACGCAATTTCTTCTTCCCGGCTTACCACGTTGGGCAGTTGCTTATCATCGCCCACAATGACTGCATTGATAGCGCATGACAAAGCCAATGCTCCAGTTTTTATGTCTACCTGTGAAGCTTCATCCATGATAACATAGTCGAATACATTGTCCGGACTGATGCAACTTTTGGCCGAATAGGTAGTGCTCAGTACCACTGGATATTCCGAGAGAAATTCATCGCTTTTCCATACTATGTCGCTTATTTTGAATAATTTTCTTTCTTTCCCCTGGAATCGTTTTGCTATGTGGTTCTTCAAAATATTCAAGGAAGTGGAACGCAAGTCTTTTACCTGCTTAGATAGGTTCATGCCGTTCAGCATAGAAGTGATTGAGTCTGATTCTCGTTCTATTTCAGAAAGACGTGCTTCGTAGTAAGCAGCTTCCAAGGTGGTAATGATTTCCTGGTATGGCTTTGTTAAAAAAGAAAACATTCTCATTCCAGATTTAAATCCCCATTTCAGTCGAAACCATACCCCGGCAGTCTGTTGTTTTTCAGCTTTTGTTTGGTAATTGTGCAGCAGCTTTATTAAGGAGGACGATGGCAGGCGGCATAGCCAGTTTTCTGCCTGATGCAGCTGAGCTATTTGTTCATTATATTCTCTTTCCAGCAGCAGAGCATCCCTTTCAGCTTGGAGTTTGGCTTGGCGCAGCTGACCCTCAAATCCTTTGGTCACCGCAGTAAAAGCTTGCTGATAGGTTTCGTTCGTTGCTGTCTTGTCGACTATCTTCCAATCTGTCATCAAAGGATATGTTGGTTGGTCATTTATAAAATCGACTTTATTATCTTTATTGCCTAGTTGTGCTACGAGAAAGCCTAGTCCTTCTTTATCTAGTTTTTCGGCTATATTTTCTACGGCAGAATTGTTGTTAGAAACTACTAGAATGGTTTTGTCTTGGAGCAATAGGTTGGCAATGATATTCAGAATAGTCTGAGTTTTGCCTGTTCCCGGAGGTCCTTGTATGATACTGACCTGGTGGGTGATTGCCTTTTCTACGGCTGTCTTTTGGCTGGCATTGCATCCGAATGGATAATACAGATGATTCGGCATTTTATACGTGGCCAGTCGCTCTTTGTTGCCTAGATACTGTGCCAGCGGAATATTGTCGCGCTTCACATCTATTTTCTGGTACTGTGTTGCCAGAATATTTCTCTTATCTGCTGTCTGCAATCCCGTTTCGTCGGCCAATTTTTTCAGATAATCCCAGGTAGAACCTCCATTCTTATCAATGGGACTTCGGGTTACATAGACATCTTTTCCCTCTATATTTTCATAATAGCCATTTTGATAGGTCGCCCGGTAGAATGTATGCTTGTCGTCTGTAAAGCGAAGTAATTCAATAACGTTAGTTATGTGCTTTTTGTTGATATATAATCCTTTTTCATCCAAATTTATCTGTTCTGGATGAGTGAGATAAAGCAATCTAGAAGGATTGTAGTGAAACCAGCGGTTGCTGCTATTGAACGAAACAGACCAAAGTCCTTTACTATTCATTTTGATAGCTGCAACACGTTCGGTGACAAACATATCCTTGCTCCCTTTTTTGTCGAGATCGACAATCATACATTCTTTTGCGTTCATGTTAGCAATCTTATAAGTCTTCTAAAAATTTTCTGTTTGTTTCTTCCATGGGAATGCCTTTAATTTTTGCATGTCCCGGCTGAGCAAAAATTACACTGGTGGGCAGTATCAGCGTGAAGATAAAAACAAACTTTTTCATAAACTAGTCAATTTTATAGTTCTAGTACAAAAGTATGAATTTATTCTGATTATAGCTAGTAAAACATATTCCAATAGTCATTTCTTCCTTAAGTTATTATTCCTATCTTTGTCGGAAAATTAGGATTTAAAAAATCATAACCATGGAGTTAGGAATATACGAGCAAATAATCAATCAATTGTTTGAGAAGAAATTGTCTCAAATCGACCAAACGCGTTTCTATATTGGGGAGCGGACGATTGAAAAGAATGAGGTAGTGAAACTGCTTTCTATGTATTTGAGTCATCTTTTCGAACAAGTATTGATGGATGTGGCCGATACTTCCTCAGATACTGAAGAAGAGGATGAGGTTATAGAAGCGGATTCTTTGCAGAAAAGTATTGATATAGCCAATGGCATCATTAAGAAACTAGTGAAGGATTTTCATCTGGAGTCGGGCAATCTATTGTCGGCACAAGCTAAAATCTTAACAGCCGTCATTGATAAGACAAAGTCTGATTATCCTGATTTGTCGCGTCGTCTGGAGGAGATGATGCCTCTTAAAGGATTGGTCAACGGGGAACTGTTTACTGGAAAAGGAATCAAACTGTATACAGAGCTGCAGAAGGAGATCAGTTCTGCCAACGAAATACATTTGATGGTATCTTTTATCAAAAAACGCGGGTTGGCTTTGTTGCTTCCACAGTTAAAGGAATTTACCAATCAAGGAGGCCGGTTAAAGGTAATTACTACAACTTATATGAAGGCCACTGACTTTGAAGCCATCAAACTGCTGGCTGGTTTAAAGAATACGGAGATTAAGATTACCTACGATGAATCCATAGAGCGTTTGCATGCAAAAGCGTATATCTTCCTTCGTGATACGGGTTTTCATACAGCGTATGTGGGCTCGTCGAACTTATCTGCACAGGCGCTGGATACTGGCGCTGAGTGGAATGTGAAAATTACGCAAATGGAGCAACCTCGCATGATGAAGACTATTCAAGGAGCTTTCACGGCATCTTGGTGGGCGGAAGGTTATGATGAGTTTGTGGATGGAGAGGATGATGCTCGTTTGAAAGCGGCTCTCGATGAAGCTGAAGAAGGCGAGATTGATTTTCAAGTTTTGCAATTAATTCGTCCGTTTGATTATCAACAGGAAGTGTTGGAAAAATTACAAGTGGAGCGAGAGGTGAGAGGGCACTATCGTAACTTGGTGGTAGCGGCCACAGGAACGGGTAAAACGGTGATGGCGGCCAGTGATTATAAAGCATTTGCATTGAGTCATCCTCGAGCACGTCTTTTGTTCATCGCTCATCGTGAAGAAATTCTTAGGCAAAGTTTACGAACTTTTCAGCAGGTACTTTGTGATTATAATTTTGGTGAGAAGTGGTTTGGAGCGTATGAACCGTCAAACTATGAATATGTATTTGCCTCTAAGACTTTGTTGAATAACCGTTTGGATGATTTGCAGTTGCCTGCCGATTATTATGACTACATTGTGATTGATGAGGTGCATCATGCGGTGGCTGATTCTTACCGAAAGATTATAGATTATTTCAAACCTAAGATTCTGTTGGGATTGACAGCTACTCCCGAGCGAATGGATGAGCAGGATGTGTTGCAAGATTTTGATGGCGTTATCTCTGCGGAAATTCGATTGGATGATGCCTTAAATAAGGGATTGTTGGCACCCTTCCATTATTATGGAATTACGGATGCAGTGGATTATACGGAAGTAGGATGGAACCGAGGAAAATATGTGGCATCGGAACTTTCAAAAATTTATACTTATAACGATGCCCGTACAGGGGTTATTTTAAAGTCGCTGGAAAACTATTTGACAAAAGAACGGATTCATAATGCTAGGGCATTGTGCTTTTGTGTGGATCAAGACCATGCAAAATACATGGCAGCAAAGTTCACGTTGTGCGGATTGAAAGCCGATGTGTTGACCAGTGAAAATGCTCATGAGCGGAAAAAATTATATGGTTATCTGAAAAATAAGGTGATTAATTACCTGTTTGTGGTAGATATGTTTAATGAGGGGGTAGATATTCCGGAAGTGGATACCATCTTATTTCTTCGTCCTACGGAAAGTCTTACGGTGTTTATTCAGCAATTTGGTCGCGGTCTGAGAAAGTCTGAAGGGAAGACGCATGTGGATATATTTGACTATGTGGGCAATTGCAACAATGAGTTTAATTATACTGACCGTATGCGCACTATCATGGGACGAACCTCTATGAGCGTGGAAGAGGAATTGGAACGTGATTGTCCGCATTTGCCTTTGGGATGTACCATCACTCTGGAAAAGAAGGCCAAGGAATACATCATGCAAAATATCAAAGGGGCTATCAAGCGGTTTACGGCTAATAAGATTACTTCTTTGATTAAGAATTTTGAACGGAATCATGATACCACGTTGACGTTGGCACATTTTATTCAGTTGTATAAGGTACCTGTGCATAAACTATATCGGAATAAGACGTGGAATCAATGGCTGTTTGAGAGTGAGTTGACAAGCGAAAAGTCGCGTTTTAATGTGGAGTTGAATCGTGCAGTGTTCCGTAAGTGGCTGGCAACTGATTCATATAGCTATTTAAGTTTTATTCTGAATCTGGCGCAACAGGATTTTAAGGTGAACGTGGCTGAGTTGACGCGGATTGACCAGAAGCGTTTGTTGATGCTTTATTATGATTTGTTTGAGAATGCAGGTGAGTTTAGTTCATTACAAGAAATGGTGAATGCCTTGGCGGCAGATGCTTGTTTCTGTGCAGAATTAAGAGATATCATAGAGTATTTGCTTCAACAGAATAAAGCTTATGAGAAACCTGATAATTCTTTGTTGCCTGATTTCCCCTTGAAATTGCACGGCGTGTACACCAAAGCGCAAATTCAGGTGGCGATAGGTACTTCTTCGCTAGCCAAGAAGTCTTCTTCACGAGAGGGGATGGAGCGCAATAAAGATTTGAAGTTGGAAGCCATGTTTGTGGATATCATTAAAAATCGAGAGGAAGGTTCTACGACGGATTATGATGACAAAGCCTTATCGCCCTATCTGTTTCAGTGGGATACTCAGAACCGCGTGAAACCTGATTCGAATGAGGGAAAAGCTTATATTAATGAAACGCAAACGATGCTTTTGTTTGTGCGCGAGCAGAAAACTTTTTCGGAAGATAAAACACGTACTATGGGATATGTTTATTTGGGGCGGGTTACGTTGAATAGTTGGGAATATAAAAACCTAGGCACTAGAAAACAGATGCAGATTGTGTGGAATATGCTGGAACCGATTCCTGGTAGTGTAATGCATTTTGCTCGAATTAGAGAAATCGCTTGATTTATTTCTTCTTCCTCATAAAAAAACACATGGCGCAAACCCGTCGGAATGAAATCTGTGGGTTTGCGCCATTGTTTATCGTTCTGTTCGATGTAGCCGTCGAGTTCTCTGACCCGGATTTTCAAAAAGATAACGTGAAAATCGTATAACGTATTTCAGAAATCTGATTATCTTTGTGCAGAAATTAAACAGCAGAACGATGGATAATCAAGAAAACAAACCGAAAAAATCCGGCAGGGGAGGAAGAAGACCGGGCGCAGGCCGACCGAAAGGGGATGGTACCAGCAAGCTTTATGCGTTT
>CALADS010000087.1 GCA_937890825.1 uncultured Bacteroides sp. | reverse complement strand
AATTGGTACACATTTATTTGTTCATAATGTGTCTACCTATGGCAGTATAAGACAATAGTCGACTGAAAGCGAGAAACAATATCAATTATTTCTCGCTTTTATTTTATCCAATTTGCTACTCTCTATAATATCGGCTCAGTAGAAATTTAATGGGGGATACGCATATAGTTTAGCAATACGGAATAGAAAGAACTTCTTATCTGCTACACCTCTGAGGTTCGCTCTGAACAGTTTAACCCGGCACGCCTCTCAACTACTATTACTCCGTAACAATTCCGTACCATCTCCGTGCAGAGGTATCTCTGCACGGAGATGGTACGGAATTGTTACGGAGTTGATGCAGTTCAGATACGAACAAGGCACCCCGATGAAAGAGCCATTCTTAGTCAGTCTAATATTCAGATACAACAGACATCCCTGCCCGAAGCCGTTTGAGTCTTAGCAGTGCTTCTATATAATAATAATCAGCATAAATGATGGAAGCATCTATTTCAGAGCCTGCAGGCAGATGGCCCGTGGAATGCAGCAAGAACGATGGGCTAGCCCCTCGACTCTGGTAAGTTGCAGAACTGAGGCTGGCCAGCATCTTTTCGGCAGCACTCAGATAAACCTGCTTTTTATCTGCAGGCACATATTCACAGAGTTCCAGCAATGCTGAAGCAACAACACAGGCCGCTGAAGCATCCTTTGGAGCATTAGGTATTTTCGGGTCGTCAAAATCCCAATACGGAACATAATCATCGGGTAAACGCCTCAAATAAACATCTGTCACTTTCTGTGCAAAATCCAGATAAACCGGGTTCTTTGTCTCTCGATAAACCATCGTATAACCATAAATAGCCCAAGCCTGCCCACGTGCCCATAGACTGGCATCAGCATACCCTTGATGAGTAACCCCCTTTATCAAATCTCCCGAAAGCGTATCATACACAGCCACGTGATAGCACGTATAATCTGAACGGAAATGGCATTTCATTGTTTTATCTGCATGGCTTACAGCAATATCATAAAGATAAGGGTTTCCATCATGCTTAGCTGCCCAGAAAAGCATTTCCAGATTCATCATGTTATCCATAATTGTGTTATGCCCCCCAAACATATCTACATTACGGGGCCAAGAAAGAAGAGTGCCTACCTTGGGATTATACAACGCTGCTAGTTTGTCCGCAGCATTCAGTATTACTTTCTTATATTCCGGATTCTTTGTCAAACGATATCCATTGCCATAACTGCAAAACATCAGAAATCCCAGATCATGATCGAAAGCCGGAATTTCTGCAAGAAATCCCAATTTTTCTGTAAACTTTTCAGCCTCTTCTCTCACGAGAGAATCTTGCGTATACTCATAATCATACCATAATACACCTGGCCAGAAACCACTGCACCACTCTTCCTTTGTAGCCTTTCGGCAATTCCAACGCCGTTCACCAACCAACACATTGCGTGGCATCATGGTATAATCAATACCGTCCTTCAAAGCGTGCAAATCGCCTAGAGTACGATTCACCTGACGACTACAATAATCCAAAGCTTCATCTGGTATAAAATCCTTATCAGCAACAGAGCAAGCTGCACAAAGAGCCATCCCCAACCCTGCTAAAAAAGTTTTAATTTTCATATATTCTATATTATTATCTTCACAATATTCGTACAGAAAAGATTATCATTCAGAGATATGGAAACTGTCAACATCCACCCATCCACGCTCCTTGCCGTAAGGTGCTGTGCTGAATAATCCTACCTTGGCACCAATCCATTTTCCCTGTCGGGCCTTGAATGGCTTCCCTACCTTTTTATAGGTATCACCATCCAGACTATAGTAGAAATTACAGGTCCCTCCTTTTCCTACCTTCACGCGTAAATAAACATCACGCTCATAGTTCGGAAGAAGACCGGCTTCAAACGTTCTGCTTGCAGGCAGTTCGACCAACACTTGAGTCTGTTCGGGAGTCCTTTGCTCAGCATCTTTGCAGATAGCTTGTTTCAGCACAAATCCTTCATCCTGTTTCTCCACTCCGATATAGCTATAATCCCACCCCATTACTATCAGGCCAGATTGTTGTCCATCATCCTTAGCAGATACCTTCAACTTGGTAGTGGCGCAAAAAGATTCGGCAGGAAATTTCTGCAGAAGCAGATTAGGAACTTCCCAAAAATTCACAAAATCACGGGAAAGAATATGGCTGTAAATACGCATAAATCCCAAGTCAGAAGTAAAGCCAAACCAATCTTGATAATTGGCATGCCACTCCCACTGCAGGCCTAATGTCCGAGTATCAAAATCATCACTCTCGGCAGGTGTTTCTACAGCAACCGAATGCAGAGTCTTGGGCTTATGCCAATGTTTCACCGGTTCTCCACAGCCGTCACCATCTTTATCCACCCCAATAACCGGCCATCCGTTCACCCATTTCATCGGATTCAGATGAATCACACGGCCATACACCCCCTTGTCTTGAAAATGAAGGAACCACGATTCCCCCAATTCAGTTTCTACCCAGGCACCTTGATGAGGACCATTGACATCACTTTTTCCTTGTGCCATGACAATTTTCGTTTCGTAAGGTCCATATACCTGTTTCGAACGTAAAGCCAACTGCCAGCCGGTAGCAACTCCTCCGGCAGGAGCCAATATATAATAATATCCATTGTGTTTGTAGAATTTCGGTCCCTCTACCGTATGGTTCACCCCATCATTCCCATCAAATACCATGACCGGATTTCCCACCACTTTGGTACCCTCAGCATTCATCTCACACACCGTCAGCACACTATTGAAACCAGCTCTGCTGCCTGCCCAAGCATGCACCAAATAGACTTTTCCATCCTCATCCCAAAGCGGAGCCGGATCAATCATTCCCTTACCGGATTTCACCAATATAGGTTTTTCCCATTCACCAAGCGGATTATCTGTCTTCACCATATAAATACCAAAGTCTGGATCTCCCCAATAAATGTAGAATTCACCGTCATGGTGACGGATGGTAGGTGCCCATACTCCTTTTCCATGTTGCGGTATTTGATAAAAATCCTCTGGAGCCAAAGCCTTCAGAGCATAGTTCACTAAACGCCAGTTCACCAAGTCTTTGGAATGAAGGATGGGTAATCCAGGCGTACACTGAAAACTGGATGCTGTCATGTAATAATCCCCCCCAACAACACATACATCCGGATCCGAATAATCCGCATGAATTACCGGATTCTGATACATCCCATTGCCCAAGTCGGCTACCCATACCTTCGAAACATACTGTCCATACACAGAAGAACAGAATCCCCAAAACATTATCCCTACATATAACAATCTTACCATATTTTTCTATTCAATATACATAAGAATACGTATAACCTCTATATTCTACTCAATGCATTATAATCTATTTCCACGATAGCGTGGAAATTTTTTAGCTTCCTGCTTACTGATGGGGGTCAGGCGCAAGGCAGCACCTCCACTAGGTTTTAAGTCGAACTTTAACTGCGTATCAGTATTCACTCTCCAATACGTACATACCACTTGTGTACGCGTCTTCACAACATCACCACCATCCGTATAAATAGCAGCTATATACTCCTGTCCGGGCTGCAAAAAAGAAAGTTTGATTGTTTCCTGAGAACCATCATTATTAGTCATGGCACCAACAAACCACTGATCACCCTTACGTCGAGCCATGATGATATTCTTAGCTGGAGTACCTTCCAAGATATGCGATTCATCAAATACCGTTGCTAAATTTTCAAACCATTCCATCTCAGGTTCATCGTGATAAAACGAAGGCTTATCATACCAGAAGATAGTCTGCAACGGACTATAGAACACCAGTGATGCAGCCAATTGATGGGCATGCGTAGTCTTCAACCTCTTATCAAAATAACAAATCGTATAATCGGCAGCTCCATTAATCATACGTGTAAAAGGAAGCGTTACATTATGCGTAGCATCCGGAAATTCTTCATTTCCGCAAATGCCCTCTTGAGTCAGCAGATTGGGGTAAGTACGACTGAAACCGGATGGTCTGAATTCATCGTGAATATTCATCATCAAATGATTTTCTGCTGCCAGCCGAACCAAATCATGTACCCAGGTAGCCCAGCGATGACTGGCATATTGCACAAAGCCCGATTTTACCCCCACAATGCCCCACTGACGCAACAACGGAAACAATTCACGAGCCTGTTTCATCAAAGCATGCTGATTCACATATACCCAAATACCTACACCTTTTTGCTTCCCATAAGCTACTACGCGCGGCATGTCCAACTTGTCAACCACTTTCGTAGCATCACCATCGTGAGAAGTACAAGGTAAATACCATAACCAATCGAATAACATATAAGGAATGTTATGTTCAGCACAAAAATCAATCGTAGCCAAAGCCCCTTCGGTAGAAATCGTAGTCTCACGCATAATCTTACCTGGTCTAACCCAATCCTCAGCATCAGCAATCTCACAGGGGGGATTCAGATTAGTGATAATATCATTATTCTCCAATAATTCCCCCGGTGTATCTGCCGTCATGATTACCTTCCAGGGTGTGGCATAATACGTAACAATATCTACCGGACTATACATAACAGAAGTCAGTGTATGTTGTTTTTCTTTTGAGGCTACAAACTTTGTCAGGCACCAGTCATCCACATCCGCATCCGTCAATGCAGTCCATTTCCCGCTTGGCAGTTCCACAGTCAAAGCCCTTTCCACAGGTTTGTCAATATCACCAACCGCCTTCAGTTCGAAAAACGCTTGAGCCCACTGTTCCGTCCAGGCCTTGGCACCATTTTGAAAAGTATATTCAGTCAGATCGCCGACCACCTTATGAAATAAAGCTTTGGGGTGTTCCGGAAAATAATACCGAAAAGCAATCCCTTCATCATAGGCACGAACTTCCACATTCAATCGATAATCAGATCCGTCTTTTTTCGACAAGTATATTGTACCGGCGTTATATTTATCAACTACGGTGCTTCGCTCACCATACAAAGGATGCCACACGTTGTTTACCATAGGCTGATAGACTACTGAATCCACCTCCAGATTATCCATCCAGCAAACAGGCTGTTTCAGTTTACGAATACCTATTGCCATTTCCCAGACACGGTTGTCCAACTGCAAGCCAGCCCTCGATTTCTCCAACACTGGTTCACCCTCAAAATTTACTTGATAATACAGCTCTTTCCTTCCTTCAGCTATTTGCTGCTGAAAGAAACAAACCTGTTGCTTCCCATTTGGAGAAGCCAAATTCAGTTCAGGACCATTGTCCAGACCTGAAGAGTAAACAGAAGCCGCTGAAGCTGATTGTGACCATACCTCTTGGCTGCCTATAAAGAAGGCAGCAGCAAGACAAATTAGCTGAATATTTTTCATCATAAATCCGTATTATACTATTCGATTTAAAGTATAATACGGATATATATCAAACATTACCTAAAGAGAAAGAGATTATTCTGATCTTTTTCAATTTAAAACAACTTAATAATCAATACTTGGCCTCCCTTACTCCCCTTTTAACTTTACTTGAATATTCAGTTCCTGCACAGCTGATTTATAATTATCATCTCCATCAGCCTCAATGCACAAAGTGATTCCGGTCCACAGACGTTTGGGATCCTTCCCGAAATAATCCGGATCAAATCGGAATGTATATTCTCCGGTTTGAATGGCAGGACCCGAAATCAAGACCACTTTAGGCCGAACCGCAGCATGTTCTTCACTAATCATATTCCGTTCCTGATTCACAAATACAGGCTCTACAGAAAACTCCAATGATGAAGTTTCTGCATTCAACTTGATATGCTTGTTCTCATCATAAGCCAACAGTTTCCCGTTCATCCGAGCTGAAACATATTGCATCTTCTTGCCGCGCGAATCCTCATACCTGGCCTTCGTCAGTTCCATCATTTCTTTGTCTTGATACCAAAACATTTCATGAGGGTTATTAGATTCTGTTCCATCTTCCTTCCACCGGGAATAAAGCACACCTCCTTTAGGACGTGAATCATCCAAAGCCTTTGCTATAAATCTTGCCATATAATCCTGAGTCTCTTCACACAAGTCAAAATGACCTTTTCCTGCATCACACAAGAAAGAAATGCGACTATCAGGATACATCATCCGGAAAGCCAAAGCCGGACGGACACGACCTTCCCACCATTCATACTCTCCTTCAATCATCAAACCGGGAATGCTGTCGATGTTTCTCGTACGCCCCCATTCTATATTTTCACGCCCATAGCCACAAAGATTCGTACGCGGCGCATCACCGTGATAAGAAAGAATACAAAGCGTACGTTCAGGATTCCAGGCTGCAAAATTCCATGGAAAAGTAGCTTGCGCAGAATGACCGAATGGAATTATGGGTGCAGTTGCTATTTCCGGATGTTCTGTGCCTTTAGCAAAATCATCCATTATCTGTTCAAATCGTTCCTGGCAACCTTCACGTACATCCCAATTCTGAGAACCCCGCTGAATAAAAGCCATTGCTACTCCTAGGCTATCCATTTTGGAACAGAAAAATTTGCTGCGGAACAGCACTTCTTCTGTCATATTCTGATGACAATATAAAACAGCTTTTACCTGTTTGGCACCTCTTGGCAAACGTAAATATGCCCTTTCGCCCTCTTTACCTGAAACATAATCGAATATAGTCTGATCAGCAATTAAATCACCGCTACAAGTCTTTTTTATGGAAACTGGTTGCTTTAAATCCCAATATACCACATAGCGTTGATGATGCAGATCATACAATGGGCGTAACACATCCCCCTCACTGGAAATAAATTTCAATTCATTTCCGATTTTCTTTAAAAACTTGTCCGGATGCTTTACATCCATCTTCATAGAAGACTTTAAATCGGCAGGAATCTGATAATCATAGGTGTAATAATCATTATATAATTTCGGATTCGAAAAAGGAGCTGGCTGTTTCATGTTTTCTGTACCTCGTTCTCCTGCCAACACAACAGGTCCATAGAGCAAAGCACCTTTTTCCGGATTATCGGGTGTAGTCTCAATCCGCAGTTCCATAGGATAAGTCACCTCTATGCAATCACCGTCTTTCCATTCACGATTCAACTCTATATAAGAACCATCCTTTGCCTTCACAGCCATCAATTTACCATTTACCCGAATATCCGGTTTTCCACTCCAAGAGGGATAACGCAAATAAACAGAAGTCCGCAACGGGTGTTTCAAGTTAAGCATAAGTTTGGTCGTTTCCGACTCAGGGAAAGACGTTTCCTGACGCAAAACCAATCCCTTTTCATGCCAATTGACTACGGATGGTATAAACAAGTTGACATAGATACCTTTTTCATTATGATAATAGATAGCTTCACCATATTTAGCATGACTTTCAAAGCCACTACCCACACAGCACCAGAAAGAATTCTCTGGTGTGCTATACACTTTATAAGCGCCACTTAACATAGGCAGAAAATAACACACCATACCAGATTGAGGGTCTTGCTGCCCTAAAATATGATTGTACAATGCCCGTTCGTAATAATCTGCCGCTTTAGAATCTGCTGTCCAGCAAAACAGATGCCGGCTCAATTTAAGCATGTTATAAGTACAACACGTTTCTCCCGTATAGCCATTTAAATACTTAGAGAATTGTTTAGTATCAAAAAAATGCTCTTTTTGGCTGCTGCATCCAGGTGCAAAAGTATGACTGTCAATCATGGTATGCCAAAAGAAATCAACTAGCTGCTTACTTGCCGCATTTTTTGTCAATTCATAATTCCTAGCCTCTGCTATAACCTTAGGAATAAAGGTGTTTGTATGTTTAGTTCCCAAATCATCTTTCTGCACTTTCAACGGATCCATTACATCGTTATGGTAAAAATATTCAGCCAGCCAGCGATAGCATTCTTTCCCGGTTATTGCATACAAATTATAAAAAGATTCGTTGATGCCTCCGAATTCATTCCGAATCATCCGACGTCTGACTTCTTCTGACTGAGGCTTTAGCTTGACATAAGCCCAATCTGCACCACGCTTCACCACATCCAAAGCAAGAATATTATCCGCATATAGATACTGATCTATCAATCCCGAATAAAGTTTATGGATCGTGTACCAAGGTGCCCATACCGCCCCCCCTCTTAAATTGCGGTTTATCAGTTCTTCCGGAAATGCACTGATATATCCATTACCGAGAGCTTGTTGAACTTCTGAGAGACCTTTGACCAAACTGTCACCTTTCTGCTTAAACACCTCACTGCCGGTAGCCGCATACATCAAACCATAAGCGGACAACAAATGCCCTACAGTATGGCCGCGCAACTCACAATCCAATGACTCCCAACCTCCCAATTTCTTGACAGCCATGTACCCCCCTTCCCTACCGGCAAATACACCGGCATTGGTTCGGAAACTATGAAGCAGCCGGTCAACATCTAACGATACCATCCAGATGGAGTCGCGCATCATATTGTCCCGAAACCTGCTTGGTAATAATCTAACATCATTCAAATTAAAACTCTTCACCCGCATAGCGGCAATATCCTTTTTATCCAGCTTGTTTTCGTGCTGTCCCGGATAGACAGATTGTGCCCAAAGGTTTGTGACTGACAATAAGGAAGCCACAAACCATAAAAAGTTTCTATAATTCATATTATGTTAATACTACTATTTATTGAAAAGAAACATCTTCCACATGCTCACCGATAAAAATACGCGCCATATCTCCTGTTTTATACCATTTAGGTTTACCAGACATATCGTCTGATATATGTTCACCATTAATCTTCAAATTCTCAAAATGGATATTTTTTACCTTTCGATCTTCATTATAGCCAGAAATAATAGACAATTCGGCACGTGTTCCCTGATAATCTATATCCTTGAACCATACATTTTCAATACCTCGTCCTGGAGCTTTACAGTATTTTTTATTATAAAAAATGCGAAGATTCAACAGCTGCCCTTGCCGGAAGTTCTCTATACGAATATTTTCAAAACGTACATTGCGCACCAGATTCTCGTCACCAGCATTAATAGCCATACAACCTTGATAATCCAATTGCTTTTCACGATGATCCAGGATATCAATATCCACATACTGAATGTTTTCTATAGTATCCGGATGCTCTACATTGCCATGAAGACCGATAAAGATAGGATGAGCCACATCTGCCCACAACGTGGCATGCTGCATACGAATATTCCGGCAACCACCAGTAAATCCCTTACGAGTAGCATATACTGTGGTGCAGTCATCAGAAGTGCGACAGAACACACCATCCCACAACACATTATTACTGGCAAAGACATTCAAACCATCTCCCCAGCCATAAGAACTTATCACCTTCACGTTGCGGATAGTCACACTATCCGAACCTCCAGTAGGACACTGAGTAGAAATCAATCCTTCTACCAGCACATTCTTAGAGTTTCTAATCTGAATTCCCGCTCCACGTCCCTCCGGATGCACCTTGCCGCGTCCCAATATTTTCACATCACGCACACCGTCTGCATATATACACCCTTTCACCACAGCACCTCCTGCCACATAAACAGTCTTCCCCGAAGGAACATTCAATGAGTCATTGGGCAACTGATGCAAGCCGGGAGCAAAATAAATCAAATTACGGTCGCGCTTAATCTGTCGTAACGACTTGGTGTATAAAGGATTGTTCTTATCTATCGGATTGGCAAACAAATGCAGATTATGAAAAATATCTCCATTTATTTCAACAGATAAATTACAGGGGGAAGATAACATGAAAGTTAACAGACTATCCTTAATCAGTGGTTGAATACCATAAGAAAGAGGACGGACACAAGCATCATCTATCCTACCAAGACGGTATTTCACAGAAACCTCCACCTCCCCCTCAAAATCGAAGTAAGCCAACGAAGCTTTTTCAACATGATGACGCGTATCACGCACCTCATCTACTTTCACAGCATACGTA
Organism: uncultured Bacteroides sp.; assembly: GCA_937890825.1. Classification (GTDB taxonomy): domain Bacteria; phylum Bacteroidota; class Bacteroidia; order Bacteroidales; family Bacteroidaceae; genus Bacteroides. The sequence continues at coordinate 50,318 of CALADS010000087.1, read as the reverse complement.
TCAAGTGGTTTCCACACACCTCCCGGCTGACGCACAGAAACTAAAAAATCCTTCTTAAGTTCTGCCCCATCTGGTGCCGCATAAGTAACTAGTTTTGATTGCGCCCAAATTATTTGCACATTTGAACAAAATGCAGCTATAAGACATACTAGTTTTATAGTTTTCATCATAAATCAGTATTATAAACGTTCTTTTGTTTATAATACGAATTTAAGATAAACATTACCTAATCATTCATATTATTTTATCTTCTCATCGGAACAATTACTATTTCCAATTCCAAAATATCACATATTGCTTATGGTATAAATATTACCTTACCAGCCATACTTCCATTATTCTATCGTACAGGTGACATTTTTTCATTTATGCACCCACACATTGTTCCATTAAACAAAACAACATGTAAAAGATAGTTTAGTGATACTTGCCTAATTGTAAATGCAGAATTAAAAATTTTATCCTTTGATAGTAAGATAGCCACTTTGAACTAAACTCACAATCAGCCCGATCAATGCATTAAACTGATTATCCATAACATCTGCTTTCCAAGAAACGAACATCGAAATCGCCCCACGCAGTATGTTTATCATCTAACATAATCAACAACAATAGAAACAATAACTAGAACCTTCTATATACTAGCTAAAGTGCTACTAAATGCTTATCTTATTTATCTTTCAGAAAACAATATCTGATATTGAAATAATACTATCAATACCGACACTTTGAACATCTCCAAAATCAAGCATAATGGTTATTGGAATACATCGTTTGGCAAAAGGTGTATCATTATTGGAAGTAGAATCCTGTATCTTAAAGACAAACGTATCATCAGATACTTTTTTGGCATCACTTTCATTAAATGTCCAAAATTCAGGAGCACTGTTGACACTATAACTCAATCTTAACCATGCCTTCTTGCAACCTTGAGGATAATGGCTGAATTTAACTTTAATATAAGGATATTTCCCAGCATCATATTCAACTCTGCTCTTACTCATTGCGATACCCGGCGACACCAAACGAAGTTCATTGCCTACAGGCAGAAGTGAAGGGGTTTTCATGTTCCAATTCTTCCATGAATACAGAAGGTGCTCGCAAATCCGGCCTTTCTCTACAGGCTGTTCATTATCACCTAAGTAGAACAGCAAAGTCCCAAAGCCTGGATTATCGCAAGTCCATCCAACGCCTTCTGGACGAATACGATGCAAAACCATCTCTGTATAGGGCATTTTCAGTCCACGACGAAAAACATAATGATTATATGCAATTTCAAATACAGAGCGGAATTCACCCATAGCCGCTTCTCCCATATTCTTCCAATTTCCATACTTACCTGTAGCATCATTCCAAATTTTAAATGGCACATCCGTATAACCTAAATTCACTTTTGACAAATACTCATAACCTTTCAATAATCTGTTACCAAGTGCACTATACAAATCATCTCCTTGCTTCCAAGCACATTCAGCCAGTTCAGCTAGCACCCCTACACCAAGCATACAATGAGCCTGATCACGTCCACTCTCCTGAAGTTGGCCTGTTTCATCAATATAGTTAGGCAGACTACCATTGTCTTTACTATGATAAAAGAAGTCAACAGACTTATTATAAAGAGCCTCATCATCTAGAAAAATGCCAATGGCCAATCGCATTTTATTTACCGAACCGCCCCAATTTCCATTAGCATATGGCTCGGCTTGAACAAATGTTTCGAGAACCGATAAAAATACCTCTCTGAACATCCGCCCTATTATTTTTGTATCGGCTGATGTCCACCCATCAGCATAATCTTTGTCCATATAAGTATAACGCATCAATTCTGCCGCATTAATCAACATAAACCCCTGAAGACCTGCACATAAAGGATCATCTGGTCCGTGTATTTTTTTTAAAGTACGTGCATACGCGCGAAGAATCTCCATTGACTTATCTGCATGACGGATATCATGCGTGATAATCCACATCAAAGCATTGTAATAAGCAGCATTGCAATCGCTTTCGCAAGGTGCCTTAGTATATCCATACAGACCAGCACGACTAATATTTTCAAAAGGACCCTTCATCACATAAGCATAAGAAGATCCTGGCTGCTTCCTCAACAACTCATAAGACCCCATTGCTGGATAAACCTTTTCTTCAACAAATTTCTGTATCCGTTCTATATCTTGCAATGAATGTAGCAGACCCGGATGTATAAACTCACGTGCATGTATCTGTACCGCAAAAAACAAACACGTAATCCAATAAAGATAACGAACTAACATTACTACTAAGTTTAACACATTAGGGCTTATTAAATAATATATTATACAAAAACTATATTGCAAACAAATTATTCAATAAACCCTAATAAACACATCAAACAATACTATTTAACAAAATCAACAACCTTTAATGTCCAGTCTTTATATTTACCTGAAGCAGAGATTACTCTATATGTGCAATCTGTAGAATAGTCACCCATAGTACCTAATTTAGGAGCACCATTCAAAGGCTTTACACTTGCAGCTCTAGAAACAAAAAAAGAGCATGCTAGATTTGATAAAGCCGTCACTTCTCTTTGCTCTACAGGATAATTCCCATCAGCTTTTGGAACAGTAATGATTACTTCTACTATACAATTTTCCTTATCAATAGTTTTTTTAACTTGCATTTCCTTGAAAAGCAATTTTGCCATTCCTGGTGTATCCATTTCATCTGCCCAGCGATGCTCAAATTTAACATCTGTAACATCACATTCAGAGGAAAACTCACCTTCTTCCAAACCATCCTTTAAACAAGAAGAGAACAAGAAAGACATTAAAAATGCACATAAAATACTGTATTTTTTCATAACGCAAACTATTAGATTTTTACTTCCAATTTTCATTTTGGTCTTCTGGATTAATATTATCATTTTGGTCTATTTCACTTTGCGGAACCGGAAACAAATATCTTTTTTCGGGAGTGAATCTGAAAAAACGATCTGTCTGAGGTGAATACAATTCTCTCAAGAAGTAAGATTTTGGAGCAACAAAATTCTTTTCAACTTTTGCATCTCCCAAAACCTCTATTTCTAGAGCAGCAACATTCTCTCCATTTTGGTCACCACCATTTAATATCGGAATAACTCCACCTTTATTTGCATCATCAGGATAACCACTTTCCTGCATAGCACCCCAAGATAAAGATGTCCTCATAAGAGTCCAATATCTATCATTCTCTAAATCTAACTCAGCATCACGCTCATCTATATATATTTTCTGCAACTCTTTACCTGATTCTGTTGTTAATGCCGGTAATCCTCCGTGTGTAACTCTAGTTTTATTTATATAGCTCCGAGCATTCTTTTCATCTCCCAAATGAATATAAGCTTCTGCTGCATTTAAATAACAACGACCTAAACGAAATATTGGACGGGTTAAATCCACTGGTGCTTTATCTGGACTAGGTTGTGTCTCTACAACAAACTTTTTATATACATAACCAGTAACAGATCCTCTCTCTCTATTTGTTTTAATATAAGAATATGCATGATAATTACCACCAGTGCGCATATAGATCTTATTATTGAATAACATCGAACCATCATACCCTATAGAAGCGTAAAAACGCTTATCACGATTTGAATACAACAAGTCCGTAATTGATTCATAAGATGATTCCGATTTAAGTTTACGTTTTTCTCTAATCTTACCTTTTTCAACAACATCTTCTTCTGTTACTATATCAATATTTTCGGCAAATAAATTAGATTCTTCAAATCTACGAGCCTTACCATCTGTGTCAATAACATAATAAGCTCTTTCAATATGTTGTGGAGTTGGAGAAATAGTACCGTATCCCCAAGCTGTAAATCCCTCTAAAGGCTGAAATGAAAGATTTAATTTATTATGATTTAGATAAACTGCACCTGTAGGATGAATAAAATATCGATTATCATCATGCTCAGTAGTAGTATACAAACTATTCCTCTGTTTATTCAAGATTATTTCCGGACAATTCTTTGCATATTCATAACTCTTAAACATTTTACCATAATCCTCATACGATACTAAGGAATATAGTCCCAATCCATCAATCTGCTCTACTGCCCAAATAGCTTTTTCTAAATAAGATTTTGGGTCTACATTTTCATATTTTTGCATATAAATTGCACCATGCAAACACGCTTCTGACAACAATGCATAAGCAGCACCTTTTGACAACTCACCAAACTTATTTTTCGCATTCATTAAGGAAGCAGCATCTTCACATAATTTAATCAAATAATCGTAAGTTTCTTTCATTGTAGCTCGAGGCAAATGAAATTTAGATGCCGCAATCTGATCCTTAGAAGCTTGATTCCCTAAATCATCCAACGATTCATCAACCAAAATCCAACCACCAAATTTTCTGGCTTGCCGATAATAAGCAACAGCCTTTAAAAAATAAGCCTGCCCCAATAAATTATCAGCGATTTGTCCACCTAAGGCATTCCGCACACTTTCATCCGTAAGATGAGCAATAGCGATATTTGCCTTTCGAATATCACCAAAAATATTCCAACCAAAATCTGTTGATGTAGTCCAACCTGCATCATCAGAACACCCACCTAGTTGCCAATGCGTCCAAAACTGATCTGTCTGACAATCTGCGCCACGAAGTTTTCCATCGCCACTAAATTTTGTAAAATAATCAAAATTACCATAAAACGAATTAATAGTCGCTTGTGCTAAATTCACATCACTCCAAACATCTTGTTCAGTCATCAAATCCAAGGGTTTTTTATCCAGCACATCCATGCAAGAATGTCCTAAAAGCATACCACTCAACAACACGGCTTGCAAAAATATATTCTTAATCTTCATAATCATTTGTTTTTAAAATCCTATACTTAATACAATTGAATATGTTCTAGTTATTGGATATCCATTATTTTCAGTATTTCCTTGCTCTGGATCCATAAAATAATTCGCATCCGAGAATGTCAATAGATTTTGGCCTACTAAGGAAAGTTTTGCATTAGAAATCCAAGGAATATCTTTTAAGAATCTATGCTTAAAATCATAACCAATTTGAAGATTTTTTAATCTCAAATAAGCACAGTTAACCATCCAAAAGGTTATTTCTTTTTGATTATTATTAGTACGACCAGTTCCTGGATCCAAGATAGGGAAACGTGCACCTTTATTTTCAGGTGTCCAATAATCTAACTCTTTACCATATCGCAAACGATCCACACCCATAGGCATCGCATTTTGCCCAATAAATTTCCAATTAGTTCCAGCACCTTGAATCAATCCGCTTAAATAGAAGCCTTCATATTCCAACGAAAAATCAATACCATACTGCATTAAAGGCTCTGATTTTCTTTTATTAAAAACTTTATCATCAGAAAACTTCGCATCAGTATCTATTCTTCCATCACCATTAACATCTACATATTTGATATCACCTGTTACTAAATTTGAAGTCCATGATGCATGAGGGTTATTTAACAAATCATTTATATCTTGATACAAACCATTAGTAATCCATGTACGTTTTCCATCTGAAATAGTCTTACCGACTTCACTTGTCAATGGATTGGCAGCAGTTGTCAAATCTTCAGTCTTTCTAATCCATAATTTATCATAAAAAGATATATTAGCACCTACTTCATATTTCAATTTACCAATTCTATCCTTCCAACGCAACATTAATTCAGCACCAGCTCTTCTATATTTATCATCTGATTTAATTTTTGGCAAGCTTGTTCCTAAAGGTGTCGTATAAAAATTAGATGGACTGATCAAATATCCTTTAGTATTTTGAATAAAATAATCGACTGAACCACTCAAGCGATTATTCAAAAAAGCATAATCTAAACCAACATTTAATGATGTAGTAGAATACCAAGACAAATCGGGAGAAATCAAGCCAGGGATAGAAACTGATGGTGCTCGTTTACCATCTACATCAAAATTTGCATTCTCCAATTTCCAATTGGAAAAATGTGAAAAACGTGAACTCTCAACACCAGTCTTACCCCAAGAACCTCTAATCTTGAACAAATTCAATTTAAGCAATTCATTGATTGACTTCATAAACTTTTCATCAGACACAACCCAACCTAATGACATCGACGGAAAAAATCCCCAACGATTTCCTTTAGCATAGTTATCACTACCATCGTACCGAAAATTTGCTGATAACAAGTATTTTCCCTTATAATCATAATTCAAAACTCCAATAAAACCTAAACGCCCCTTTTCACTTGCACTACCACTATTCTTCATAGAGGATTCAGGACCTGCAAATAATTCATCTACTGAAGAAGACAGATAATCCAACCGCTCAGCACTAATCCACTCACTATACTCTTCCAATTGATTATAATATGCGCCTACGTCCAAAAAATGATTATTTGCTATTGTCTTTTTATATTGCAATCCTGCATTTATTTCATAACGCCAACCATCATCCTTTCTCATATTTAAAGAAGGGGAAACAGTAGCTGCAAAGGCACTACCATCATCATAATAAGAAGGAACATATGCATTATTCCAATTCTTTTCACTAGAATTCCAGCTTCTATAGTTCCCTACGAAAGTTGCTCTTAGACCTTTTACTCCTATAACATCCCAATCCAGATTAACACGCGTATTTATAATAGGTTTTTTTGTTTTTTTATATCCAGTTTCAGGATGTATTGCCAAATAAGGAGTATTTGCGTAATATTTACCTTCAGTATTATAAAGACGCACATTAGATAAAGTCTTAGCAGTACTTGCTATCTGACCTTCATTTTTCCCTTTACTCGTATTTAAAGAACCTTTAAAGTCGAAACCTACCTTCAAACCAATCTCTTGAAAAGAATGATTGACATTTACACCAAAATTATATCGTTTAAAGGCAAATACCTCTTCACCATTTATTGGTTTAGCCAAACTTCCTTGATTATAATAGCCTAAAGACATATGATATTGTGTATCTTCATTTCCACCATCTACAGTCAAAGAGTGCCTTTGCGCTGTTGAAAACTTACGCATTACAACATCCCACCAATCTATAGTAGGATAGTTGATAGGATCAGACCCTGTACGATACGCTTCCAATGCCTCGGGAGAATACGGTAGCTCTTGCCCAAACATATCACTTATCTTATTCGCAGTACTAGCCAGTTCATAAGAAGTTATATTATCTTTACGATTTGTCGGTTGATTAAATTGCTGGTCAAATGTATAATTTACAATTGTTCTACCAATCTTTCCAGATTTTGTTTTAACAACAACAACACCATTACCTGCCACAGCACCATAAACAGCAGCAGAAGCTGCGTCTTTCATTATAGTAAGACTTTCGATATCTTGGGAATTAAGTCTATTAAAAGTCTCTGCATCTTGCACTATACCATCAATAACATATAAAGGCTCATCATTTCCACGAATTTTCAATGATGGAGTTGAGCCAGGCATACCAGTAGTATTATTGATATACACACCTGGGGTACGTCCTTGCAAAGCTTGAGAAACGCTAGAATAAGCAGCCAAATCACTAATCTGTTTTGTATCTACTGATGTCACTGCATTAGTTAGTTTCCTTTTAACCGTTGAATTGTAAGCCATTACAACTACTTCGTCCAATAATTCAGTATCGTCTTTTAAAACTATTCTCAAAGACTTCTCGTTTCCTTTGACTACTACTTCTTGGGTTTGATATCCTATGAATGACACAATCAATACCCCAGAATTTATATTATTCAATCTAAACTTACCCTCAACGTCTGTTATAGTACCATTAGTAGTACCTTTTACCATGACATTGGCACCAACAATAGGATCTCCATGTACATCTAATACTAAACCTTCTACAGTGCTAACCTGCATTGCTGTTTCTACATCGGTGACATAAGCAAAAGCCCTAACAGGCAAGCCTACATAAATAGTTGTTGCCAATGCAGCGGAAAATAGGAATCTACTAGATGATAATTTCCATAAAACATTTCTCATAACTATCCACTTTAAAGTTAATAATAATTACTGTATTTCAATTACATTTTTTAGAATTAGCAATAATAAAAACAGTATTTTTTCTATTTTACTCCATGACGAAACACCATAACAGAATCCATTTTCATCGGAATATCAGATTCTGTAATGTTTTTAACCAACTTTCCACCGAAATATAAATCCCTTACCACCAAACTGTCAATACCGGAAAATTCGGCAAAAGGCTTTTCAACGGGTTTTACAAAATATAAATTCTCCAAAATCACATTACGTATTTGGTGTTGTTTATCTATATCTGTTGGAATTCTAGCCCAATAATTGCCCGGTGCCCAAAATGAGCAATTTTTAATCACAATCTCTTCATAAGACGGATAACAGATTTGTTCATCATTCTGAAAGCGGATATCCCCTCCGGCATTCCTGCCTGCAACGGCATGGAAATTGTCGAAATAGTAACTCTTCAAAGCACGGCCTCGGGGAGCTACTTCCGGATTTCCAATCAGCGTATTGGCTCCTGCACGAATACAATGTGCAGTGCGTGTCCACCCTATCGCATTACTTACGCGAATATTCTCCGAATCAATCGTACTCCATGATAACCGGTCTTTATTATACACGCCTGCAGCAGCAAACGTATGTCTGATTTCAGCCGGATTGGCATCCGTATTTTGAAGGTTTATAGAGGGATTCTCTCTATAAGTACGACGCGGAAATTCATCAGAGGGATTATAATGTCCAGTAGCAAAAATATCATCATTCCCTAAAGTGATGGAGCCGTTTACCGTAATATTCTTTCCGCTAGACAGATTCAGGCCATCAACCCATGCATGATAATAAGGAGAAAGACCTTTGATATTATTCAGTTCTACATCTTCCGAACTATGGGTTTCCCAATTCCACTGCTGACTGTTTCGCATATAAGTATCTGTGAATCGAATATGATTGGAGTGCCTTATAACAGAACCACCTTGATGCGGAGTGTTTCTGGCATCTTTCCTGTCGAAGAAACAAGTAACACAGCCCTGTCCGTCATGTACTCCTCGTCCTGAAATGGTCACATAACTGGAATGGTCGATAAAGATTGCCGGTTCCAAAGCCTCTCTACACTCTTTCAAGCGATTGATCATCAATGCATTCTCTTCTGTATAGACATAAAGAGGTTTTCCTCCCTTCTGCACATCACCATTCCAATTGACAATACGCAAACCAGACCAAAGATAGACACCGGCAGGTATATAGAGTGTATTGAGTTCTGGTGTAATCCTAATCAGTTCCAAAGCTGCCTGCAAAGCATCTGATACATCATTGGCATTTCTTGCTCTTTTGTTGGGAAATGCCACTTTTTTATCTGCATAAGACACAAACTTTCCCTCATCATAATTCCAAGTAAACAAGCGTTCATCATTCAAGCTGGTGTCTGTCACACTGCCAGCCGAGCGACAAATATCACCGATGGAATCTGTTATAGGATGTTTTCTGAGATATTCTTCTGCAAACGCTCTGAAATTTAACACATTAGGATCTGAACAGTTAGGAATGTTTTCTTTCTGTTCCAACGGATCATTAATCAGAGTCAGTTGCGGATTCTTTTCTGTTGCATCCTGCGGATCTCCCCCATTGATAGCTACAATTGCATAAGGGAGCTTCTCGGACAGATTAAAGGTTAATTTTTTCTTATCCTCACTGAGTGTGAGTGACACTTGCGGATAATACCTTACCGGATGAACCGTAACTGTATGAATTGTATCATCTCCTTTCATCAGAATTTCCACCTTAGGAGTTAAAGAATTCGATGAAAACCGAGCCACATCCATGCAATAGCCTTGGTTTCCGTTTCCATTGCTATTATACTGCACAGCCATAACAGGACAACCGGAAATTTTCACATCATAGCGGGCAGACAAGACATCATCCTTCACATGAAACGGATAAGCTTCACCGGCCAATCCTTTGTCAGGAATAACAAAAGGAGCATACGAATGAACTTCTACATCATTGAACGATGTACAACCTACCATAGCAGTCAGACAAAAAACAGAAATCAAGGATTTCAGCCGTCTGCACGTTTTATTATCAAATTTCAGATGATTCATAGTAAAAATCTTTATTTTCAACTAAATACATTAAACATTACTCCATAAATGAAGAGACCCCCTTGGGTACTACCTTCTCCAAGTTGCCTTTGACATCAAATTTCAAGCTATCTAGGCAAAGCTGTCTCAGCACATAATCCTTATCTTGAGGATAAATCCGATGATAGAGTATATAATCTTGCCCCTCATGTGAAAACACTGTATGATGTCCGGGACCAACAGTCACACTATCAGCAGAAGTGAACAATATAGGATTATTAATCCCCTTTATAAACGGTCCCCAAGGAGAATTACTCGTGGCATACTGCACATTATAAGTACAATCTATTGCCTTACCATTGGAATACATCAAATAATAAGTTCCATTCCTTTTCATCATTACCGGACCCTCAAAATAATCAGGAGGTGTTACATCTCGCGGTTCACATAAAAAGTCAACCATATTGTCGGCCAATTGAACCATAAAGCATTTTCCATTTTTCCAATTCAAGCCAGAGCCCCAATACAAATAAGCCTTCTTGTCATCGTCAATAAAGCACTCTGCATCAATCATATGATAACCGGGTATTTGGTTCCGCTGAATCAAAGGACTGCCATCTTGTTTTGCATTCTTCCAAGGTCCCAACGGATGTGCAGCCTTACCCACCCAAATTTCATTACCCACTGATACGTACATATAAAAAAAGCCGTCTGCTCCTTGAACTACAGATGGAGCCCACACCTTATCTTTTCCTGAAGTTGAACTGGTACAAGCCTCCTTGGTTGGCCAGTTTATATGAACCCGATTAAAATGCATAAAATCATTAGTTTCAAACACTGCCAATTCATTACCTCCCCAAGGGTCAATCGTAGCATAAATATAATATTTACCTTCATACTGCACAATGGATGGATCGGCAAAATATCCATCTACTATCGGATTGGACAATTGCTTAGCTTCTTTTACGGCGCACCCCACACAAAATAATAAAAGCACAAGAATATAAACTAAGTTCTTCATATATTGTAGATTTTTAATTATACGGTTTATGCATTCCATGTAAATTAACACAAATATAACGTTTATTTCTCTTATCAAATGCACTGCTTCAGATAGGCACGCACTTCTTTGCGGCAGATGAACAGATGATTCTCTACCGTGCGACGTGAGAGCTGCAGCGTCTCGGCTATTTCCGATGAACTCTTTTCTTGAAAGCGGTTTAACATATAGATTTTACGACGCTGAGCTGGAAGCGAACGCAAACACTTCAGTTCCTGTGCCTGAAGGTCACGCGCCATGATTGCACTTTCTGTTTCGGTTGTTCCCTGGGGAACACTGTCATATATATAAGAGGTAACTTCCTGTGCCTTATAGTAGCGACGCAGATAATCAATCACCAGATTTCGGGCTATGGTATAAATGAAGCTTTTCACCGTCTCCGCACAGAGCAACTGTTCATAGTCCATCAGACGGACAAAGACATCTTGTGAGAGGTCTTCTGCATCTTCCCGACTTTTGATTCTTTTATGAATATAGAAAAAGATCTGCTCATGGTAGGCTCCGTAAGAATCGGCAATGAGATGAATGGATGTATGCAAATCGTTTTCCATGGTACTTTTAATATTGGTTAATGTTTCGTTTTTCCTTAATTGTGAAAGCAAAATTATAAGAAATAATATAGACTAAAGAACTTCAGAAGGCCAGATAGTTCTCAACTAATTCCTTTAGACTCATTCACTCAAAACAAATTGAAATTCAGACGTTTAAGAATTTGAGACTAAGAGTCTCAATTAATTAAGAAAGATTATAAAAAGGAAAAACCGCTGCTACAATCATATGTAACAGCGGTGAACTTATAATACCATTCTATAAAGCATGCCTATAATAAAACACGCAGCATGATTTATATACATCACTTTTGCTTTAGGATATTTCCTCACACACAACCATATCCACACCGTGGAACACCACCACCAGCTTGTGCAACTGTGTGTGCCCTACGTGACGCCGCACCATCTCCGTGGCTGCATAGCGGTTGGCCTGCAGGATGCCTTTCTGCCGAAGCTCCTCCACGCGCTCCGCACTGTCGCCGCTCTTGGCATACTTCAGTTCGATGATGTAGCTGTGCTTCATGTCCTTATAGGCTTCCAGCATGGGCAGCAGGAAGATGTCGGCATAACCCTCCTGGTTGTCTAGTTCGGACACCGGACGGTAGAACGGATTCTGTGAGGTCAGTGCCAACGTAAAACCGTGTACGTAGTATTCTCCTTTCTGCTTGTCGCGCTGCGAAGAGAACGTCTTGATACAGTCCGCTATATATTGGAAATAGCCTTGCCACTGACCACGGTAAGCCATCGCCTTATAGTGCTGGCGGAGTTCCAAAGCATAAGTTTCCAGCCCACTCTCCTGATAGTTGTCAAGCAGGTAATTATACATCTGCTCGCGCACCACCTGATTCGGGATGCTCAGCTTCACATCCCCCTCCATCGTGCCGTCAATGGTCAGCATACCGAAGTAGTACAGCAGGCTGACGAAGTTGTCCGGGTCGGCAATCTGCTCGGCGGGGAAGCCCGTCTTCAGGTCACCCGTGGTATAGCCCTGCTGCACAATCGTCTGGATGATGGAGGCATCGTGCGCGAACTCCTTGTCCTTGCGAATCAGCATCCGCAGTTTGTTGTAGTCGATGCGTATGTTCTCCTCAATCATCTTTTTCGGCAATTCACAGCCGCTGCGGATATAGTTATCCACAAAATACAGCACCATGTTGCTGTTGTACATCGTGGTGTGCCCGTAGCTTTCCTCAGCAAAGCAATAGTTATCGTACCACGGCTTCATGGCTTCTATCAGCTCGTCCGTGGTATGATGGAACTCGCACGTGGTGGCGTAATACTCCAGCATGGCCCGCACATCCGCTTCCGTAAATCCCACCAACTCGTTGAACTCCGGCGAAAGGCTGTAGTTCGTGCCGATGTTGAAGCCGCTCGTCAGGTCGTCCATAGTCACCGGGCTGACACCCGTCACGAACACACGCTTCAAGGCGGAGTCTGTACCGGCTTTTACTGTATCAAAGAAATTGCGCAGATAGCCCGTGCCATGAGTTTCACTCTTGTAGTCGTCCAAGCAAGTCGGTTCAGACAGTATATTGTTGGTGAAATGGTCATACTCATCAATGAACAGATAAATCTGTTGCCCAGCCTTCCGACATGCATCCACCAGAAAATCCAATTGCTCCACAGCACCATTCTTAGTCTGTAACTCTTCCTTTATACCAAATGGTAAAAGATCGGCATAATCGTCACAGAAAGAACTGAACCTGGTGTTACAGTGGGCATCCAAAGACTGCCGATAGTTATCCAACTCTGCATTGACCACTGCAAAGTTCAGATAAACCACCAGATAAGAATTACGCTCCGGTGTGGGGTGCCGACCGATGTACAAATCACCGTACCACTTCTCAAAATTATCCTTGTCCAACACATCATAATAATGTCGAAGCATGGAAATGGTCAGACTCTTCCCGAACCTGCGCGGACGGATAAAGAAGAAAAACATGTTGGAAGCCTCCAACAACGGAATAAAGGAAGTCTTATCCACGAAATAGCAATCACGTTCGCGGACATCCACAAAATTCATCATTCCATAAGGAATGCGCTTGCGCTTGGGCATCTGAAACGCTTCGTTCATAATCGTCTTGATTTGATACACAAAGATGAGAATTTCAATCCAATCTTGCAAATAAAGACCCTGATTAATGAAAACCTTATTCTGTAAAAAAGGACACATCTGAAAAATCAGACATATCCTTTTTATGTCATTCCTTATGAATTCTACCGCCCTTATTCACGATAGAGCATCAGCGTCCCCCAACCAAGTTGGTCGAATGCACCACTATTAGTTCCATAACGTGAACTGCCATCTGCACCACCTTCCGGACGCATTTTTTCAGCAGCCATTTTTGCATATTTATAACCATTACCCTGATTCTTTATCTTTGCATAATGATTATAATAGATTTCCCATCCCGGTCGAAGATTACCGCGGCCTGCATCATCTGCGACAGACGTATGTACGGTACCATGATTATGATTAGAACAAGAGCAATCTATACAATATTTATATTCATTAAATGGCATCTGAGATTTATTAATCAACCATTTACCATTTTGATTCATAAAATCATCTCCATCACGCAGATTGAACAAGGCTGTGTATTCCCCCATTTTCATTACAGCATTATCATTGGCAGCAAAGAAATCGAGCTGCGGAACTGATGGATTACACTGAAAGAACGTATAGGCCATCTGGCAAAGATTAGCCGTTACGGCTACCGTCATCATGGCATGGCCTGGGTCACGACCGCTTTCCTGATTTTGTGCGATTTGTTCACCAGTGCCCAACGGATCATTAAATGTCCCTTGTATCAATTTACCAATATATCCATTTCCCACACCATTATAAAAATAGTTCACAATATAATTCACCATCTCATCATCTTCTATCAAAATACCAATGGCCAAATAAGAGCACATATTCACCAAATCCCAGTTACTCCAATAATGGTCACTGCACTGACCACCATGTTTTTTCAAGAAATCGATATTCTTAGCGGCAAAAACAGTTTTCATCCATGCCTTGAAATCAGCCAAGTCTTTTGCTTGCCATCCGGCATAAGTCTGCATGATTTCAGCAGCATTGGCAAACGTGTATCCCTGACATCCTGCAGCCAATGCCTGATTGGCATCATTCGATGTAATTCCCTTGCATTTATCAGCCCAAGCGTTCATGACCTCAACCGATTTTCGGGCATAATTTTCATCACCGGTCAGTTTCCAAAGCAATGCCATTTGATAAGCTGCTGCTGCATCATACATCGCATTAGCATAATTTTCATTTTCCACTCCTGTGCCCGTGGGATCTCCCCTCACAATCCATTCTGTAGGACTGGCGATATAATCAGTTCTCGTATACTCACTATTCTTCAACGTCTGGAATTCATCCTTTACAGCCTGCGGAGCCGTCCCATCATCCAGCAATGTTTTCACACGAGAGAAATCAGCATCGTTAAACATGGCACAAGGATGAGTGTATGTATATCTAGCTTCCACTGGTTCATAAGGGATAGGCCAACTGTCTATATCGGTGGTTCCATCTTCAATTTCGCTGGAACAGGCAGTAAAGCCTGTTACCAACAAAAATCCCATTGTAAATATCCAATTTCTTTTCATAATCTATAGTTAAAATTCATCAACAATATTAATTACCTGCATTGATTTCTTCTTTAGCAAATGCTTCCATTTCCGCCACGCTCTTAAACGAACGAATCCAATAAACTTCATATTTACCTGAAGGTGCCTTATCTTTAGGAATATCAGCTACCTTAATCTGGAATAAGCTGAATCCTACAAGTTTCTTTTCATATTTGTTCAAAGCTGCCAAATCATAATAAATCAATCTAGTGCCATCCGATAAATCTATACCTCCATTACATTTAGGATTTCCTGCACCTGTTCCTTCCACAGACTTGGCATCCAAAGTATTGTTTCCCCCCTTAGGAATCGTACAACGCATACCCACTACCGGATAATTTGCCAAATCGAAATAAAGCGGATTCTTTGCATCACAAGGTAATTTCAGGTCTGTACGTAATTTATTACCAGTACCCAAAGTAGCTACCAGCTTACCATCCTGTCTTTCAACCTTTGCACCGCTGCCACTCGGTGTCATCCAAGTGCCGAAATCATTTCTATCATCCCAAATCCACCAACCGCTTTCCACATTTACTGTTACAGATGCTGACTCTCCGGTTTTTTGACTAGTTGCCGTTATCACAGCACTACCAAAACCAGTAGGAGTAACTACACCCCTGTCCACTGTTGCCACTGCTTCATTACTTGATGTCCAATTTACAGAGCCTAATGTCGCTTCAGCAGGAGTATAAGTAACATCCAGTTCTACAGCACCAAGCGATAAACAAATCGGCTCTTCATAAGGAGTTATTTCAATCTGCTCAGCAGGGATGTAAGGTGCTATAGTCAAATCATAATTACCAACTACACCACTATGGTCGTGCGTAATGGCTGTAATCGTTACGTTTCCAGGCTTTAAACAATTTACCAATCCTGATTCAGAGACTGTGGCTATCGCAGCATCACTGGTTTCCCACGTCAAGTAATCATAGGTGTGATTTTCCGGAGTCCAAGAAACTTCTAATTGTAATTGGTCTGTCTCATAAATGGTTGAACCCTCTTTATTATTAATCAATTCCAAATGGGTGGCTTTGATTACTTCAGGTATCACATTTACTGTAACAGAAGCCGTAGCTCCAAAACCAATTTCCGGAACAGCACTAATCACAGCAGAGCCCTCAGCAATCGCTGTAATTTTCCCTTCCTGTGAAACGGTAGCCACTTCATTGTTGGTTGATTTCCACATGATAGCACGGTCTTGCAACTGTTCCGGAGCCTCTATAGTATAGACTAAAGTAGAATCCATTCCCACTCCCAAAGGAAGCACCTCACTCACTTTGAAAGTGATAGAGCTAATCAAATGAGCTTCTGGCATAGCCGGTGTCAATTCCTTATCAGCACTGCATGAAGCTAAAACAGCCACAGTCCCTAAAAGCCAAATGCTTGCACAATGTTTTTTATTATATTTCTTTATCTTTGTTTTCATTTTATCAATAATAAATTCGTATAAAATAATTTTTTTTATTCTTCCCAACCTGGATTTTGTTTTAACTTCGGATTTAACTGTAATTGATCTACAGGCAATGGATATAGATAATGCTTATCTTCCCATTTTCTACCCGTTTCCAAGACAATAAATCCTTCGCTATTTCTAGGATATGAAACATTCGACCATTTATTTTGATACTCTGTGCCTGTCCACTTAATACCAAGGAAATCCATCGGCATTTCATCTTCTGCAGTTTTCCAACGTTTCAGATCATCTATACGGAAGCCCTCGTTAAACAATTCCACAGTACGTTCACGACGAATTTCTGTCCTCATATCCAAGTTATGAATTTCCACAAAAGCATTGCTTAATTTGGGCATCTTAGGATTCACACGGTTACGTACTAAATTTAAAGATTTATTCAAATCATCATCCGTAATAGAACCATCACGTTCATATACGGCTTCTGCATAATTTAACAGAACTTCAGCATACCGGATTATCGGGTAATCGTAACCTTCTTTCGTGGTTTGCACCTTTCTCTCAGTGGACCATTTCTGATTGTTATAACCACTACCAGATGTCGGTACTAAATTTTTAATTGCTGCGCCTGCCATTTCTGCCGCACTCCCAGTCCAGTCTATTCTGGATTTTTCATGACTCCAGAAAGTGTCATAAGGCTTACAAAGCGTATATCTCATTCTGTGATCCCTATTCTGGTATTCACTGTCTATTTTATCATATCCTTTAAATTGCTCCCCTGCTTTATCAATAGGCAAACCATTTTGACAAAGATATAAAGCTGCAAATTTATGAGAAATAAGTTGAGCATTGGCTAGACATTCTACAGTTATATTTTTACCGATAGGAGCTAAAACTTCGTCATGACGACGTGAGAAAATATACTCTGTATTGGCATTTTTCATCAAACCGGCAGGATTAGACTTGACATCCTCCAATATAAACATATATTTCTGTGCACTGTCTCCTAAGATTGTAGGTGAAAACAAAGAGAATTTTCTGCTGATAATTACTTTATCTGCAGCTTTTGCTGCAACATCCAACAAAGTTTTACCTCGTTCTGCATTATTACGGAACTTCTGCCAGGTTCCTTCATACAAAGCAACCCGAGAAAGCATAGCCCATGCACCTTCACTGCCAATTCTGCCATTTTCCACCTCAGTTGTACTAGGAAGTAATCCAGCTGCATCTGTCAAATCTTGTATAATAAAATCAGCCACTTCACCACGGTCATTACGAGCTACTTGCAACTCAGGAGAAGTAGTATCCAAAGGCTTTTTGATTATAATGGCATCTCCATATAATTGCAACAACTCAAAATAGCAATAAGCCCGGAAAAACTGAGCCTCACCTATAAATTGTCTGATATCTTCCCGTACAGGATATGATTCAGCTTTTTCCAACAAAATATTGGTACGACGAATGCGGTTATAAGCATCGGTATAATTATTGTCTTTGGCAGGAATCGTGTTCGTACCATTGCTATAAACATTCACACCACCTTTATCCATAATCAAATCTGAACGTTTATCTGAATGGGGGGCATCGTACACACTATTGCCAAAATCGCGAGTCCATCCGTAGAACTGATTGGCAAACAGTTTAAAATCAGTAGGTGTCTGCCAATAATTTCCATCAGCAACCAGATCTTTTGGTTCCAAATCCAAACAAGACTGGAATAAACATCCCACCAGCAATATCAAAATTGCATTTAACGTATATTTTTTCATCACTATATTCTGTTAAAAAGTTAAGTTCAATCCAAATGTCACTGTTCTCAAGAACGGGAAACGTTTCGCATTATCTACCGTGCGAGATGCTTCCGGATCCCAACCATCATTAATATTACTATGTTCCCATAAATCGGAACCAGAAACATACACACGAGCTTTACTCAAAATTTTTGTTTTTGCCAAAAGCGAAGCTGGCAAATTATATCCCAAAGTTACATTCTTTAACCGAATATAAGAACCATCTTCAACCGACCAGGAAGAACATTGATAATTATAATTATTGACATCACCTTTATTAGTCAAAGAGGGGAAATGAGCATTAGGATTCTCTTGGCTCCACGTATTGCCAATATGTTGATTACTAGAGTTCTGATATACAGCTCGCATCGGTACTCGCCAAGTACTATTTTCACGCCAAATTGTCCGTTTTCCAGCTCCTTGGAATACTGCTGAAATATCAACCCCATTCCATTCGGCGCCCAAATTAATTGAGAACTGTACTTGAGGATCATCCGTACCTAAATAAACATAGTCATTGTAATCCAATCTACCATCTTTATTAACATCTTCAAACATGTTATCACCCAAACGGAGCATGTTTTTTGCAATACCTATGGTATTATTATCCGCATAACGTCCCTCATATTTCTTCAACTGCTCTTCCGTCTGAATCTTGCCACAATAGCGGAGTCCAAATACCGAATTTAACGGGTAACCTTCACGATTGCTTCTTACACCACTTTCAATAGCACCGCTACCACCATTATCTACCAAATTATTGGTAGCATAGGTAAAGGTTGCCCCTACATGGTAGTTCACTTTACCAATCTTATCCGACCAGTTCAAAGCACCTTCCCAACCATGGGCTTTCAACTTACCATGGTTCCCCTTTGGAGCCTTATCTCCCAAAATACCCGGATAAATTACATCAATCAACATGTTGTTATTTTGTTTCCAGAACAAATCAACACTACCTCTCAGCCGATTATGAAGGAAACCAAAATCTAAACCTATATTGTAATTATGAATACGTTCCCAAGTACGATCAAAACTAGGCAATTTGCCATTGGTATCCATATAAGATACTTTACCATTCCCCAAAAGAATCCCAGATCCTGGTTTAAAAGAGTATAGCTGAGCTCCATCATAACGGTCAATACCGCTTTGATTACCAACACTACCATAGGAAGCACGTAATTTCAATTCATCAACAAACTCTAAACTCTTCATGAATGCTTCCTCAGAAATACGCCATCCGGCAGACACTCCACCATAAGCTACCCAGCGATTTTCAGGCTGGAATTTGGAAGAACCATCATAGCGGAATTGAGCTTCCAGCATATATTTGGACTTGTAATTATAATTCACACGTCCGAAATAAGACAATACAGCCTCCTGCCATTTTGAAGAAGAATTTCCATCTCCATTAAGATATACCAAATCATTAGAACTGTTTGGAATTTCTAAAGATGGCAAAATACCCAATGTACGTAAATAAGTATATTCATATTCCTTCATATTATACTGCATACCCAACATCACTTTCACATCATGCACATCAGCAAATAAATGATTCCAATCCAAATGTCCCGACAATGAATAAAAATCTGTACGGGCATTCGTTTTAGCATAAGAACTTTCACTTTCCAATGGAGAAGTTCTGACTAACTTGTTTCCAGCATAATTATACCAGTCTATTGATTTCTTTTGCGTATCACGTACCGCTGTTGATGTATTATAACCTGCAGTAATATGCAAAGAGAAATCTTTATAGAAAGAATAATGAAAGCTTTCACTGATATTAATTGCAGATACTTTCAATTTATTTTCACCTCCCAATTCACAATACCAATTGGGAGCTCCCCACGTTCCCCATGCGTATGGTTTTCCATTAGCTGTTGCAGATGGAAAACCTGGTTGCTGAGCATTTGTGGTCAAAGCTGCACCTAATTGAGAAGGAGCTACCTGATCCTGGCGATTATAAGCAATCACTGATTCAATAGAAGACTTATCAGATAACTTAAACGTGTTAGTCAAACGCAAGTTGTAACGATTATTGTTGTTTTCTCCCCACTTCAAGTTACTATCATCAAACATATAGCCCAAAGACAAACGGTATTTTGATTTATCAGATCCGCCAGATACTGCTAATTCATGTTGTGTAGAAACTGCCTGTCCCCACATAATATCATGCCAATTTGTATCAAAGAAAACAAAATCAGCAACATCTGAGAAAGCTGTACCAAAAGGATTGACAGAATGAGCCATATCGATATATTGATTTTTATAAGCTAATGCCAGTTTGGCATAACGCATCCAAGTATCATCATCGCCATAGCCATCATTAGTACGGGCATCTACTACTGAAGAAGCCCATTCATCCAAACTCATCAATTTAGGAGTTAATCCAATAAATTTCCCTGTCACAGAACCATTATAGTCCACCCTGACTTTATTGTCTTTCGCTTTTTTTGTTGTAACTAAGACAACACCTCCAGCAGCTTTAGCTCCATAAATAGACGCAGAAGCATCTTTCAAAAAGTTCATAGATTCTATATCTGATGGGTTCAGCAAACGCAATTCATTGACACTTTCATATTCAACACCATCAATAATTACTAGCGGATCAGTTGCATTTGCAGAAACTTTACCACGCAGACTCATACCCCAACTCTCGTCACCAGGAGCTGAAGAAGAGCGTGTAATAATAACACCAGGTACTTGTCCTTGTAAAGCCTGAACGGGACTGGCCATTGTCCCTTTATTTTCAAGCATCTTATCATTTACAACAGTTACTGAACCGGTCATAGTAGCTTTTTTCTGTGTACCATACCCCACAACCACTACTTCATCCAGCAGTTCCGAATCATCCTTCAAGACAATTTTCAGGTTAGTTTCATTTCCTTTCACCGCAATTTCCTGCGTCTTATAACCAATAAATGATATCACCAGAGTACCTTTAGCATTATTCAAGGTAAAATTTCCGTCAATATCCGTAATAGTGCCGTTCGTAGTACCTTTCACCATGATGTTGGCACCGATAACCGGTTCTCCGGTTCCATCCACTACGGTACCTTTCACCGTACCGGTCTGCAGCACAGTCTGTACCGACTCCGTATGCGCAAAAGCTTCCGAAGGAGCTCCTATACATATAGCTGATGCAAAGGCTGCTGAGAACAAAATTCTTTTTGAAGAGACTTTCAAAAAATCATTTCTCATAACAAATCAGTTTAAAATTAACACAAATATAACGTTTATTTCTCTTATCAAATGCACTGTTTCATATAGGCACGTACCTCTTTCCGGCAGATGAACAAATGATTCTCTACCGTGCGCCGTGAAAGCCGTAGAACTTCGGCTATTTCCGATGAACTCTTTTCTTGAAAGCGGTTTAACATATAGATTTTACGACGCTGAGCTGGAAGCGAACGCAAACACTTCAGTTCCTGTGCCTGAAGGTCACGCGCCATGATTGCACTTTCTGTTTCGGTTGTTCCCTGGGGAACACTGTCATATATATAAGAGGTAACTTCCTGTGCCTTATAGTAGCGACGCAGATAATCAATCACCAGATTTCGGGCTATGGTATAAATGAAGCTTTTCACCGTCTCCGCACAGAGCAACTGTTCATAGTCCATCAGACGGACAAAGACATCTTGTGAGAGGTCTTCTGCATCTTCCCGACTTTTGATTCTTTTATGAATATAGAAAAAGATCTGCTCATGGTAGGCTCCGTAAGAATCGGCAATGAGATGAATGGATGTATGCAAATCGTTTTCCATGGTACTTTTAATATTGGTTAATGTTTCGTTTTTCCTTAATTGTGAAAGCAAAATTATAAGAAATAATATAGACTAAAGAACTTCAGAAGGCCAGATAGTTCTCAACTAATTCCTTTAGACTCATTCACCAAAAATACATTGAATATCAAACGATTAAGAATTTGAGACTAAGAGCCTCAATTAATTAAGTACGATTATAGACAATGAATTAAAAAGGAATGAGCAGAAATAACCATCATGCAAACGGCAAAAGCCTCTTTTCACCTTTCACCAGAGCCTTACTGATTTTCAGGGTGAAAGAGGTGAACCTTTCATCAGAAAAACATACTAATAAGAAAAAACAATCCCTTCACAGGGGAGGAACCATACAGCATCGGCACAAATACACAACATAAGAAAATTAGCTTAAGCTTTACTCTTGAAAACCTACAGGTTTAACATTGTAAATCCATGGAGAAAAAATCATAAACTACAAGTAGAATTTTATAAAGCACAACGATAAAATGATGACCTAAAATAATGAGACCGCTGCATCTACTTCCTTAAACTACGGATGTATTCATTGGGAGTGATACCGGTAGTTTTCTTGAAATAGCGGAAGAAAGAGGCACGGGAACTGAAACCACACAGCTCCGCCAAAGCACTTAAGGTATATTTGGCATATTCTTCCTGCTGAGCCAAGTACTTGAATTCAGCTATACGAAAATCGTTGAGATAGTCGTAATAATGACATTTCAAATGCTGATTGAAAAGATAGGACAGGGTATGTGCCGAGATACCCAGCATGGCAGCCAGTTCAGGAACCTTCAGGTCAGGATTGGTATAGACTTTTTCCACACGCATCAGTTTGTAGAGTTTGTCTGCCAAACGTTTGCATTCATCAGAACTGATATTCAATGTCTTATATTTTTCATCCAGCAAGGGTTTGCTCTCAGTATCCGCTCCCTGTACAGGCATCAAGTCAACGGTAATAGTACGTTGTTGTCGTCTGCTCCGTCTGCGCACCCAATGATAACCGGCCGCTGCAAGAAGCAACACGACCGAGCAAACTGCCAGCAGCCACATTCCCCACGGTGTGGCAATCTGAACGAAAACCGTTTTTTCAGTTTCAGGCTTGCCCATACGGCGCACTTTGAAACGGTAAGTTCCGGAAGGCAAGTCATAATAGGACACTTCTGAAACTCCTTCAGCCACCTGCCAGGTATCTTCTTTTCCTTCCAGTTGGTATTCATAAGATATATAAACCGGCTTGGAAAAGCTGAAATCTGAAATACAAAAAGTAAGGTTTTTTTGTGAAGATTTCAGACTGACTTCTGGAACCCCTTGCGAGGTACACATAAGTGAACAGGTGTCCGACTCCCCGTTGATAAGAATATCGGTCACACGCAACGGATAAGGAGCTTGTTCTTTCTGATTCAAATCATGAAGATTAGTGCACAAAAGTCCCTTCGTATTGCCCAGCCACAAATTATCAGACTCATCCAACATAGGTGGACAAAGCGTAAATACATTGCTGGGAATGCCATCTATAAAATTATAGGGCACCCATCGGTCTTGCTTGTTATAACGAAACAGACCGTTGCTGGTTCCCAACCAAAGATTATGCTTTCCATCTTCTATAATAAACAAACCATCTTTTCCGTCCAGCGGTGTCCCTGGTTCCAACCGACGGAAATGATTCATTGACAAATCTGATACAAACAAAGCCCCTTTATCTGGGAAAAAATAGAGTTGATGTTCAGAATCTTCAAACACTACTCGAATTTTTTCTTGATGAATAAAACCTTCCGGAAAAAAATCTGTTCTCAGTTTTCCGGCAGAAGAATCCCATATACACATTCCATTCTCCGTACACACCCAGCCTTTTCCTGTAGAATCAAAGTAAACTTCATAGACATTTCCTTCAGGTAACTTGGAATTGGCACTAGTATAATGTGCTATTTGATCTTCGCCGTCGTAACAATATAATCCTTGAGAAGTACCTATCCACAACCTGTCTTGGGCATCCATACTAAGAGAAAAGATATGACCTGAAAGAAAAGGCAACTGCGCAGTTGAGTCAAAATCACGCAAAGTCAGCGTACGAGGGTCAAAGATATACATACCTCCTCCATACGTACCTATATAATATTCATTCCGATAAAAAGCGATACAGAATATCATACTGGACCGCATTTGGGGTACCTGAAAACTTCTAAAAAGATGTTTTTCTTCATTGATATAAAACAGACCATCGCGTGAACCTATCAGTTTCTCGCCACCTCGTATGCTCAATGCCCGGACAGGAAGATCCTTAGAAGTGAAGAATGGAGGATAATCATAGAGAGAAAACAGATTATTCTGATAGAGAGTATAATCTAACCCCAACTGATAAAAACCAGCCCAAATAATACCCTCCTTATCCACCAATAGAGAATAGACAGAATTGGATCGCAGACTGCCGTCATCGCCGGCATCATGGCGAAAGGAACGAACCACTTGTCGTTTTTTGACATCTATAAAATGTATACCATTCCCGTCTGTACCTACATACAACATCTGCCCGCCATCGGTAGATAAAGCGGAAATAACGTTGCATCCCACATTAACATAGGGTTCGAATCTGCGCGATGGTATATCGAAAGTTACAATTCCTTGTTCCATAGTGCCCAGATAGAGCCGATGCCCCACACATACTATCTGTTGGAACGAACACTGATGTTTTTCTGACAGAATATAATGATAAGGCATGACTGTACGGTCTGACAGTGAATAAGAAAAAAGACCATTACGGGTGGCCAACCACAACATACCCGAAGAGTCGGCAGAAATTCCCTGTATCACATTAGCTGATGCAAAAGCATTTGATTCTAACAAGATATGATCAAATATACCTTCATGATAAATAAAAAGCCCGCGCTCTGTTCCAATATAAAGGGTGTCTCCCTGGTTATACAATGAATAAACCGAAACATTCACTTTATCAGGAACCACTTGCTCCAAACCTGTCTTCTGTCTTACCCTCCAAAGCCCTATTCCATTACCCATCCACAAAGAACCATCAGCCATTTGCGCTATGGCATGCACACGCTTCCGCTTCTCATCTGTGCCCGGAATAGGGAAACGCCGCACATGTATGCCGTCAAAACGGTCGAGCGAATTGCCGGTACCTATCCAAACATAGCCAGAGGCATCTTTATAAAGTGCATTGATCAGCAAGTCAGATAGTCCGTCGGATATAGAAAGACCCCGGAAAGAAACAGAACCAGCCTGCACTACTGCACAGGCCAGCACACCAGCAAGAACCAACAGGGTCATCCAAATTCTTTTCATATTATCTGTATCATAGTCTTAGAAACAGGACAAATATAAAGAAAATGTTCCAAAGAGAACGCTATCTGATGGCAAAAAAGAGTTTTTTACTCGTATTCCCTGTCACTTGTAGTTTTTTCCCTTGCAAAATAATTTGGCAAGCACCTGTTGATGTACAATACCAACCATCGACCTTCCGTTCCAATAGCACATTGACCGGCTGCTTGGAACGAACCGTTACATGAGGAGTCTGAAGATAAGTACCATTCCCCAAAAAAACAATGTTTTCACTTCCCTGCCTGCTGCTCCATAGAGCATACGTACCAGCAACTTTCAACTGTCCGGCTAGGGTAGCTTCCCGGTCAGCCTCATCCGAGGAATAGATATAATCTTTCTGTCCGTCGTGATGCTCCACACATATTCCTACATGACTTCCTGGATGAGCAGAATTAACAGTGGGATAAGTAACCGAACGAATAGTTCCCGGCTCTTTCACCGAAGTTGGTTCATAGACCGCAACAAAAGGACGTGTCCAGGCTTCGCCCTGCTGACGTGCTACAAATGTCAAGGTAGGCTGACTTTTGATATCATAAGGCATTCCTGGAATACGGCTCAATCCTTCGGTCATGGGTGCCAAGGCTGTAAATATCGTGCGCTGCTTTTCTCCTTTCATCCACAGATTCATAGATATATCATCGCCATCGGGCATCTGCATAGTAAAACGACTTTGGATATCCTTATCTGAAACAGCACATTTTTTATCGAACAAGTAAGAGTAAGCATACAGATGCGCTCCTGCAAAAGCCAATTCCTCGGTAGGCTGCAAACATAAATCTGTTCCGTCGGCAGCCGTCAAATGTTGAGTTTGTCCTAAGTTGTGATAAAAGTAATCGTGCATTTTATCACCCCCCTTTGCCTTGCGGCTACGGAACACATCTACATAGTATCCCTTCCCGGTTTGCGTACTCACAATACCCATAAGGCGAATTTGATCTGCACAACTTTCCGATTCACGGAAATAAAGTTGGCTGTAGGTCACTGTAGGAAACTTGTCGGAACTACCGGCTTTTGCTACAGAAGGCTCAGGAAAGCAAGACATCAGCTCAAACGAATGATTACTCTTCATCACCGGATAAGATGAAATGCCATCCACACACACCGTATTGTGGCTGGGAAACTGAGAATAGTATTCCAAATAATCCAAGCCACTATAGCCTGACTTTCCAATGCCTGCATCAGGACCCAATACATAGCCTTTACCGTAAAGTTCCATAGAAAGCCCATTGGCATGCATATGGTTTCCTTCGCTGGCATTTTGTGAAATCATCAAGCTATGCCGGGCATCCATTCCGTTGCGTTGCACCAGCCAAGACACATTGGGAGCATAGAACATAGGAGACACATAATCTTCTATACTGCCGGCAGGTATATCCGCCTTCACCTCCAAAGGCTTGTCTTCAAAGAAGGAAGTCACTGCCACCCGTACCTGTTTCTTCAGTCCATCAGTGCTTCCGGCATCCGGATTAAAGCATTTCAACATGGCTGTAAAAAAGACTTCTTGTTCTTTCTTGCCATGTGCCTGGGCATTCTGTATCATACGGATTATGGGAACCTGATTCAGATGTCCGGGGTGTGTATCACCAAAACCGCATAGCATACGGTTCGGAAAAAGATATTGAGGAGTAGCAGCCACCGCTTTCTTAATCACCGGCAATTCAGTGGTAAGGTCGAACTTCAGATTGCGGTCGAAGAGAGTAGTAAAACCGGTATAGTCATTCAACACTACCTGACTGTATCCAGGACACTCCGCCCAGATACCTGTCTGCCCATCGTAACCGTAATCAGCCAGCCGCTTCAGACTCCACTGCCGGATGCTGGAACGGTTCAGTACATAATCAATGTAATAGTCACTGCCTTTATGGTCGGGATACGTGTCATCCGGTTCCAGTATCATAGCAATGTCCATCACATAACGGGCCTGCATCAGATTCCAGTTGTTATGGGGCACGCCATTGGCTATAATATTCTCCGCCCATTTCTTGAATGCACCGGCATAAATAGACATTTTGTCAGTATAGTGTTTTTTCAGATAGCTGTATAAGAAATCGTATAGAGGAACAATTTCATGCAGGATGTCTTCATGAATCACTTCAAAGGAACTCATTCCTACCAGTGTCTGCTGATGACCGTGATTCAAATCAACCGGCACATTCCGATAATAGATACCTTGCATGTAGGTATCAAACACCCCTGCTGCCAAGCGTGCGTAACGCTCATCATCCGTCATCCAATACAAGAAGGCTGCATCGCGCGCTATTCCCATGATTTCCCGGTTCAAGGATTCAATATTCCTACCGGTTTTGGCCGGATGCACCTTCTCCATTGGCCTGCCCGGTAAGGCATTGTTGCAAAAAGTAACCAAACCTTCCGGCGAGTCATCGTAAGGCACCACATCTTCCAGGCGAGGTCTGCCATGGGTAGCCACCACACTTCTTGTGCCTGTATATCGAACGGTAGGAACGGGGGCTGTGACACCTCCTGCATGGTCAAAAATTTCTCCCCTTACATACACTTCAGTGGCATGCGAATGCCAATACATGGCCAAACGTGAATAGAGCCAGTCGGGTTGGGTATCTGTACGTAACAGATAAATTTCCGTACGCTGTTTCAGTTTTTCAAATACATCTTTTGCCCATTTCTCCTGCTTTATTAAATTCCAAGTTGTTTCCTTACCGGACGAGGTAGTAAGGTAGCGTGGATGAGGAGCCGACACGCCTGCCATAACAGGGCAGACAGACAACATAAAGACAAGTCCTAACAGACCTGCAAACCATGTTATTCTATTTACATTCATTCTTACTGACATTATAGTTTATTCATTTATACGAACGCATCGACAAAAATACTCAAAAGCAGCAATCGGTTTGTATTAACTGATGACTTACATACAGCAAACAAAGGTATTTGCCTTTGCAACTATACTTTAAAAAGGTTGTTTCCAAACTCTACGAACAAAACTAAAAACTATAAACGGCACTGCCGTTTGTATAAACGACGATGCTGATTATATAAACGGCACTGCTGTTTATATAAACGACACCGCCGTTTATAGTTTAATCCCAGCTTCTTGAAGTTTTCATGCTGCGTGCTGAAGAAAAAACAGCCATATCCATCCGACAAACGGCCAAGTTCTACACGCCTACATAGAGTAAGCACATAAAAAAGCCGTGTGAAAAAACAATCTGCTCTTCACACGGCTGAAATGCTATACTGTATTCTGATTTACTTGAACAGTTTTTCAGGATATTCACCGGCATCTACCAAAGCCTTAATTTTATCTACCACATCCTGGCGGTCTTCCGGATAGGTAACGCCGAACCACTTGCTGGCCGTATCCAATACTTCCACTGTAGCAGTACCGTCGGTAATCAGTTTATCCACCATCAACGGAATAAAGAATTCACTCTTCAGGTTCTCCATATTCTTCGGATCGCTCAGGAAAGTCTTGAAGAATTCCTTGCTATAGTCAAAGTAATCGGGAGTAAAGCCCCAGAAATTCATGCTGACCGGTGTATTGTCGGCAGTAGCAGTCCATTCACCGTTGTCATCGATGTATTTCACTTCGCCGTCGATACGCTGGATTTTGGTGCGCTCTACTACAGAAGTCAAGTGATTGTTCTCGTCGGTGGTACATACGCCACGAGATACAGTACCGCTTTCGCTCAACGTATTGCCTACACGGAATCCTACCATTGAATAAGTATTCTTGGCACCTTCTGGAAGTTCTGAAAGGAATTTACCCATTACCTTGAATGAGTCGCTGCCATAAAAGTCATCACAGTTGATTACAGCAAACGGTTCCTTGATAGCATCAGCACCCATCATTACAGCATGATTGGTTCCCCAAGGTTTAGTACGGTCGGCCGGACAAGTAAATCCTTCGGGCAGTGTATTCAAATCCTGGAACACCAGTTCACACGGAATATGACCTTCGTATTTAGAGATGATTTTCTTGCGGAAGTCGTCTTCAAAGTCTTTGCGGATAACAAACACCAGTTTGCCAAAACCGGCGTTAATGGCATCATAAATAGAATAGTCCATGATAGTTTCGCCGTTGGGACCCAGTCCATCGAGTTGTTTTAGACCACCGTAACGGCTACCCATTCCTGCCGCCAATAAAAATAAAGTTGGTTTCATATCAGTAATTATTTTAAAAGGTTAGTACCATCAAATCTTGATAACGCCACAAATGTACAAAAATAAACGTCAAAGAAAGCGCAATTATTATTCATTCTTTGACGTTTTTAGTCCAAATAATCTACAATCCACTAAAACGGATAACCGATGGCAAAATGGAGAGCCAGACCGTCTTTGAATTTGGGAATGTTGTAATAACCGGACTTGCCCGTGTCATAGGGATTATGTAATCCTACACCACAATCCAAACGGAAGACGAGAAAATCCAAATCATAGCGTAAGCCTGCCCCTGTGCCCAAGGCTATCTGCTTCCAAAAATCCTTCAATCTTAGCTCACCGCCCGGACGAGTTTCATCCTTGCGCATCAGCCACACATTGCCCGCGTCTAGAAAAATGGCACCGTGCAAATCGCTGATAATACGGAAACGGTATTCTAAATTGGCTTCCAGCCGAATATCTCCCACATGATTAATGAAAGAATATTTATTGTCTTCATCGGGCGGATAGCCTCCCGGGCCTATGTTACGGGCTGTAAATGCACGCACGCTATTGGCACCTCCCAGATAAAACTGTTCGGTATAGGGAGCGGTAGTAGCATTGCCATACGACCAAATGACACCGGCAGCTATCCTAGAGGCCAATGCCTGATTCTTGTCTATCTTATATTTATAACGAAACTCGGTATTCAGTTTGAGATACTGGGCGAACGGAACCCCCAACAGACGTTTGTCGCGCTCGCTGAAGGGTTGTCCGCACAGACGGTAAATCACAGAAGTGAGGTTACCGGCAGAGGCAACAGTAGTCTGCCACCAGATAGGGTGACGTACACTTTTTACAACGGCATTATCGTACGTATACGTATACTCCAACGTAGGAATAAATTGATTACGCAAACTCACATACAATGCCGGATTCTCTGCCTGTAAGTCTTGAAAAGCTTGTGTAGGGTCTCGCAAGACATTAAAGGTCAATTTAAAGGGAGTAAAACTATGTTTGCTGGTAATCTTGGGTTGAAAATCATAGGTGGCATTTCCACCGAAAGCCAGCAGCTTGTAATATTTGGCCCGATTTAATTGGTCTATATACAGACGAAAGGTAGTAGAAGCCGGAAAGTCGTACTCTCTACCCCCCATTTTTGGAAAAACAACCCGAGGGAAAGTCAACGAAGTGGATAAGCCGATTTCATAACTGTTCATCAGTGAAGAACTTCCTTTACCGGTCTGCCACTCATAGGAACCATCCAGTTTTACATTCCAGGTTTCACCACCCCCGAACACATTGTTCTTGGTCACCGTAAACGAAGCACCAGGTCCCATCTGATTATTACTTTTCATCTTCATATTAAAATCCAACTCTGCATCATAAGGTTTATCGAGCATGGCTATTACATTTACATCCAGCGTATCGGATACGAGGGCAGAATCACGGGGAACATATTTCATCTCCAGATATCTGAAAATACCGACACTGGACAAGCGGGTTTGGATGCGGTTCTGGCGATAGGCACTGTATAGTTTTTCGAAAGAACGCCTCCGCGCCAACCCGGCACTGTCCGTCATCTGTCGCTTCATGCGGTATCCGCGATAGTTCAGCCAGCGGTGTATCATGTTGGGACGCACCTTCAATTTATCGTGGTAATAAATCTTCAACCCTTGATAATGCAAACTGTCGTTCGGCATTTCACCGTTTTTTCCCAACAGGAAGAAAGACGCATTTCCTACGTAAAAAGGCCTTTGAGCATCGGTAGGAATACCAGGCACGGGAACCATGCGCATAGCCACATGTCCGCCAGGCACTAAAGTGGTATCGGCCTGAAAAGTAAGGTAATCCGGCCGAAAATAATAGCAACCTACATTGCGCAGCAATTCACTGACCCGCGAACGTTCTCCATCCAAATCCAGGATATTGAACTGCTGTCCTGCATGTATCAATGAATGCCTGCGGCTCATTTCCATGATGCGCATCGTACGCTTGCTGAATCCGCGATAAGACACGGTATCTATCACGTACGGATTTTGCATATCTACTGTGTATTGCACCTTGGCTTTCAGCGAATCCTTAGGATTAATGAAAGTCTGGTAGCCTACCCGAGCATTAAAATAGCCATAGTCGCGCAGGATATTCATAGCCACCTTTTGCCGAATATCCGGATTGACGGTCGACATCAGAACCGGCTTTGCTGCAAAACGGTTGAATATCCAGCGTCCTACCCCTTTTTCATACCGTTCGAATCCGTTATAGAACCAAAGGCCTATAGGCAAAGGCCAACGTACAGACGAACTTCCCAGTACGGCATTGTTGGGAGCCGTGGCCAAGGCAGCTTCTACTTCTTCCATGGCTATCTCTCCTACCCGTGTATTGCTACGGTTGGCTACAATCATTGCTTTCTGCCCTGTATAGAGTATTTCTCCCTCGGGCAAATGTTTGGTTGTAGAACAAGCGGCCAACACCAGCCATCCTAACAGATATATTATTCTTCGTTTCATCATACTCATTTATCTTAGCTATTCTACCAGATTTTCATCTTTCTTCTTATTCTTCTTAAAGATGAACAGTTCACCCAACCGATTCATTTTTCTGCGAAGAACCAAACCGACACCTGTTTCGGTGATTTCACCATCCAAGATACTTTCATAATTCTTATTATGGAACACACGCACATAACGCGTGCCACTGGCGTCGAGCCGATATTCCAAGGATATATTGTCTATGAACGACTCGGCATCGTTGGTAGCATTGGCTCCGGTAGACACTTTCCCTCCAATCACTATCTGAAAACGGTCATTGAAAAATCGCTGTGAATAACGGAAACTGTAGTCGGTCTGCTTTTCACCTGTTTCAGAAGCTGTACGGTCTTCTACACCTACACTGAAACTGGCTCCCACACTTTCCAGTGCCGAACCGGCCAAGGCATTGATCTGGCTTTGCAATACCGAGTTCAAAGCACTGCCCATAGTCAGCCCGCCTCCCTTTATACCGCTGTTCAGATAAATACCGGTGGCCAACATGGCAATGGCTTGCTTGCTGCGCTCTTCTGCGCCCATAGCTTGCAGTTCATTCTGAACCGTAGCATCTTCGGGGGCCTCCAAATCAAAAATCAGTTCGGGAGCCTCCAAGCGGTTCTTAATGGAGATGGAAGCTATAAAATTCACCATACGGGTAGCTCCATTATCGCCTTCGGCTACAGAAGCGCGTACGCGTTCTACAGCTTTCAGATTCAACGTAGGATTCATGGGATCGCCCCGCCAGTCTACATAACTGCCATTGACCAGACTGAACTCTTTGGGAGGTATCATGGGAAGGGCATACTTCATTACTCCACTACTCAAAGTATATCGGCCACTTAAGTTCATATCTCCCTGCGGAGTATACTGCAGGTTCAGGTCTCCGCCCCCTTCCAATGACACGTACTTACTACGGTCTGGACTTAAATCAGCACGTATCTGCACGGCATTATCTATATGTACAGTCATAATCATATCCATTCCTCCTAACGACATAGTAGGAGCGGATAAAGTATCAGTCTGAATGGAATCAGCAAAAGAGGTAAAGCTTACCAAACCATCCAAACGGTCTTCTACCGTTAAAGGAGAATCGGTCAGCACATAAGCCACATCTGTATTGCCCAGCAGATTCATGTTGCCGCGCATAACCAAGGCATCCAGCCGCCCGCGGATAGTGGCCGCCAAGTCTACAAATACTTTTCCATAAATCATACTTTCACGCGTACGAGGTGCATCCAATAAGGTATAATTAGTAGCTTTCAAATCCAGATTAGCCGTAGGCTGATTCAAATTACGAAAATCTACATTACCATGAATGGTAAACGGATTAGGACTGGTGGTATAGATGGCAAACTTATTAAACAACAGACGATTGTTTTCAACCTTTACCGGACGGTTGTCAAACCAATATCTGGCACCCACCTGACGGGCATATACAGAAACACTGTCCAGAATCAGTTCTCCATCTACCTTGGGCTGCTCTACCGTTCCCTTCACCTGCAACTGACCATCCAGATCGCCCCCCAGCATCACCATCTGGTCGGGCACAAAGGCATTGGCTATATGCAAAGGCAGATGCTGCAGTTCTGCAGAAATATCCAGCAGACTGTTATCTTGTAAGGTACCATCTACCAGCATGGCTTCTTGATCATTCACCGTCATGTAGGCGTTCAGGTAATGCGTTTTATTTTCATCGGGTAACCACGTAGCCCCCATACCAATATCACCTACAGGATGATTCTCGTAGGTAAGTTTTCGAACCACTGCTTCTGCAGAAAGCTGCAACGACTTCTGAGTTTGTACATAATGTGCCTCGGCCGACAACAAACCGGTCATACGGGGCATATAGGGCAGAATGCTGGTCAGCTCACTCAATTTGAAGCGGCTGAGTTCTACATTCATGTTTTGCAAGGATACAGTGTCGTTCTTATCAGACTGCATTCGGAATCCCATACCCTCGTCGCTGTTCATATCTACATTGGCATACATACGCATGTCCTTATGCAGATACAGCCAATTACAGTCTTCCTCGAAACGGAACTTTCGGAAAGCTATGATGGGTTCGGCAGGAGTCAGCTGCAATAACAAACCATTGCCCTTGCCATGTCCTTCAGACAAAGGCCTTGCGTTGATACCAAACAAAAGACCAGTTTTACCTTGCCCGTCCACATAATTTGCCTTCAATTCTGCATCTTCACTGCGAATTTCTCCAGTCAGCGTGCTTTTAAAAACAAAGTGAGGATTTTTCGGACCGTTAATAACTCCTCCTTGCAACCGTATACGGGAAGTATCTTGACGCACCGTAAAGAATAGAGTATCCAACTGTAAAGAATCCATGCGTAAGCCATGAATGGATGAACGACCGTTGATTCCTATTTGAGGAGTAAATCCAAAACTCAACTTGAAATCGGTATACTTAATATCTTTCGTAGCTAAATAATAACCTACGGGATTCTGATAACCTGCGCGTAAATGCATACCTGCAGTAGGCAATAATCTACGCAAAGCCGCGTGATCTAAACGCCGTTCCTCAAGCTGCTGATTCAATAGTGATAAAAAACGGTCGGACTGATGCAACAAATGCTCCAAAGTGCTTCGAGCCCGAAAACGGAAATCCAAATCACCGGCATTGGCCATCAGCTTGATGGAATCTCTTCGGGCTTCTGCCGTCAGGGTAAAGGCACAAGGGTATTCCAGTGGTTTGGGAGCCACCCGTAACTGATATAAATCGATATCCTCTAAATCCATATCCAATTTTCCATCCATATACGTACGGTCTAGATGCATATTGGCATCGGTTTTCATCTTTAGCAAAGGATTATCGCTTTTAAAGCTCACGGTAGCCAAGGCCGACTTCAAAGTAGCTTTCAAATCTACATTCGATACGTTCAGAGAACCATACTGCAATTCCTGCAAAGACGCCTGCAAGGAAGCAAAAGTATGCGTTGAAGCTACATCAACACCTTTACCCTTGGCAAATACTTTGGCCGAAAGCATATAAATGGAATCTTTCGGCAAGAAATGATGCAATTGCAAGGAATCTACTAGAAAATCGGCATGGTATTCCTCTGTAGAAGTGTCATAAGCAGCATCCAAATGCAGTGCTCCCTGCTGCTCTTGAAGATTTAGCAAGGCCGCATACCGAGTTCCTTCCAGCTGAATTTGTGCTTTAAGATTCATACTGTCGGGGATAATCAGGTAATCATCCGGCATGGTTTCTGCGAGTTCTGTCAGAAAATTCAAATTTTGGGTTTGCATGGTGAAATCCAACGACCCATTACGTGAGACGCTATCTGTCAGATGCCACAGTTCACCTCCTCCATTCAAAGAGAAAGCACCCGGCAAATCTACAGTAAAACGGGATATCTGCATCTGCTTCAAATTACCTTCGGTACCTGCATGAATTTCTAGCGGACGGAAAGGATAGGCTTCTTTGAAAGATTCAGGCAAACCTCCAGCGAACAATAATACATCTTGCTTGCCAATCAGGGCATGAAAACGGGCCGACAAACGACCAGAAGTAGGAATATCCACTAAATCCCAATACGTTTGCCCCACAAAATCCAACTGGCTATGAGGGGTATGCAACTGTAAGGTGGGTACTTTGATAAACACTGAGTCGGCCTGTAATCGACCCGACAAAGAAGTAATACTTAACCCAGAACGTTCGTTCATAGTACATTCTCGAATCACAGCATTCATAGTTCTGCCACATGAGAACACGGAGTCAATCCCTATCTGAATATCTCGCAAGGCGATATGCGAGGCATCAAACCCTTCTACGGGTTCTGCAGTGCCTTGATCGAAATGTAAAGATGCATCAGAGAGTTGAAAATTTCGCCAGGCGTACAAGGTCTTTCCCAAATCTACCTTAGCATCTTGCAACTGCACTTTCCCTAATCGGGTGGACATGCGGATAGAATCTAAAGGCATGGATAAAGCTACCGATACATTGTTCAATGCCAATGTATGTAAATTAACCTTCCAGTTCAGGGGGGTAGTTGTGGTATCTGGAACTGCCTCTGTAGTATCTGCCAACATTACTTCCAAACGTGTATCTGCCAGTTCTATCTGATTCAGCACTACCGCCTCATCAGTCAAATTCACTCCATGACTTTCCAGATAAAAACGGCCCAATTCACCCTGAACTTGCATGCCGTCTATCAACTGAAGGGAATTAAGCGAAACTTGTTCCAGTTTTACTTCGTCTACCTCTACTTGTCCATGCAACAAAGGCCAGGCTTGTATCCTGACATTCAGACTTTTTAAGTTCAGCAAGGTGTCTTGTTTCTCGGTACCCAAACTATCCACAGGCTGTGTGACGAG
Organism: uncultured Bacteroides sp.; assembly: GCA_937890825.1. Classification (GTDB taxonomy): domain Bacteria; phylum Bacteroidota; class Bacteroidia; order Bacteroidales; family Bacteroidaceae; genus Bacteroides. Next base: position 13,758 of record CALADS010000087.1, on the reverse strand, counting down.
CACTCCACGTACCAACAAGTTGAGAGGAAAGCGCAAATCTATACGTTCTACCGAAATTTGCATGCCTGTAGCCTCGGATGCTATTGACATGGCTTGTCTCCGTAAAAAGCTCTGTACAGGAGGCACATACAGCAATATCATCAACAACGTAAATATAAAAACCGGAGTGAGCAATATCCATGCTGTCCGCTTTAGCCAAATTCTTTTCATTAAAACAAAAAACACTTACACCTGCTTATAGCAAGGTCTGAATGAAACATTTTTTCTTTTTTTAAGGTCTTACAAAGATAGTTATTTAACGCGAGAAAGACTTATGCAGGCTCGAAAAAGTTTGGATGATCTAACGATTCGGACAATAATTCCAACGCATGTTCCACTGCAGCCAACAGGTGCTGAGTCAAAAGAGAGATATCAGTTGAGAAAGAAGCATCGCGAGCGCCCTCCAGTCTTCTGAGTAAAGCCACAATATCGGACGCACCGATCAGCGTGAAAAGCGGAATCATTTTATGCGCCACATTCGATAATTCTGCCACATTTTCAGACTGCAGTCCTGCTTGCAAGCGCTGCAGATTTTCACGGCTCTCCGAAAGGAAACTCTGAAGAATGGAAGCTGCAGCCTCGGGATCATCGGCCGAATAGGCTGTCAATGCCGAAAAATCATATTTCTGACTTGACGGCACACGTTCGGTTTCTGTTTTTGCAATGCCTGCCAGTTCCTGCATCAGTTCTCTTACCGTAAATGGCTTATGCAGGCATCCTACAAACCCTTCTCTGATAAATTCGTCACGCTGCATATCAGTACGAGCCGTTACAGCGATAACCGGAACGGTCTTGGCTTGCGGAATATTAGAGGAGCGAAGAAGCTTGAGTAAATCAAAACCATTGATGGCCGGCATCTGTACATCCGTGAGCAAGACATCGAAGGTTTCTGTCCGCAAGGCATCTAACAGCTCATCCAACTGCAGACAAGGAACTGCCGTTATACCACTGTGATTCAGCATAGAAGAGGTCAACGTTAGCTGAATCCGATCATCGTCTATCAACAACACTTTGTGGAGAGTCTGCCCGGAACAAGTCCTGGTGTCTGATAGGATGTCTGACTGTGAAATAGCCTGCCGGCCCTGCACATCTGCTTTCGATACTTCTGTGACCCGTACGGGATATATGGGAACCCGTACCGTGAAAGTGCTTCCCTTACCCAATACACTCTCTACTTCTATTCTTCCTTCGAGCAACTGCACCAGCATTCGGACGATAGACAGGCCTAAACCAAATCCTTCTTTACCCTGCGCACTAGGCAAACGGGTAAACTCCTGAAAAATAAGCTCTTTATCGGCGGGTTCCATACCTTTACCGGTGTCCGATACTGCCACTACCAACTGGCGGTCTTCGTAAGTGGCCGCCAGGGTAATCCCCCCTTTTTCTGTAAACTTAATGGCATTTGACAACAGATTATTGATAATCTGCTTCAAACGCAAAGGGTCACAAATAAAAGCTTGATTCAAAGCCTCATCTACCCTGCATTCCAAATCCAAGCCTTTGGCCGATGTAAGCGGTTCGAAACTGACCCGTATTTCTTCTAACAGTTTAGAAGGATGAAACGTAACCCGGTTGATTTCGGCTTTGCGCAAATCCAGGCGATGAAAATCCAGCAAATCTACCACCAGTTTCAATAAATGCTCGGAAGAAGTCTTCATATTGTTCAGGTAGAAACGCTGCCTGTCATCTACAGTCAACCGTGAAAGCAAGTCTGCATACCCCATAATAGAACCTAAAGGAGCCTTGAAATCATGCGTAATGGCCAACATCAGTTTTTCTCGCGTGGCCAGCAATTCCTCGGCCCGCTTCCTGGCATCTTCTAATTCTCGGCGATAACGGTTACTGCGCGTTACGTCACGAACTATCAAAAATAAAAAGAAAGCTGAAAGCAATACGGCTCCTCCTGCCACCCAACCAATGGTGCGAACAGAACGCTGGCGCACCTTTTGCCTAAGTTCTGCCGCTTTCTGCGCCTGCATCAGCGTACCTTGCTCATACCCCTTCAGCAAACTGTCTATCTGAGTAGTAAGCAATCGGTCTGTTCGCTGTAGCAATCGGTTATACCTGCGCACCACAATATCTCCAGCTTTTTTCTTCTCGGCTACGGCACGCAGTTTCTGCTGCAATGAGTCGACCGGATTATAGGTATCAATCACGGTGTCTACCGCAAATTCCGACGTAGTCTTTACTTGAATGGCACTGTCTTTCTTAGGAGGTACAAACACTTCGCCTAACCGACGGAAAAAACCTTTCTTTTTCCGTTGAGTCACCACCGTATCGCGATGCGTTATTACCCTACGCTGAACCCGCTGCTGCACCACTACGGTATCTTGCTCGGCAATGATATGCTCTATTTCACTGGTAGATATCATTTGTTCACTGGCTTCACTCAGTTTACGCAACATCCGGATGGTATTGGCATCTTTCTTTCGAAGCAAGGTCAACAAGCTATCGGTCCACTGAACGTCTTGACTATCAGATAAAGTCAGTGTTTCCACCTCATTGCGGACAAACAGCAAAGAAAAAAGCAGGGCTGCCAGCAGCAGTGCATAGCCCAATACTATCTTTAATTTGGAAACACTGTTCATCTTTCCTTATTTCTTTAAAGTCTGATGACGGAAACGAAGCCATAGCATTAATCCTGCGCTGGTCAGTCCGAAAGGAAAAGCCATCCATACACCTGTAACGCCCAAATTCAGCACAAAACCGCAAAAATACCCCACCGGTAAAGAAATAACAAAATACGATATAAAGGCTATCAGCATCATGGGTTTTACGTCGGATATACCACGCAGAGCATTGGCAAAATTAATCTGCAGTCCATCACCGAACTGATAAATCAAAAACGGAAAGAAGAGAGCAGAAACCATCGTGGTAACTTCTTCATTACTGGTAAACCAACTGCCCATCTGCCCTCGCATGGCAAATAGGACAGATAGCAAAATGATGGCCATGAAAACAATGAGATGAAAACCTGCTGTTGCCGAACGGCGTACGTTTTCACCATCGTGCTGGCCATGAAAATTACTAACACGTACGGCTACTGCTGCGCCCATGCCATAATACATCATAAATGTAAATTGAGAGATGGTTATCATTATCTGATGAGAAGCCAGCGCAATAGTACCCAGCCATCCTATCATAATGGTACTCAGACTGAATGAAGCAGTTTCCATACCCATCTGCAAGCCGACCGGCCAACCTAAAGCATTCAGCCTCCTGAACACAGGCATCGACCATCCCAAGCGGAAGAAGCCTAGGCGATAACGAATAAACCGACGACCTCGACAGATATACCAGGCAAACACTACTACCATCATGATGCGCGAGAATAATGTACTGATACCCGCCCCAAGCAAGCCCATTTCCGGAAAGCCTAGCTTTCCATTAATCAACACATAGTTTCCCACGATGTTTAAGGCATTTCCAACCAATAGAATCCACATCGCAGTCTTGGTGTCGGTTATACCGTCTGTAAACTGCTTGAATCCATTGAACAACATGACAAACAGTAGAGAAGCCAGCAAAACCAGGTAATAAGGACGAATCAACGGCAACAGTTCCTCTGGCTGCCCCAAACTATCCAGCTTAAAATAAACGACTGCCATTATCAAAGTAAGCAACAAAGCCACCAACGTATTGGCAACTAAGCTACATCGCAAAGCTTGTCCGGCTTCTGCATATCGATGATTTCCATACAGACTGCCCACCAAAGGAGTCAAGCCATAACTGAACCCGGTACTGAAAATGATGCACAGGGTAAATACATTATTTACAAACGAGGCAGCAGCCAATTCTGGAGTGCTGTGATGACCAATCATCAAGGTATCGGCAAATGCCAGAATAATGACTCCTACCTGACCGATTACAATGGGTATACCTAAAGATAATAGCGACTTATAATGTTGCGTATACTGTTGTATTCTTAATTCCACGGTTTAATTTATCTTTGAGATTTTTTATAGTACAATACGGAAGCATTCTCTTCGCGGAAAGTATGCCGAGCTACGTTTTGTAACTGTTCGGCTGTTACAGAACGATAGTGTATTACTTCCTTATCCATATTTTCTGCTTGTCCTGTCAATTCAAACCATGCCAGATTGGTGGCCACATTCAGATAGTTAATGTTGCCAAATATCTGTGTAGATTCAAATTTGTTCTTCACTTTCTCCAATTCCGACTCCTGCACCTTAATATTCATCAAAGCAGCCAATTCTTCGCGCACAGCTTCTTCAGCCTGCTCCAGAGTAACACCTTCAGCTGGCTTACCACAGATTTGTAACAATCCGGCATCGCGAGAACCGCTGATATATGCATCAATACTAGAGAAAAGTTTTCTCTCTTGCACCAAATGCAGATTCAAACGGCTGGAACGTCCATTACTGAGAATATCCGACAATATATCACACGCATAATAATCGGCGTCATCGCGACTACACATATGGTAAGCCATAAATAAAGCATCCAAAGGGACATTCCGCTCCACTGTCAATCTACGCTCTTCGGTCTGCAGAGGTTCTTGCGGCAAATTCCGTTCGGGCACTATTCTGTGCGAAATCGGTCCAAACCATTTTTCTGTGAGTCTGACGGTTTCCTTCCACGAAATATTTCCGGTAACCGCCAGCACAGCATTATTGGGCGCATAATAACGAAAGAAAAAATCCTTTACATCATCTAATGTTGCCTGTTCAATATGAGCCAATTCCTTGCCAATAGTGGGCCAGCGATAAGGATGCACCTGATAAGCTAAGGGACGCAACAGATGCCCTACATCGCCATATGGCTGATTCAGACACCGTTGTTTGAACTCTTCCATCACTACTCCCCTTTGTATCTCCAGGCTACGCTCATTAAAATCCAGACTGAGCATTCTATCCGACTCTAGCCAGAACCCTATCTCAACGTTGGACTTGGGTACTGTCAGATAATAATTTGTCAAGTCATTGTTAGTCCAAGCATTATTCTCGCCACCTGCCAACTGCAAGGGCGTATCATAATCGGGCACATGTACAGAACCGCCAAACATCAGATGCTCAAACAGATGAGCAAATCCCGTATGTTCGGGATGCTCATCGCGTGCACCCACATCGTAAACGATATTCAGCGCTACCATCTGCGTAGTGGTATCTTCGTGATGCACCACACGCAATCCATTGGGAAGCAGGAGTTTATTGATTTTCATCCCACCCTATTGCTAATTATAAAACAATCACCTTCTTTATCACCACATCTTGCTCCGGACGATCACTGCGGTCGGTCTTTACCTGCTGTATCTGATCTACAATATCCAGCCCTTCCAACACTTCGCCAAACACCGTGTATTCACCATCTAAATGAGGTGTGCCGCCTACCGTAGTATACGCCTTCACTTGCTCAGGCGTAAAACGAAATTCCGGCATCTTAGCTACTTCGGCTTCTGCCTGAGCTATCAGTTTATCTTGCAAGTCCATCAAACCTTCCTGATCGCCTGCTTTACGCAATTTATAGATTTCCTTCATATGCTGCTGAGCCAAAGCATTGAACACATTGTTCAGTCGCATCTGTCCCATCTGCTGCTCCATACTTAAAAGAGTAGAGTCACTGTATACCTTACCCGTAACAATATAGAACTGACAACCGGAAGAAGCCTTTTTAGGGTTTACATTATCGCCCTGACGAGCTGCTGATAAAGCGCCTTTCTTATGGAAATACTTTGGATACACGAATTCTGCAGGTATCGTATACCCCACATCTCCGGCCCCCAACATCTTGCCCTTAGGTGCATTTTTTGATTCAGGGTCACCTGCCTGAATCATAAAATCCTTGATGACGCGATGAAAAAGAGTTCCTTCATACGTACCGTTTTCTGCCAACTTTATAAAGTTATCACGATGCTGCGGTGTTTCATTATACAATTTCACAACAATATCACCAGCACTGGTTTCAATTTTCAACTTGGTTTCCTGATTCATAGTTCCCTCTGTTTTTTTCCCCGGCTTACAGGCTGTTAAGCCACAAGCCAGTATGGTTAATACTATAATAAAATATCTTTTCATTTGGATTTTGTTTAATTTAAGTTTGCAAATATACGATTTTCAAACAAAACCTTTTAACTTTGTACTCTTAAAAGAGACAAAAGTTAAGCTAATGAAATCCATATTAATTGTTGAAGATGATATTACTTATGGCATGATGCTCAAGACATGGCTTGGAAAACAAGGATTCCAAGTAGACACAGCCAGTAATATAGCACGCGCCCAAAAACAGATAGAGGCTGCGACTACAGATTTGATATTGTCTGATCTTCGACTGCCCGACCACGACGGTATAGACCTTCTAAAATGGTTGGGAGAAAAAGAGCTACAGATTCCACTCATCATCATGACGAGCTATGCCGACATTCAATCGGCCGTGCAAGCCATGAAACTAGGAGCCAGAGATTACATAGCCAAACCTATCAACCCCGATGAATTGCTGAAGAAAATAAAAGAAGCCTTCAGTTCCTCTATGTCATCACACCCCTCCCCTAAAACGGATGACCAGCACCCGATACCTTCCGATTACCTGGAGGGAGAAAGCGACGTAGCCAAACAACTATATAATTACGTACGTCTCGTAGCTCCGACCAATATGTCTGTACTTATCAACGGAGCTAGTGGTACAGGCAAGGAATATGTAGCACACCGTATTCATCAACTAAGCAAACGTGCCAACCAACCTTTCATTGCCATAGACTGCGGCTCCATCCCTAAAGAATTGGCAGCCTCTGAGTTCTTTGGACACGTAAAAGGAGCCTTTACCGGAGCATTAACTGATAAAACCGGCGCTTTTATCGAAGCGAACGGAGGCACTATTTTTCTAGATGAAATAGGGAATCTTAGTTATGAAGTACAAATACAATTATTACGTGCATTACAGGAGCGTAAAATACGCCCCATCGGTTCCAACAAAGAATTTCAAGTAGATATACGTCTGGTAGCAGCTACCAATGAAGATTTAGAACAAGCCATTGATAAAGGAAATTTCCGGGAGGATTTATACCATCGCATCAATGAATTTACCCTGCGCATGCCTCGATTAAAAGACAGGTATGAAGATATTCTTTTATTTGCCAATTTCTTTTTAGACCAGGCCAACAAAGAAATGGATAAGCAATTGGTGGGTTTTGACGAACAGGCTTCACAAGCATTATTGGCATATCACTGGCCAGGTAACCTCCGACAAATGAAAAACATTATCCGAAGAGCTACACTGCTGGCTACTGATAAATACATATCCTTAAAAGAACTCAGCGAACTGCAACCTGCCGGAATTACCCATTCCAACATCGCCCTAAAAAATGAAGAAGTTGAAAAACAACATATCTTAGAGGCACTGCGACAAACCGGTAACAATAAGAGCAGGGCTGCTCAGTTGCTGGGAATTGACCGAAAAACACTCTACAACAAACTGAAACTTTATCGTATAGCAGAATAGCCCCACTTAGCAAAGAAAGTGTGGATTAATTCCACACTTTCCACACTTTCTTCCACATATATTCCACACAGTCTATCTTCCGACAATCTACATCATCTTGGAAATCAACAATATAGAACGTTGCTAAAAGTTTGGCACAATCATTGAAGAGATATAATTATGAGTCGTGAGACCTCACATAAGAAGGATTTACACTAAAACTTAACTAAAACAATATCTATTATAAAGTAAATGAATAAATAAAGTATTAGCAACAGCCCTGTTTATGTTTGTTTGTAGCAGTGCCGAACAAGAGTAAGCACTATACACATAAAAGCCGTTCCTCCCTTGTCTATTCTGAGGAACGGCTTTTATCGTTGTTTATCTACTATTTATTTACCAATGCTTCTCCGGATACAAATCATTCCACCAAGCATTATCATCCTGCAACCAGCGTGCAAACCAAGCCATAATAGAATTATGCCATAGCTCACGTTTCTTATAGTCCAACACAAAATGATTTTCCCCTTCTACCGTAATAAACTCTACCGGCCTGCCTAATATCTTCAGTGCATTGTATAACTGAATGCTTTCACCAATAGGAACATTGGTATCTACAGTGCCATGCAACAACAATAAAGGAGTATGTATTTTATCTGCATTAAACAGAGCGCCTTGCTTGGTGAAAAGTTCTGGATTATTCCAAGGGTAACTGTTGGCCGCAGCCACCGAGTTATAAGAATATCCCCAAAAACCTTCTCCCCAATAGCTAGTCACATTACTGATACCTGCATGCGAAACTGCTGCCGCAAAAAGATCGGTTTGAGTCTGCAGATACATCGTCATAAATCCTCCATACGAAGCTCCTAAACAACCAATCTTCCGGACATCTACAAAAGAATGTGCTTCACAGAATTTCTGCGTTCCTTCTATGATATCATCTGCCGTACGCTTTCCCCAAGCATTGACATGACGAGCAGAAAACTCCTGCCCATACCCAATAGCTCCACTTGGCTGGATGACATATACTACATAATTACGCGAAGCAAACAACTGAGGACTGTATGGAGAAGTCATACCACGCGTAGTAGGAGTCGTACCACCATAATAATATACAATTAGCGGGTATTTCTTAGCAGGATTAAACGCTGGAGGTAAACACATCATTCCTTCAATCAAAGTTCCGTCGGCATTTGTAAAATTCCATTCTTGCATCTCTCCCCATTCTATCTTATCCAAAAGAGGTTTCATCGGATTATCTAACAAAGTAGAATGCTTTTTCTTGGAATCATAAAGATAAGACGCTCCACAGCTGGTATTACCACCTCCTACATAAGCCGCAACAGAGGCATTATACCGAGCTATTGAAAAACTTCCTATCACATCCTCTGCTAAAGGCAGCAGTTCAAATGTTTTGCTCTTAGGAACGTAACGATAGATGTGCTTACAATCTTTATCAGTGGTATTAAAATAAATACAACCATCTGCATCATTCCATTGCAGAAATTCTACGGTTGGCTTAAAATCGATGGTCATCGGAACAATCTTACGGGTATCTATATCCATCAAGAAGGCTTGGGTATCGAAGTCATTGGCTATCTGATGGTCTCCGCAATTCTTTCCTATTCCTTGCATAAAGGACGGACTACCTGTTATCAGACATTGTTTACCATCGGGCGAATAAGCAGCACCTCCCAAATAAGCATCCCAAGATACTAATGTATCCACTTTCAGAGTGGATAATTCTATCTCGAACAACGTAGACAAAGTAAAGGGGCAACGAGTGATATCCGATTTAGAAGAAGTGCAAAGTAACCTGCTTCCGTCTGGAGATATATCATTCAAATAAACACCATGACTTCCATAGGTTAGTCGTTCAGAAACTCCCGTTACCGGATCATATTTCATCAGATAACTCCTATTCCGAGAATCTGGAATACGGTCATCAGGATGCAACAAACGCTTCAAGGGGCCTTCATTTTTTTCACCAGCTTCCGTAAGCGAGTAAATAAGATAATCCTCTGAAGGAGACCAGGTAAAATAGCCGTCAGGAACATCCTTCAATACACGCTCTTCGTGCATGGTTGCCGGGTCGAGTGTAACCACATCCCTACGATGCTGGCCAGGCACGGTATAATACAACTTACAACTGCGAGGCATCCAACGGGCATTGTCGGGTACAGAGGGTAAAATCACACGATTTTTTCTGACATCAGAAAGCACTTGAAAAGAACGAGAGCGCTTATCATCATACTGACTATGATATTTGGTCAGCAAATATCTACCATCAGGAGATAAAGAAACGGCACGAACTCTCTTACCGAAAACTGTGGTAGATAAAGCAAAACGCTGCTTTAAATCTGGTGCAATATCACACACTACCTCTTTAAAAGAAGAAGATTTCTCAAAATCACACTTCCATACCGGAACAGTTTTATCGGAACAAACCGAAAGTAACTTCACGGTCAGTTCATAATCTGTTTCCGGTTCCAGACGAAGTTCTACTGAAACCGGCTTTACAGCTTCTAAACTATCCTCTGCCGTACGCTTAATATGAGTAGATACTCCATTGATAAATAATTCAAAACGAGCAGGTGATGAAATTTTCAAAGTACCCTTCAAAAACTTTTCAGCCCGCATACGGGTAGAAATCATATATAAGAAAGCATCCCTTGAGGGCTTCTCCAAAGAAAGATAACCAGATTCATCAGCAGACAGCTGAATGCAAGGTTTCTCCGCTGGATTCCACACTGCAACTTCCTTCGTCAAATCAAACCAATCGAACCTCTTCCCTGACAAATTTACACTATCTACCTGAATGGGCATACGCACCGATACTGCCGGACTAACCCAATACTCAGTAATACTGTCATGGGCTAAGATACCATGACAAACCACACTCATCAGAAATAAGAAAGCTGCTATTCTTTTCATAGAAAAAAAACAAATTACAAAGTTTTAAAATTATTCCACAAATTACCGGCAGGCACAGGAGCCTCTACAGTAATCAGTTCTTTAGATACCGGATGGATAAAACGCACATAGCGCGCATGCAAACAAATACTGCCATCTGGATTGGAGCGGGGAAAACCATATTTCAAATCCCCCTTGATAGGACAGCCCATTTTAGCAAGCTGACAACGAATCTGATGATGACGACCCGTTTTCAAATCTACCTCCAGCAAATAATAATTATCAGACTTCCCTATTACCCGATAATTCAATATAGCTTTTTTGCTTCCAGGTTTTTCTACCTCGTACGCATAACTTTTATTCTGCTTTTCATTGCGCACCAAATAATTCACCAGTTCGCCTTCCAGCTCTTTAGGTGAATTTTTCACCACAGCCCAATACGTTTTTTGAACCTCTCCTTTCTTAAACATTTCATTTAAGCGGGAAAGAGCCTTGCTGGTTTTAGCAAACACAACAAGACCGCTCACGGGACGGTCCAGCCGATGGGTAACACCGATGAAGACATTTCCTGGTTTCTGATACTTTTCTTTCAAATACTGTTTCACAGTTTCTGAAAGCGGTGTATCACCCGTCTTGTCTCCCTGAACTATTTCGGAAGCGGTCTTATTGACTATAATAATATGATTGTCTTCGTAAATAACGGTCATACGAATCTTACATATTCATACCACCATCTACTTGAATCACTTGTCCTGATACGTAAGAAGACATATCAGAAGCCAAGAATGTAGCGATATTAGCCACATCTTCCGGTGTACCACCTCTGCGCAAAGGAATCTTCTTACACCACTCTGCCTTCACTTCATCAGACAATGCATCAGTCATAGCAGTCATAATAAAGCCCGGAGCAATAGCATTAGCACGAATACCTCTAGAGCCTAATTCCTGTGCGATAGACTTAGCCAAAGCAATCATACCTGCCTTAGATGCAGAATAATTAGCTTGACCTGCATTACCATGCACACCCACAACAGAAGCCATATTAATGATACTTCCTGCTTTCTGACGCATCATAATGGGAGTACATGCGTGAATGAAATTGAACGCAGATTTCAAGTTCACATTGATAACCATATCCCACTGCTGCTCGCTCATACGCATCATCAAACCGTCGCGCGTAATACCAGCATTATTCACCAAAATGTCAATACGACCAAAATCTGCATGAATAGCTTCAACCACTTTGGCAGTATCTTCAAAATTAGCAGCATTCGATGCGTATGCCTTCGCCTTTACACCCATAGCCTCTATTTCCTTAGCTGTTGCTTCCGCATTTTCATCGATTACCAAATCCGTAAATGCAATATTAGCACCTTCTTGGGCAAATTTTAATGCAATAGCCTTACCAATGCCGCGGGCTGCACCTGTAACAATGGCTGTTTTTCCAGTTAATAATCCCATAAATCTGATTTATTTAATTAATATATAGGTTAATAATTCTCTTTCTTACTGAACGTTTATACTATTTCTTGCCTAAAGCTCCCAACACTAATTTAGTAACATAACGACCTCGGGTATCATCGTCTAAGTTAGCCCCTACATGACCACGTATATAGGGAGCCTCAATTCCTTTTACACTATATTGTAATATTTCAGCTGTCAAATTCAAATCATCCAATTGAAAGACATTTTTTTCAAGTCCCTCGTTAAGAACATCTTTGAAAAGCTGTATTTCATTAGCATCAAAACGCTTCCGCACTTTTTCAACTCGCCATATATCTCTGAAGAAATCCGCACGCAACGTACCATTACGATACACGACTTCTTTAACCGTATCTAGATGAGTATAGATCATTTCAATCAATTTTGCATCCGGTGAAATAGATTTTCCAGCAACATGCTTCATCGTATCAAAAAGGATATCTAATTCCGATTCGACAACAGCCATATAAATTTCCTCTTTGCTTTTAAAATAAGTATAAAGAGTTCTTCTACCTTTTTTAGAAGCCAAGGCGATATCATTCATCGTGGTATTTTCAACTCCCATCTTTGCAAACAACTGACGGGCCACATCCACTAATTTAGCTCTTGTTTTTGAAACGACCATAATTTAATAACACATTACATAATAGTTTGAACAAAAATAAGACATTTCCACTTATCTCACAAACAAAAACTGATTTAATTCAGAAATTAAAGAAAAAAATAGAAATTTTATTCACAGTATATCAAGTTCATAATCAATGCATTAAATAGGCACTCGAAAAATTATTTGAAAATTATTAGCAGAAACATTTGCAAATTCCAAAAAAAGCAGTACCTTTGCACTCGTTAAACATCGCGGAGTGGAGCAGTTGGTAGCTCGTTGGGCTCATAACCCAAAGGTCGTCTGTTCGAGTCAGGCCTCCGCAACAAGAGTAAAGGTAAACCAATTATATTCAAGGTTTACCTTTTTTTTATTCCAAGTCGAATATATTTTGGTCAGAGAATTTTGGGGCTCAGTAGAAATTTAGTGGGGATACGCATATAGCTTAGCAATGCGGAATAGAAAGAACTTCTTATCTGCTACACCTCTGAGGTTCGCTCTGAACAATTTGATTTTGGCATTGAACGATTCTGCCATCGCATTTGAAGAACGATGGTTGTAGAAATTCAATATTTCATCATAGTGTTCATAGAAAGTAGCGGCAATGACATTAAATGAGTGCATCTTCGCATCTTCTACTTTGTTATACCATCGTGCCATAGCCAAACGTGCAGCGTCCTTTATGGTATTCTTTGAGAAAATCATCCGCAGGGAATGACATAAACTATATGCTTTCTTGATGTCAGGGTATTCCTCAAATAGAATTGCAGCCCTTTGCTTCTGTCTTTCTGTCCATTTATCAGCTGACTTAAAGAGCAAATACCGAGAGCGTATAAGCAATTCCCTACGGGTGTCGCCATTGGAATATCACAACATCGAGATCGATGGGAATACTGAAACTTTTACCTGTGCGCAAGTCCGTCCACCGACGACGCCTGATCTTGAGAATGACCTTATGGTCCCGTATGGGGAAGTCTGTTACATTTACAGATTCCATAAAACCTTTGGATTCGAAATGTACGCCATGACTTAGTTTGGTGTTCATCTTTTCATCCAAATGGATATGAATCTCTTCGGAAGATTGTTCAACTCCGGAAATGAGAAAGTAATCTAATATCTGTGCCGGCAACACAAGGCTGGCTAGCATGTTCAAATAATCGGTTTTCATAATGCGAAGTAAGCTATACTTCACGAATAATAAAAATAATCCCAACTAAAAATCTACTGAACCGAGAAAAACAAAGGGGATGAGAACACTGAATCACCACGTGATAGAACTGCTGAAA
>CALADS010000086.1 GCA_937890825.1 uncultured Bacteroides sp. | reverse complement strand
GCCCATTCTCCTGATAGGTAGACAGCAGATAGCCGTACAACTGCTCCCTCACCACTTGGTTCGGAATGCTCAGCTTGACATACCCCTCTTTCATACCGTCGATGGTCAGCATCCCGAAGTAATACAGCAGGCTGATGAAATTATCCGCATCCGTAATCTGTTCCGCCGGAAATCCGGTTTTCAGTTCCCCGGTAATATACCCCTGCTGCACGATGGTCTGTATGATGGAAGCATCGTGCAAGAACTCCTTGTCTGCCCGAATCAGCATTCTCAACTTGTTGTAATCCACCCGAATGTTCTCTTCCAGCATCCGTCTGGGCACCTCCCCGCCACTGCGGATATAATTGTCCACGAAATACAGCACCATGTTGCTGTTGTACATCGTGACGCGTCCGTAGCTCTCTTCTGCAAAGCAGTAATTGTCGTACCACGGCTTCATGATTTCTATCAGTTGGTCCGTGGTGTGATGAAATTCGCAGGTCGTGGCATAATACTCCAGCATGGCTCGCACATCCGCTTCCGTAAAGCCCACCAGTTCGTTGAACTCCGGCGACAGGCTGTAGTTCGTGCCGATATTGAAACCGCTGGTCAGCTCATCCATCGTCACCGGACTCACCCCCGTGACGAACACCCGCTTGATGGCGGAATACGTGCCGGACTTCACCGCATCGAAAAAACTGCGGAAATAGCCCGTGCCGTGCGTCTCGCTCTTGTAATGATCCAGGCAAGACGAATCGGCCAGTATCTTGTTGGTAAAATGGTCGTACTCATCGATGAACAGATAAATCTGCTGCCCGGCATCCGCACACCTCCTGCACAGGAAGCCCAACTGCTCCACCGCGCCCTCTTTCTGCCGCAGTTCCTCCCTGATACCCGCCGGAAGAAACGCCTCATAACGACTGCAGAAACAACTCAACACCGTATCACAGTAGGCATCCAAGGAAGAGCGGTAATCATCTATCCCGGCCAGTACCTCTGCGAAATTCAAGTAAATCACCAGGTAAGAATTCCGTTCCGGTGTGGGATGTTGTCCGATATACAGCCCGCCATACCATTTCTCGAAGTTATCCTTATCCAGCACATCGTAGTAATGGTGCAACATCGAGATGGTCAGACTCTTTCCAAACCGGCGCGGACGGATAAAGAAGAAAAACTTATTGGCTGCCTCCAAAGCCGGAATAAAGGAGGTCTTGTCCACGAAATAACAATCGTCGTTGCGGACATCCACAAAATTCATCATTCCATACGGAATACGCTTGCGCTTAGGCATTTGATACGGTTCGTTCATACACTACGGATATTTTTTACAAAGATAGGAAAAAAATCGACGTATGTTCCCTCTTTTATGTATTTTCCTCCTCGTTCATGATGACACGATCCACCGGTGCCCGTCCGCAGCGCGGGTCGAAGTCCGGCTCCTCGATGACAAACATCCGGAAGTCCTCGCTTTTGCGCCGGATGCGCCCCGGCTCTCCGTCCAGATGCCCCGCCACATACAGACGGCTGCCCACCGTGCAGAAACGCTCGTCCGCCCGCACCTCGCAGTTGCGGTGCGGCACACCCGCCTCCGCCCGGATGTTGCGGATAAACACCCGGTTGCCCTCACGCAGCAACTGCACAAACGAACGGCGGAACCCCACCGGCTGCTCCCGGTGCACAAAGCCAGTCAGCCGGTCCAACCAGCACACCTGGCGTCCGTCGGCTGCTGGCACCTCCACCCGGCACAGGTGGTCTGCCTCCTCGAAGAAGCGCGTGCCCGGCGGAAAAGCCCCACGCGGCACCTCCTCGCCCGGATTCATCACCTTGTTCCGGTAGCGCAACTCGCAGCGCGCTGCCTCACGCTCCGCCTCCCCACGGCACCGCTGCAAGAAATCCGCCAGCCAGGCTTCATCGGGCACCTCCTGCAACGCCCCGTCCAGATCCTGCTGCACAAACTGCCTGCCCTGCTCATCACGGTACAGCCGCGCCTGGTGGGGCCACACCTTCACCAACTGAAACAGGCGGTGGGGCCACTGATAGGGTATGTACAGCCGCTGCCAACTGAGGCCCGCATACGGCTCGGTCTGCAACAGTTTCCGGTGTATACCCGTACGGGCATGGAGCCAGGGCGAACGGATGCACGGATAAAACATCCGCCCGTCGTCGGTGGCCAGCCGGATGCCGCCCCAGTCGATCACCTGCGCACCGCCCGACAGCCACGACGGCACCTCCTCGTCGGCCCCTGCCCCCTCCGGCCCGTCGGCTCCGTCACAGGCAGCAATCCGCACCACCTCCTCGTCCGAAGCCTCGAGCACGGCAGGCGGAATCCGTCCGCCCGGCAGCCCCTTGCCCCGGCCCACGGCTCCCCGCAGCGAGCGGTAACGCCCCTCAAAGAACCCCGTCCAGTCGCGCTCGGCCGACGGCAGCCCGAACACCCGGTACAACCCCACCAAATCGAGCAACACACACGGCTCCTTCCCCCGGTGCGGCCGCAGTCCGCGCCCCACCATCTGCAGATAGCGCGCCAGCGACAAGGTGGGCCGTGCCAGCAGAATGCACGCCACCTCGGGACAGTCGAACCCCTCTGAAAACAAATCCACGTTGACCAGCACCTGCAAGCTCCCCGCCCTCAGCTGCTCCATCCGCTCCCGGCGCACCCCCGCCGGGGTCTTCGAGCTCAGTGCCTCTGCCGCCACCCCCTGCGCACGGAAATAGGCGGCGATATGCTCGGCGTGTGCGATGTCGATGGCATACACCAGTGCCTTGCACCCGTCGGCCCAGCGCCGGTAAGCCCCGTACAGCCTGCCCAGCGTAGGTGTGCGGTCCAGCTTCTCACGCATCTCCTTCGTCTGGTAATCCCCGTCGGCCCCCCGCTTCTGCAGTCCGTCGATGATACCCTGCTCCTCGCTGTTCGGCCGGATGGAGTAATACACGAAGCCCGACAGCCACCCCTCGGCTATAAACCGCCGGATGCTGTACGAGCGCACCAGCACCTCGAACAGGTCGGTAAACCCTTCACCGTTGAGCCGGCAGGGAGTGGCGGTGCAGCCCAGGAAACGCGCCCCGGGCCACTGCTGCCACAAGATGCGGTAGGTGGCAGCCAGCGCGTGGTGCGCCTCGTCGATCACCACCAGCTGCGGTGCCTGTTGCAGACAGGACGCCTGCCTCGTGAGCCACTGGATAGAACGGATCTCCACCCGCTGCAGCAGTGCCTGCCCCTCCGCTGTGCCGCCCAGCACCCGGTGCACCGTATCGGTAAGCTGCTCCACCAATTGCGTGCGATGAGCCACCAGCAGCACCCGTGCATCACGGCTAGCGTTCAGCACATGCTGCACCACCGCAGCCAGCACCAGCGTCTTGCCTGTACCGGTAGGCATCTGCACCATCACGCTGCGGTGCGTCTGCATCTTTTGTTGAATTTCTTGACAGATTTTCAGCTGATAATTCCGGAGTATTTTTTCTATGGTCATTGATGTATTTTTTGTATTGTTTTTTTATTGTTTATTTCTTTAACTACTATAACTTCTCTAACTCCCCCTAACTCCCCCCTAACTCCCCTTAACTCCCTCTAACTCCTCCTTAACTCATTTAACTCCTCATTCAACTCCTCAAAAAAGTTACTGTTCTTTTTTCTTTTGCGTCGCCAAAAGAAAAAGAACCAAAAAAGAAAAGCGACCGTCTACACTTACGGGGCTACTCCATCACCGTTATTCGCAGACGGGGCTATAACTCGCTTCGCTCAAACAGTCGCCCCTAACCTGCGCCTAACGGCGATTCCGCTCACGCCCCTACAGTGAGGCCGGAATCAATAAAAGCGTATGGAGCTGTTACTGAGAATAGGATTAGTAAGCTGTTGTACAGAATAAAGCAACAGAGCAATCCCATGAAACAAATGCACAAAGTTGCTGCACAGAATAAAACAAGCAAAAAAGGAGCGAAGCAAACGAATCAACCGCTCATGTTTTAAAAAAAAGAAACGAGCGAAGCGATGTTGCGTAGAACGAGCCTTGCCGGAGGGGCGTGAGCGGAATCGCCGGTAGGCGCAGGGAAGGGGCGACTGTTTGAGCGAAGCGAGTTATAGCCCCGTCTGCGAATAACGGTGATGCAGTAGCCCCGCAGGCTCCAGCTCTTGACCTTTTCTTTTTTGGTTCTTTTTCTTTTGTGTCAAGACAAAAGAAAAAAGAACAACCCCTTTGTGTCTATACAAAAGGCAACACCCTCGTCTCCACAACCCCATTCGCCAACGTCAGCAACGCCCGGTTCCCATCCGCCAGCTCCACCGCCTGATAGCGCGGTTCCACCACCACCTTGCCATCCAGCGCCAGCACCCCCCAGCGTCCCGGGAACTGCTCGAAGGCACAGTACAGACCCACGGGCGGCCTCACCTGCCGGTAGAGCGGCGGCACCACGATGCGCTGTCCCAGCTTCAGTCCCCACTTGCTGCCCATGACAAACGGCACCGCCCGGCGCAAGCTCTCCAGCCGTTCCGCCCACCGGCGACGTTCCTCTTCCAGCTGCTCCTCCAGTTCCCGTTGCTGCCGCAGCCGTATCTCCTCCTCCAGCTGTTCCACCAACAGATCCACCCGTTCCTCTTCGGCCGGCGTCACCGCCCGTCCCAGGCACCGTTTCAGCGCCCTGGCCGAGCCCTCCTCCGCCGTGACGTGATAATACCATCCCCGCTCATCCATCACCACCACCGTGCCATCCTTCAGCGCCCGATAGTTCCAGTAATACCGGCTGAAATCCCCCGCCAGCACACACACCGCATGCAGCCACTCCGTCACCCGCCGCGCCACCAGCGGATGCTCCTCCACCATCCGTCTGCGGGGCAGCAGCAAGTAACTGCCGTTGTAGGCCAGCACCGGAGCCACACCCCCCGTGTTCACCTCGTACACCCGTTTGGTACGCGTATACACCAGATTGCCCACCTGCAGCAACTCCAGCTGCCCGAAAGAAAGCAGCTTCGGCCGTTCCGCATACACCTGCTGCGACCTCATATCCACAAAGAAGCGCACCCCCCGGCCACTCACCCGGAGAAAATCATGCTCCACAAACGCCATCTTCTCTCCGGCGGCAAACCGCATCAGCACCTTGCCCTGCGCATCCGTCACCCCCAGACGACCGTTGTCCAGGCGCACCGCCCTCCATTCCTCTTTACTGTCCAATATTTCCATAAACCGCCCATACACAGCCACTTCCAGCGCGGCCATGCACGTTATTAAATGTTAAACTATCAATCCTTTTTACCCGTTTCTCACCCTGAAACAACCCAATCCTTTACCACCCGTACGCCCCCTTTTACATGTAAAATAAAAGTAATACCTTCGCACCATGAAAGAGACCATTATCGAACATTAAGTAACCTCTATCAAAATACTCATGAAAGAAAGCATCATGTCCTTTTTTCAAGGACCCGTACGCAACAAGAAACCTCTGAGCATTTGCAGCATTCACTCGCTGCTACAGTACATCACCAGCGACTCCTGGTTGCAGCAAACCACCCGCCAGGTGCGGATGGACCGCAACAACCCCGACGTGTTCAAGCTGAAAAAGCTCACCCTGCTGCCCTACGTCACGGTGGGCGGCGTGTTCAGCCGCTGCTGCAAGAGCGGCCTGCTCGTTCCCTCGGGCGACTTTGTGATCGACATCGACCACCTCGACTCGGCCGAGGAAGCCGCCCGTCTGCGCGACCAGCTGGCCCAAGACGTCTTTCTGAAGCCCGACCTGGCCTTCATCAGTCCCAGCGAACGCGGCATCAAGCTCTTTGTGCCCTACCGCATCGACCCCGACATTCCCTTCGAGGAATGCTTCCGGCAAGCCGTGCAAGCCTCGTGGACCTATCTGGAAGGCATCTACGACCTGCAGCCCGACCCGGCCAACACCGACATCTGCCGCGGCTGCCTGCTCTGTCACGACCCCGAAGCCCGGCAGTATACCGAGCCCACCCCCAAACCGAAACGCTAATATTCTAACCAATTATATTGACAATCATGGATGAATTAAAAACGCTGGAACGGATTGCCGAATCCGTTCGCCGGGCCCACGCCGACGTGGCCCCCTCTTACGTAGAATACTACACCCTGGCCCTGGGCATCGCCTCCACCTGCGGAGAGTCTGGCCGCCCCTATTTTCACGAGTTCTGCTCGTACTCGCCCAAGTACCGTCAGGCCGAAGCCGAGAAGTTTTACACCTACTGCCTCCGCAAGGCCGACGGGCGCATCACCCTGGGCAGCGTGGTCTACCTGGCCAGGCGCGCCGGATGCGAACTCGACCCCTTGCTGGCCACCGATACCCATCCTTCATTTCCTTCATTTCCTTCATCCTTCACGTCTTCCTCCCACACACACGCGCGTAATAATAAGGTGGAAGCAGTGAATCAACCCCCTCAGGAAGGCCTTGAAGAAGGGGTAGAAGACGACGAAAATCCGCTGATTAGCTCACTTCCCACCTTTCCTTCGTACACCTATCCCCCCTTTCTGGAGCAGATGTTGCAGTGCGCACCCAGCCTGCCGCAGCGCGACGCCATGCTGCTCAGCATCACCACCGCACTGGGCGTCTCGCTGAACTGGCTCACCTTCACCTATTACGGCAACCGGAAAGCCTATCCCAACCTGCTGAACATGACGCTGGGCAGTCCGGCGTCGGGCAAAGGAAGCGTGGCGTGGATCAAGCAACTGGTGATGCCCCTACACGAAGCCTGCCTGAAGCAAAGCGAAGAAGAGATGAAGCAATACCTGCGCGATAAAAACGCCTGGGACTGCCTGGGCAACCAGAAGAAAAAACACGACATGCCCCAAATGCCGTCGCAACGCCTCTTCATCATTCCCGGCAACAACTCGGCCACCGGTATCAAAGAAAACCTCATCAGTGCCCAAGGCGTAGGGCTGGTGTTCGAAACCGAAATAGACACCATGGCCTCGGCCATCAGCGCCGACTACGGCCATTTCGGCGACACCCTGCGCAAGGGCTACGACAACGATGAAATCTCCTTCTACCGCCGCACCGAGCGCGAATACAAGCATGTGAGGCGCAGCTGCTTCGGCATCTGCCTCACCGGCACCCTGAGCCAGCTGTTCGGCATCATCCCCACGGCCGAAGACGGACTGCAGTCGCGCTTTCTGTTCTACGTGCTGCCCGAAATCTCGGCGTGGGTCAACCAGTTCGAACACGAGAAACACGACTACTACCAGCGCTTCTACCAATGGGGCGTGCAGTGGAAAAGCGTGCTCGATGCCGTGCGTCAGGTGGCCACCTCCTTCGAGCTGGAGCTGACCCCCGACCAGGTGACGCGATTTAACGACCATTTCTCGCAAGTTTTCGGCCGGGCCTGTGTGGTACATGGCGGACCCATGAAAAGTGCCGTAGCGCGCCTAGGATTGAACCTGTGCCGCATGATGAGCGTGCTGGCCACCGTGCGAGCCCTGGAAGGTCTGCTACCGGTGGGCAACCAGCCCCTGAGCGACGTGCTGCCCACCCAGCCCAAAAAAGTACAGCAGAAGCTGCTGGCCTCGCCCTACCTGACCCCTGCTGCCCAGACGCCGCACGAGAACCTGCAAGACGGCACCTTCTCGGTGTACACCCTGCGCATCAGCGATGCCGACTTCGAAGCCCTGCTGCAACTGGTGGAGCCGCTCTACCTGCACTCCAGCTTCGTCTTCTCCCTGCTGCCCAAGCCCAAACGTCCGCGCACCACCTGCCACCAGCGGCAAGTGTTCGACCTGCTTCCGCTGACCTTTACGCGCGAACAGGCACTGGAAGCCGCCCAGACCCTACGCATCAACGAAAAGACGATAGACAGCCTGCTGCTGCGCAACGTGCAGAAAGGCACGCTGGAAAGGCTGGAGCGCGGCGTGTACACGTTTGCCAAGAAGATACGCAACACCCCGAAAAACTAGCCTCTCGCGTGCGCGCGTGTGTGTGAGGCAAACGAACATGAAGGAAGAAAAGGAAACTGCCGCCAGATACACACACGCAAACCACTGATTAGAAACCATTTGCAGAAAACTCTGAAACCTCCGCTCAAAAAGTGAAGGAAACCAGACCTCCGGCTGTAGCTTTTCAAACCCCAAGCTACAGCCGGATTTTTCCGTACCTTAAGGTTGGCCGATGGCATCTACGATGAGCTGCACGTGTATCGGCAGAAACGTGCGGGCATGCAGGCGGTAACCATGCGCTATCAGCTGCTGACGCAAGCCCGGATACACATCAATCCAATATTGCAGTTTGCGATACGCCACTTGCGGGCACAAGTTAGGGAAATACAGTTGGGCCAGTTCAGTGCGGCCATAGGCGCGTATTTTCAGCGCCTCCAGAGAATCTTCAGTTTTCATACCATATCAGTTTAACGACTTAAAGATACTAAAAACCAACGGATTACGAAAGCAAAAACCCAGATAGTTTTCCGTAATAATCAACTCTAATCACCTCTAATCAACCCTAACCTACGCCAACCGTCCCTTACCAACTTTCCGCTCCATCCCCTGCTTATCTTTGCAGTGTAATCACTTGATCACCTGATTATTTAAAACCAAATTACTAACCCTTAAAACCTAAACTCATGATTCTCTACAAAAAGTATCAACTGAAATCGGGTCTGGAAAGCGCCAAGAACAAATGGTACGCCCGTCCCGTAGTAAACGAAACCCTCAACATCGAAGCCCTGGCCAAGCACATGTCCGACCATAACACCCCCTTCTCGCCCGGCGTGATCCGCGGCGTGCTGACCGACATGGTGGCGTGCATCAAAGAGCTGATTCTCGACGGCAAGAACGTGAAGCTGGACGACCTGGCCATCTTCTCGTGCGGCATCGTACCCGACCACGGAGCCGAGAGCGCCGAGACCTTCAAGATAGGCACCCACGTGAAAGGCGTGCGACTGCGGGCCCGAGCCACCGGCGAACTGAGCAACAAACAGCTGAACCTGGAAGCCACCCTGCGCGAACAAGGCGTGTACAACGTGGCCCCCTCCAGCGGCGGCACCGACACCGGTGAAGAACCCGGAGGCGGCGGCATGCTGGGCTAACCCCGCTCCTCTCTCCGTCTATCGTATTCACCCATTTAAAAACCCTAACTTATGAAGAAAAACAACGTTTGGCAAATCATCCTCAAAGTAATCATCGCCGCCGCCACAGCCGTAGCCGGAGCCCTGGGACTCCAAGCCTGCTATCACCTGTAGCCTATGCGACGCATCACTTTGCTCATCGTTCATTGTTCCGCCACCCCTGAGGGGCGGAACTTTGATTTTGAAGCCTGCCGCACGGACCACATCCGTCACCGCGGCTTCAAAGACATCGGCTACCACTACTACCTGACCCGCGACGGCACCATCCACCGCGGCCGCCCCCTGGACACCGTAGGCGCCCACTGCCAGCACCACAACCGCCACAGCATCGGCATCTGCTACGAAGGCGGCCTGGATGCCCGCGGCCAGCCGAAAGACACCCGCACCCTGGCCCAGAAAGCCAGCCTGCTGGCCCTGCTGCGCGAGTTGCGGAAACTCTTTCCAGACGCCCTCATCCTGGGCCATCGCGACCTGAACCCCCAGAAAGCCTGCCCCTGCTTCGACGCCGCCAGCGAATACCTGGGCATCTAACCCAAACAGCGGACGCATGCAACCCCTTACCGGCTGCATACGCCCGCTGTGGTGTCTTCCGGCAGCCTCGCCGGAAGAGCATCTTCTCCGCCTAGCCCAACTGCTCCAGGTGACGGATGTGAATCCGCACATTCTCCACCGTCATCCCCTTGGTCAACGCCCGGTCGCCCAGCAAGTCGATGAGCCGCTGCAAGTAATCCTCCTTCTTCAGCCACTCCTCCGGCAGTCCGCCCAGCTTCACGATGTCTATCGCCACCATGGCCAGGTCGATGGGCGAAATCACCGTCTCCAGCAATGCCAGGCAAGCATCCGTAATCGCCACATCCTTCAGCAGCATATTCAGCCGCCGCTCCTTCGGTTTATACTCCTGCACCCTCTTCAGGTCAGCCTCCCGGTTACGCTGCTCCAGGTAGCAGTCGCCGTTGTAAATATTTACCTCAAACACCTTCGGAGCAAAAGACGTGTTACAATTCATCAGGTGAAACACCGCCCCCTTGAAAATCTCCGACGAATCCTCGCATCCGATAGTCTTCAGCACACTATCCACATCCGTCACATCCTGATCCATAGCCTTTTTTAAATCTTCTATCTTCATACAATGGCTTCCTTGATACAATTCACGATATAATACACATCCTCGTCGGTGACATACGGCCCTGCCGGCAGACAGAAGCCCACCTTGAAGAGCTCTTCCTCTACCCCGTTGGTATACACCGGAGCCCCCTGGTACACCGGCTGCTTATGCATCGGCTTCCACACCGGACGGCATTCCACCTTCTTAGAGAGCATAAACACCCGCAGCGCCTCTACATTCTCGTTGGGCTGGCAGTCGGTAGTGGCACAGTCTACGGCATGAATCACGCCCGCAGCTCCGCCTACCGCCGTCTTTATCACCTCCTTGTAGGCATGCTCCTGCCCCTGAATGCGCACGTCGGCATCCAGCGTAGCCGCACACAGCCAGAAGTTGGCATCGAAACGTCCGTCGGCCGGCTGGCAGTGCAAGTGTACGCCCGGCACGTCTTTCAGCAGTTCCTCGTAGAGCGCCTGCACATGCTTGTGGTGCGCTATGTGGTCGCGGAGCACCGTCATCTGTCCGCGTCCGATACCTGCACACACATTGCTCATGCGGTAGTTATAGCCGATGGCCGTGTGCTGGTAATACGGATACGCATCACGCGCCTGCGTGGCATACCACATCACCTCGTTGGCATCCTCCTTGCTGCGGCAGATCAGCGCCCCGCCGCCCGAAGTGGTAATCATCTTGTTGCCGTTGAACGAGAGCACCCCGTACTTGCCGAAGGTACCCAGCACCTGACCATTGAAGCGCGAACCCATGCCCTCGGCCGCATCTTCCACCACCGGAATGCCATACTTATCGGCAATGGCCATGATGCGGTCGATGTGATACGGCATACCGTAGAGCGCCACCGGCACGATGGCCTTGGGATAGCGGCCCGTCACCGCCTTGCGATCCAGAATCGCCTTTTCGAGCAGCACCGGATCCATGTTCCACGTCTCGGCTTCCGAGCCCACAAACACCGGCTTGGCCCCCAGATACGTGATGGGGTGCGACGATGCACAGAACGTGAAGCTCTGCACCAGCACCTCGTCGCCCGCCTGCACACCGCAGCCAATCAGCGCCAGGTGCACCGCCGCCGTACCCGCCGACAGACACACCACGGTGCGGTCCAGCTGCGAACCGTCGCTGCATCCGTTGGCAAAGTTCGACAAATCCTGCTCAAAGGCATTCACATTGGGGCCCATCGGCACCACCCAATTGGTGTCGAACGCCTCCTTTACATACTTCTGTTCCCATCCCTCTTCCGACATATGCGCCAGACAGAGGTAGATTGTTTTTCTTTCCTCCATTAAAATATACTATTTTAAAATTCCTGTATTCAATACGATACAAACAGACGCAGACCGAACATGATTTACACTTCTTCGCCTGCAAACTTCACTTTGAAGCCCAGCACCGTGGCAAAAATCATTTCAATATCCTTGATAAAGCTGTAGTGACGATAGTAGTAGCAATTCAGCCGCACTTTGTCCGGATAAATCACCGTATCGTTATACTCTGTAGCAATCTCCTGCATGGGTCGTTTGTCGCCCGCCGCCTGTTTCTTTGTCACATATTCCGAAATCATTTCATCCTCCAGGCGGTACTTCAGCGTAGCCGGCCCCGTGATGCCCGGACGCAGTTTCAGCACATCGCGGTCGTCGCCCTGCAGCTTATCCGCATAGCCCGGCACATCGGGACGCGGCCCCACGAAGCTCATGTTTCCGATGAGCACATCCCAGAGGCCCGGCAGCTCGTCCAGCTTATAGTGGCGCAGCGTGGCGCCAAAGGGCGTGATGCGGCTGTCGCCCGCCACCGACACGGTAGACCCGTTGTGATTCACCGTCATGGTGCGGAACTTATGACACTTGAACAGCTTGCCGCCCTTCCCCACCCGCTTTTGCACAAAGAAAGCAGGACCGCCCGGCATTTTTACCTTCACCAGTATGGCCACGATGAGTAACACAGGCCACAACAAGAGCAGACCGAACAGCGCCGCCGCCCGGTCGAAAATCCATTTGATTAGCATGATTTATTGATTGATTATACCTTAGAAAAAAGGAATTTATATATAAACTTGAAATTGGAAACTATTTACATAAGTTCCATTTAAATCAGAACATGTACTTTGTTGCAATACAACCTGAGAAGTCCTTACTTCCATACCTGTAGGCATAAAAGTAGTCATGAATTCACAAACTTCATTTGCAATAGTAGAAATAGACTTTTTGGATGGAGGAGTACATACTACTTCTACCACAGTGTTTCCTACTTGTTCAAACAACCTAGTTGAAATCTTCTGCGGAGAAGATACTGAATACCCCTTTTCTGTCAGATAGATGATTAACATACTACTTTTACTTCAGATGAAACAACACCTTGCAGATTCCTACGAGTGATCCCCATCCATAAGAAAGATGCAACACTAGGAAACTAGCCAAGAGATAAAAGAAATTCAGCTTCTTAGAGAACGACAATTTGATGCTTATCAAGCCCAACAACAATACATAAGCAATCAGCGATAAAGCAGCCAATGCGATTAAAGGCAAGTAGAAAATAGATGCAATCACCGGCAAAATAAGCGAGAGTACAAAAGCAAGCGGGATAAAATGTCTGATAGACAGCGAATTTACCTGCTTGGTATAATGTACCGTTAATATATTCCACTTACCATTACCGTAGTTATTTTTAGCTAAACCTTTAAAAGTTTCACGAGCCAAATACGTACAATATGTATCAGGTACAATGAAGATTTTACCCCCACCTCGCAAAATACGCTTGTTCAATTCTATATCCTGATTACGCACCAACCGTAAATCATACAATCCGTATTTATCAAATACATCTCTGCGCCAGCAACCAAAAGGCACGGTATCTACTTCCATCACCTTATCAATACCCGTGCGGAACACCGAGTTGCCCACCCCAAACTTATTACTCAACACTTCACGGATGGCCAGTGTCTTTGGCATTTTATTCAATACATCCGTCTTGCACACAGAACCCACATTGTCTGCACCCAGCTCGTTCAAACGTCTTACCAAAGCGGAGAAATAATTCTTTTCATACGTGGCGTGTGCATCCAATCGGATAATCACCTCCCCTTTCGAAGCCCTGATACCGTAGTTCATAGCATACGGCACAATCTTTTCTGGATTATCAATCAACCGAATAAACGGATACTTCCGAGTATATTCCGCAACGATTTCCCGTGTGCGGTCTTTACTCATACCATCCACAAACAACACTTCCAAATCATCCTTCGGATAATCCTGTAAAAGAATGGATTCAATACAATTAGCAATATACTTCTCTTCGTTGTATATCGGACAAATTACTGATAACATATAAATTGATATTATTTTAAAGAAATACTACCTTCCTTTGATAGCAAATGTTCTAAACCATGCCGGATGAATCATCGCAATGAACATTTGAAAGGCATACACATAAGCACCTAATCCGTAGCCCAACTGACGATTAATCCTGATTCTATCCTTAAATGATTTCCAAGCCAAGCGAAATCCGCCTAAACGATACTTGAACAGATCGGTCGTAGTAGTAACTTGCATAAGCACCTCCTGCATATTGGCAAAGACACAGCCCGACCGAAAGCCCTTTACCCATAACATCGTATCTTGATGACGTAAGTATGATTCATCATAGTATCCGGCTTTTTCAAAAAAACGTCTGCGAAACATGACAGCTGAATGCACTACTGGATTCCACTTCGCAAACCATCGGAAACACTCCTCGGAAGAAGCCGGGTAATGACTGATTCCTAAACTATGTTGCTGCTCATCTATTTCTTCTACGGCACTGCCCAACACATCCACTTCGGGATGCACAGAAAGAAAGGAAACCTGACGTTCTAGACGGTTAGGCAAAGCCCTATCATCAGCATCCATTCTAGCCAGCAAAGCACTGTGAGTTGACATCATTATCAAATCATTGAGCACTGCTGCCAGTCCACGATTCCTTTCAAAACGAACAATCACCAATCGATTATCATAAGCATACTGAGCCAATACGCTTTCTAGCGCATCACCAATAGGACCATCCAAACCAATAAAAAATTGGAAGTCGGCATACGTCTGATTTAAAATGCTCTGAATAGAACGGCTCAATTCATCCGGCCGCACCTTAGCATAAACAGACATCAACACCCCTACAGTCATCGAAAGAAGAAAGATGGTTTATCTGTTCCCTAAAAAGAGAACAGATAAACCCATTCACAAAAAAGAGATTAAAGTCTTCCGTCAACGATATTTCTATCCAGTATACCCTTCACATCGTATACCACACCGTTCTCATTAGCCAGCAGACCACGGATATCCAAATCCAGGAATTCCTTGTGAGCAACCCCTAGCACAACTGCATCGAACTGACCTTTCAGTGCCTCTATACCGGAAGTAGTGATGTCGATACCGTATTCATGTTTTACATGCTCGGCATTTGCCCACGGATCATAAACCGTAATGTTGGAAGTATATTCCTGCAAGGTAGTGTAGATATCTACAATCTTCGTATTACGAACATCCGGACAGTTTTCCTTGAAGGTAACACCCAGCAACAGGATCTTAGCATCCTTCACCATCACACCCTTCTTGTTCATCGCCTTGATGGTCTGGTTAGCCACATAAGCACCCATACCATCGTTCAAACGACGAGCAGCAAACATGATGCGCGGCAATACGCCATACACTTGCGCTTTCTGAATCAGGTAATACGGGTCTACACTGATACAGTGACCACCTACCAAGCCCGGTTTCAACTTGATGAAATTCCACTTAGAAGCAGCCGCTTCAATCACATCATTGGTATCAATACCCATGGCATTGAAAATCTTGGCCAACTCGTTCATGAATGCAATGTTCACGTCACGCTGAGAGTTTTCAATAATCTTAGAAGCTTCAGCTACCTTGATGCTCGGAGCCTTGTGCGTACCATTAATCAAAACAGAATTGTAAACAGCATCTACGATATCAGCAATCTCCGGAGTAGAACCAGAAGTTACCTTCTTGATCTTTTCTACGGTATGCTCTTTGTCACCCGGATTGATACGCTCAGGAGAATAACCGGCATAGAAATCCACATTGAATTTCAAACCAGATACCTTTTCCACTACAGGTAAACATTCTTCTTCGGTTACACCCGGATAAACCGTAGATTCATACACTACGATATCGCCCTTAGAGATAACCTTACCTACCGTATCACTGGCACCCCAAAGCGGACGCAAGTCTGGACGGTTGTTATCATCTACCGGAGTAGGCACAGCCACTACATAAAAGTTACAGTCACGGATATCATCCAAGCTAGTAGTACACTTAAATCCGTGATTATTAATAGCATCTTGCAGTAATTCATCTGCCACTTCCAAGGTAGCATCATGACCAGTCATCAGTGCATCAACACGATTTTGGTTCATGTCAAAACCAACTGTAGGATACTTTGTTGAGAAAAGGCGAGCCAATGGCAAGCCTACGTAACCGAGACCGATTACGGCAATCTTAATGTTTTGCATAATTAATGAAATGTTTAGTTTATTAAAAAACTATCAATAGAATAAATTACGAAATCAGATTTATAAAAGGGGTTTAAATATTATATTTATAATATTGACTTAAGTAAATTAGAAGCATTATCAACAGAAAAATCAAAACTTTTTATGTAGGACTGTCTTGACATAAGATTAGCCAACAAACTATCGTTATAAAGAGTAATAATTGCATCAACATAAGCCTGAGCATTAAAAGTTTGACATAAAAAACCGTTAATACCATCCTCTACAAATTCATTATTGTATTTCCAATCAGAAGCAATTATAGGTAATCCTGCTGATAAGGCTTCAACCAGTATACCAGGACATCCTTCTCCTTCATAATGCGTAGGAAAAATTAGCGCATCATTATTCATTAGTGTAGGAATTACATCAGACGGCTGCAACACACCTTTATAGTAAATTAAATTACTAGATTTTAAATTATCATCAAAATAATTATCTGTTTTACTACCATAAAGATTGAATCTTATTACTTCATGTAGGTTTAAAGTTTCTAAAATAGAAACTATTTCTTGCAATGTATCAAGACCTTTACTTTGTTCTACTCTAGAAACAAACGCAATATTAAACACTTTACATATATTTAATGCAGGAGAAGTACATTTAGCTTTTCTCAACAAGGCACCAGATTGTAGGCGATGTAAAAAATGTCTGTTTTCCTTAAGCTGAAGCAATCTATTGAGCAAAATATCAGAAGCACTAACAGAAGGTATAATAAGGCCTGATTTCTCATTTACAATATAATCCTGCGCATGCATAACCTCTGGCGAAATGACAGGAATACCTGAAAAATACGCATAATGTGTCACAGTAGCAATATCTTCAATAGTTGAAGGCATTGGCAAGACTAGCACGTCATTATTAACTATGACGTCATGAATATTACTTAAGTCCTGCATCTCTTTGTACGAAATAAAAGGAAAACGTACCATACATTGCCTAAGGCTTATTTTGTCATCATCGGAAAGAGTACCAACAATCAATATTGAATATTCACTATGTAACTTATTCCTGCGAATATAATCAGCAAACTTAAGAATCCAATTCAAACCTTGAAACCCTTTATCATTAATTATCATACATAAACGAAGAACAGAAGAATCCACCTTGGCGTGATCATAATGAAAAAAACGGAAATTGGGAAATAGATCCACATTATCAAAATGATAATATTCCTGTAATTCATTTTTTAATCGACAAGTTTCTACGTGAATTCCTCCAATACGTGATAACATAAATCTATGAATTGGAAGAGAATTTATAAAATCCCTGAGCCATCCACCAACAACGAAGTAATGAATTCTGACTCGTAATAAAAAAGACAAACAAAATAATATAGGGAATATAAATTTGAGATTGTTTTGTGCTGGCAAATAGATAAGCGTCTTACTCTTAGCTACTTTCCAAAACATTGTAAGGATTGAAGACTTTGAAAATTTAAAATTTTGAGTATCAAAAAAATCAACTTTCAAATCAGACTGTTCTTTTATTAAACGATAAACATCACGTGTTTTTACCGTTTGACCATCTAATTGATTTGTTCTGAACCCAAAATAGCCTAATACTAATATACTTCTCATTATAATTAATATAAACCGTAAGCACTCAATTTAGGGCATACCCCTTCGAAAGGGCACTTTTCAGTGCCCTA
>CALADS010000085.1 GCA_937890825.1 uncultured Bacteroides sp. | reverse complement strand
TTTGTTCGCAGCGAAGATAGAGTTTTCAATTATGAGCCAATTTTTGACTGCTTACATTTGCAACCTCTCTCGAAGTCTTTGCTAATTATTCGACTCTTAAAACGGAAAGGAGCAACGATTTTTCTCCTATTCCCCATATTTACTAGAAACTGTACAATCAGAATTTATAACCTACAGACAAAGCTACAGTCATGTTTCTCGGAGTAACCTCTTCGAAATCTGCTACCTTTGTCAACCCAAACATAGCATCCAGATTGACCATAATCTTACCGAATTCCAAGCCGGCACCGATACCTAAACCAAATTCAAAACGTTTACCGCCTGCCTGACCTTCATCATCACCAAAGAAATCCTGTTTCACTTCCACATTGCCTTCTTCCAATTTTGCTTTACCACCAATACCTACACCGATGAACGGGCCTGCCTTGGCCACAAACTTCATAGTATCGGTCAAATCGAAATTGGCTGCAGCCATTACAGGCAATTGCAGATACATGGGATTTAACTTCACGTCATCCCCCAGTATATCCGTCTTGGCACCTTTCGTGATAAACAACAAAGAAGGACGCACAGACCACATATCTGTAATGGCATATTCCATACCCACACCTACCTGGTAGCCTACCTTCATCTTTGCATCATCCATATCAGAGATACTACTCATATTGATACCGGCTTGCGCATTCCAAGTAATCTGTGCGAAAGTCACTGTAGAAAACATTGCCAACAAGGCTAAAACAAATAACTTTTTCATAATTATCTCCTTTTAGTTAGTAAATAAATTGAATTACTCTATACAACAAAGGTATAATAAAAAATCAATATATAAAAATATTTATATACACAAAATAGTACTATATGGTTCTATGGGTGACTATCCTATAAAAATAGAGGATTAAACGAAAAAAAAATAGAAAACTGCTTGATATTTATACCAGTTTCTACTGTACGATATTTCTAAGGATTATCTGTGATGCATTGAAGGGTATAGCAGACTATGCGACGAAAATCATTGCAGAAAAAGACCGGAAACAAACTCAGATAAACCTGCATATAATACCTTCTGGATAAAATGTAAAACAGTTCCTACATAACTATCATAAAAATAAAGATTCTATTAAGTAGCGCTTTCCCTGCCGCCTATTCGGTGATTTATCTTATCTTTGCAGTCGCAATGGATAATCAATAGACCCGTATGAAAATTCTTTGGATAGATCTAAATAGTTCGTATGCCCACTCGTCGCTGGCCCTGCCGGCTCTGCATGCCCAAATGGCTCATAACCCTGCCGTGGAATGGGCAGTAGTTTCTGCTACCATCAACGAACAGACAGGCATGATAATCGAAAAGATTTACCAACACCGCCCCGACATCATAGCTGCCACCACTTGGCTTTTCAATCATGAAACCTTGATGCATGTAGCTTCGCGCGTGAAAGCTCTGCTCCCTCACAGCTGCCTAATACTGGGCGGACCGGAATTTCTAGGTCACAACGAGGCATTTCTCAGAAAAAACCCTTTTGTGGACTGTGTATTCAGAGGCGAAGGAGAAGAGTATTTTCCTCGCTGGGTGGAATGCTGGAACCGTCGGGAAGAATGGGCAGACATCTGCGGATTATGTTATCTGGATAGCGAACAACACTATCACGACCAGGGGTTGGCACGCGTAGCCGATTTTCAAGCATTGGAAGCTCCAGAAAGCAGTAGATTCTTCAATTGGACCAAACCTTTTGTACAGCTAGAAACGACCCGCGGATGTTTCAACACATGCGCCTTCTGTGTAAGTGGCGGTGAAAAGCCTATACGCACATTGGACATAGAAACCATTAGCGAACGGCTGAAACTTATTGATGCACACGGTATCCGACACGTGCGGGTACTGGATCGCACTTTCAATTATAACACCCGGCGTGCCCGCCAATTGTTGGAATTATTCCGACAATATCCGCACATTCAATTTCACTTAGAGATACATCCTGCCCTCTTATCGGAAGAACTGAAAGAAATGCTCCGCCAGGCACCACACGGGCTGCTACACCTGGAGGCCGGCATCCAAAGTCTGCGCGAACCCGTATTGGAACAATGCCGCCGGGCAGGTAAACTAAGCGACGCGCTGGAAGGACTGAAGTTTCTGTGCTCACTTCCCAACATGGAAACGCATGCCGACCTCATAGCCGGACTTCCTTTGTATAGACTGAACGAGATATTCGAAGATATACAAACCCTGGCCGCATACCGAGCCGGAGAAATACAACTGGAATCTCTAAAGCTTCTTCCCGGTACTGACATGCGTCGCAGAGCTACAGAGCTAGGAATCTGTTATGCCCCTCTTCCCCCTTATGAAGTGCTTCAGACTCGAGAAATCTCTGTAGAAGAATTACAAGTAGCTCGCAGACTATCCCGTCTGCTGGATGAGTTCTACAACACCCCGGCCTGGCAACCGCTTACCCGGCGACTCATACTGCACGACGAGCAATTTCTGCATCTCTTCCTGGCCTACCTCACCGAAGGGAATTACATCGATCAGCCCATGAGTTTAGAGAAACGAGGCTTATTGCTCTACCAATTCTGTTGCCAGCGTTATCCCGACTTTCAGATTGAAGCCAGCATAGTCTGGATTGAAGCCGGTATGTCGCTCAAAAAAGTTCCTGCCGAACGCGTGCGCACTAAGCGACAATTACCGCCCGAACAGTGGGAGGTACTGCAAGGTACCTATAAAGAAAGCCTACGTCTCTGTTTCCTACCCGTCGACGAAAGCGGACTGCACGGCTATTGGTTTGGTTTCGAATCCGAGATACAAAAAAACGCGCCCGTATTCAAGGCGCGTTCTTAAGGTATACTAAAAAAAACGGGAAGACAATATCGACGCATGTCCCTACCAGCCCAACTGCGACAGACCGGAAGCTTGATACCAATCCGTCTGACGATAGGCTGCTGCAGTGGCTCCCGAAGCACTTGCAGGAATGTAATGGGTCACTCCGTGACTCCCTTCCATAGAAAACATACCAACGAATCCAGAATAATTTTTCGGAGTAGTTTTCCAATAAGCCATACACTGATTATAAGCTGCCTCCCATTCCTTGAACGGAGTGTCAGGTAGCACCTTACGCATCAATTGCAAGAAGTCATAGTATCCCACATGCGAACGGCCAGTCCTGCAGTCATAGTCAAACAGCCGGGCAAGACGCAAATCTTCAGGACTGGCAGCTTCTGCTTCAGCCAGACAACGGCGCGTCACAGTAGCCAGTGTCTGCATCTCCGTCAGCCGGGTAACTGCCATAGACACACCACCTGTCCAGTTACTGTTGCTGATACCTACTCCCTCATCATACATATGCTCGTATACTTGATAGTAAGCCTCTGCAGTTCCAACAACCTCTTGCCCCACCAGCATATAAGGCACAATGGCATCGTAAGGAGCACCGGGACCAGGCGTTTCAGTAGGAGAAGCAATCAGATAATCTGCAAACGGATGCAAGGCATACGCTACCTCAACCGACTGCATAAAACAAGCATCGAACAAGATAAAATCAAACCGAAGGTTCGGAATATAATCCAATACCTGCACCAATTCGGAAATGTTCATCCGGTGTGTACCTTGACCGGCATCCTCGCCTACCCAACGCGTATTCGGGGCAGGAAAAGGTATCCATCCATCCCCGTGCGACCAGTACACCAGCCCGTAGCTGGATGCCCTAAACTTAGGATTGTCAAACACATCACCAAAAACCTCCTGCATTTCGGCTACACCCACCGAGTTCCGTTCTTCGTACGTCTTGATTACCTCTTCACGCATCGAGCCATCGTCAGCACGTATCAATTCCATCAGTACGGGTTTCTGCAAGCCACGTCTGAAATCCTTATATACCAATAAGCGGCTTCCGCGACCAGCCACTTGCTGCATGCCCAACTTCATCTCTTCCCAATCGTTTTGGGCAAAATGCACTGTACCGTTATAATCCCCCAAGTTATTGTCGGCAGCCATATAAACCAACACCGTACGCTGAACAGCATGGACAACATGCACCTCGCAAGTAGCCTGCTGTCCACCTGACCGGGCAATAACGGACGTACTTCCCACCTTGACTGGATGAATCACACCGCTGGCATCGACTTGCACCACAGATGCATCGGCCGAAGACCATTGCACCGTTTGATCAGCCCCTTCGGGAGAAACCGTAACCTGCAGCACCGCCTCCTCCCCCATCGGAAGGAACAGTTTGGATGACCCCAATGTTAGTTGCTCTACGGGAAACTGCGGTTCGTCTTCATTACCACATGCAGCAAGAAACAAGGCGCAAAAACCCCAAATAAAATACCCAATCTGCTTCATGATACATTATCTCATTGAGTAATCAATCAGGATGTTATTCTTTCGGTTTTTCGAAGCGAAAAGTATTCTTGTCAATAGCTTCCATCGCCATCTTGCTTTTCTTATACTTACCCATCACCTGATGTGCTTCTTTCTCCAGTTTCTTCTTATTTTCACTGAAGTAAATCATACAAGTATAATTCGGTTTCTGCTTGTAATAATCCACATAGTTCTTTAACTGATAAGAATACAGTTCACGCTGAGGAAGCATACCAGACTTATTCAGCTGCACACTGTCCAGCAACTGTATTTCTGTGTAGTATACCACCGAATCATTGAATGAAGCTGCAATGCCGAATGCATATACAGGTTTTTCCTTACTCTTCATAGTGAAAGCCGAACAAAGGGTAAACACCAGTGCCGCGGCCATAATTAAACGAATGTATTTCATCTCTTTCTGAATTTTTAGTTAGTTGCCGACAAATATACTACAAAGAAACCAAAGAGCGGAATCAAACATCCACTTTCTTTTTCCCTCATCCATAAATCGTAGCCACCAAGGTGCGGTCGCCTCCATAATCTCGAAACTCACACAGGTAAATACCTTGCCAGGTGCCCAGGTTCAGTCGCCCATTCGTAATCGGAATAGTAAGACTTACTCCGAACAGAGAACTCTTGGCATGCGCGGGCATATCATCCGCGCCTTCAAACGTGTGTTCATAATAAGGCTCGTTCTCCTTCACCAAATGATTCAGGATGTGTTCCATATCCACACGCACATCCGGATCGGCATTCTCATTGATGGAAAGTGCACAAGAAGTGTGCTGCACAAAGAGATTCAATAACCCTGTCTGCGGCAAGGGAGCAGGAAGATGCTGAAGCACTTCCCGGGTAATTAAATGACATCCGCGCCTTTTATGCGGAATCTTAAATACGGCCTGCTGTATCATATTACTATCTATATTAAAGATGACTTACATTGTTACTACCAGCAAAGATACTTCTTGCTGCTCTTTCTCTACTTTTATTCAGGTGACAAACATGCATAGAATTTATCAAACTACCAACTAGATAAAGATTATTTTTCGCGAAACGCCTTCAAAACTTCTCTGAACCGCATCTCATCCCTAACAGCCCCTAACCGCCAGTTACCTCTCTTGATACCTACAGAACTGGTATCTGTTGCCGGATGCGTTTCCAATTATATTGTGTATATTTGCAGAGGAATAGAGATAAAAACACATACATCCATGCTGAAACTTCGCTGCGTAGTAGAAAGAATCACGTATCAGAATCCGGAAAACGGATATTCGGTAATGAAAGTCAAGGTGAAAGGTTACAATGACCTGGTGACGCTGGTGGGCAACTTACTGGAGGTGCCAGCCGGCAGTGTGCTGCAATGCGAAGGCGACTGGAAGGTGGACAAGCGATATGGCAGCCAGTTTGTGTGTCAGACGTGGGAGGAGGTGATGCCGGCCACTGTATACGGCATAGAAAAATACTTGGGCAGCGGACTGGTGAAGGGTATCGGACCGAAGTTTGCACAACTCATTGTAAAACAGTTTGGACTGGATACCATTGATATCATAGAGACCGACATCGAACGGCTCTATGAAGTGCCCGGCATCGGCAAGAGGCGGGTGGAAAAAATTCGCGAAAGCTGGGATAAACAGAAAGATATCAAGAATGTGATGCTCTTTTTGCAAAGCTATGGCGTAAGCACAGCCTATGCTGCCAAAATCTACCGACAGTATGGCAAAGAGAGCATTGACCGGGTAAAGGAGAACCCCTACCGACTGGCAGATGATATCTGGGGCATCGGATTTAAGACGGCCGACGGAATAGCCGCCAAGATGGGCTACGAAAAGGATGACCTGCGCCGGTGCCAGAGCGGCATAATCTACACCCTCAACCAACTGGCAAACGAAGGACATGTGTATGCCGAAGAGGAACAGTTGGTGAAAGCGGCCATAGAATTACTAGAAGCCGACGAATCACCCATACGAGAGGCGCTGAGGAATATGTTACTGACTGATGACTTGAAACAGGAAAACGAGGCCATCTACCTGCCGCCTTTCTATTACGCCGAAGCGGGCACTGCCAATCGTCTGCTGGCACTGCTACGCACCACAGACGAGGGATTGTTTACCCAGACAGTCGACGTGCCCAGCCTCTCGAAAGAGACAGGCATAGACTACGATGACGTACAGTTACAAGCCATCGAAGAGGCCGTACGCTCGAAGGTGATGGTGCTGACCGGCGGACCAGGAACCGGAAAAACCACCACTACGCAGGGTATCATAGCCGCACTGAAACACATGGGACTGCGTATACTGCTGGCTGCCCCCACGGGACGTGCAGCCAAACGCATGAGCGAGGCCACAGGTATGGAAGCGAAAACCATTCACCGTATGCTGGAGTTCAACCCGAAAGATGGCTATAAACGCAATGAAGAAAATCCGCTGGAGGGAGATGCGCTGATTGTAGATGAATGTTCCATGATAGACATCGTTCTCATGAACAGCCTAATGAAGGCTATTCCTTCTTCCATGCGGGTGGTCTTTGTGGGCGATATCGATCAGCTTCCCAGCGTGGGTGCCGGGAATGTATTACGCGACTTGATAGAAAGCGACATCATTCCGGTTATCCGTCTGACACGCATTTTCCGGCAGGCACAGAGCAGCCGCATCGTAATGAGTGCTCATGCCATCAACCAGGGACAATTTCCGGATACGAGCAACGGGCAGCAGACAGACTTCTTCTTCATACAGCAGGAGGATCCGGAAACTGTGGCACAAGAAATAGTGAATTTGGTAAAAAACAGACTGCCCAAAGCGTATCACCAGAAAGTGAGCAATATACAGGTACTTACCCCCATGCAACGGGGAGTGGTGGGAGCTGCCCAGCTGAACCTGGCGCTGCAGCAGGCACTGAATCCGTCGCAAGTGGCTCTGAACAGAGGTGGTTATTCGTTTCGTCAGGGCGACCGTGTGATGCAGTTGCGCAATAATTACGACAAAGAGGTATTCAACGGCGACCTAGGCTACGTGGAGTCGGTCGACGTAGAAGAACGCACACTATGGGTGAATTTTGATGAGCGACTAGTGGAATATGAGGTATCAGAACTGGATGAGTTGACATTGGCCTATGCCACTACCATCCACAAGTCGCAAGGATCGGAATATCCTCTTGTAGTGATGCCGGTGCTGATGACACACTATGTGATGCTACAACGGAACCTGATTTATACCGGCATCACCCGTGCCAAGAAGATTTGCATATTGATTGGCACCAAGAAAGCTCTGTGGTATGCCATACGCAATATGTCGGTGTTGAAACGGAATACCCGACTGAAGGAACGGCTGAATCCGACACTGGCCAAGACTGCCGCGGCTAGCCCTATCAAGAGCTATCCGCTGCAACCAAACACCGACACAGCTATGGCTGCCGATGCGCACTTACCCTATCCACCGGCATAAAGACCTACCATATGGATACTATTCTGCTGAAGCATCCTGCACGACCGGTTCGCACGACACACGCGTCAGTTCCCCCGTTACAGAATGGATAATGAAACCACTTACCGTGATATCGTGCGGAATCAGCGGATGCGAAAGGATAGCCTGCACCGTGCCACGCACCGATTTCTCGGTATCTTCAAACCCATCGAGCCACGACGCAAAATCCACTCCGCAGAAACGAATCATATCAATTGTTTCCTGCTTCACCCCACGCGCCTTCATACGTTCTATCATTTCCTCGTGATTCATATGACAGGCACCACAGTCTGAATGGGCTATTACCATCACTTCCTTTACACCTAATTCATAAATAGCCACCAGCAGACTTCGGATAACACTGCCAAACGGATGTGAAATCACCCCACCTGCGTTCTTAATCATTTTCACATCGCCGTTTCTAAGTCCCAGCGCAGCCGGAAGCAATTCCGTCAGGCGGGTATCCATACACGACAGAATGGCTATCTTCTTATCGGGATATTTATTGGTGATATACTTTTCGTAGCCTTTATTGGCTACAAATGCTTTGTTAAATGCTAAAATTTCATCAATCATCGCTGTAATCTTTTGAGTTATACCTACCCCCAATAGAGGATTGTCTGTATTAAGTACAAGCCGCAGACTTATAAAGGATAGTCTTCGAATGCATAGAGCAAGGTAGACAGATAGCGTTCTCCGGTATCGGGCAAGAGCACTACGATTTTCTTACCGGCATAATCCGACCGGCTGGCCAGTTGCAAAGCAGCATACACAGCTGCTCCTGATGATATGCCTACCAGTAGCCCCTCTTTCAGTGAGAGTTCACGCCCCGTGCGGATGGCGTCATCATCGGCCACTTGAATCACACGGTCTACCACCGAAGAGTGATAGGTCTGCGGCACAAATCCGGCACCGATGCCTTGTATCTTATGCACACCGGGCTGACACCCTGAAAGAACGGCCGAAGCAGCAGGCTCCACAGCCACCACTTCTATCTGCGGATTGTGACGTTTAAGTCCCTGGCCTACCCCACTGACGGTACCTCCAGTACCCACACCAGCCACAAACACATCTACTTTTCCGTCGGTATCCTCCCAGATTTCTTCGGCCGTAGTATCTACATGAGCTTTAGGATTGGCCGGATTGGCAAATTGCTGCAGAATAACAGCTCCAGAAATAGCGTTGCGCAGTTCTCTTGCCTTATCGATAGCTCCCTGCATACCCAGGTGACCCGGCGTAAGCACCAGCTGGGCTCCCATAGCCTTAAGCAGGTTCTGCCGCTCCACACTCATGGTGTCGGGCATGGTCAGCAGGGTGTGATATCCCTTTACGGTAGAGACCCATGCCAACCCTACTCCGGTGTTTCCGCTGGTCGGCTCAATGATGGTGGCACCAGGCTTCAAGATACCTTTTTCTTCCGCATCTTCTATCATAGCCAGAGCTACACGATCTTTGACGCTTCCACCCGGATTAAAATATTCCAACTTAGCTATGAGGGTGGCTTTACTGGCATGCACTTCAGCCAAACGCTGCAACTCCAGCAAAGGAGTATGCCCGATTAATTCGGTTAAATTTGTTTTGATAGCAGCCATAATCTATAGTTTTTGGTTTTACTGACACAAAAATAATTGATTTTTTCAAACTTCCCAAATCGGCAGAATACTCTCTTCCAACTTGATCCATGGTAATAACTGCTTCATTTAAATGTAGCA
Source organism: uncultured Bacteroides sp. (assembly GCA_937890825.1). Classification (GTDB taxonomy): domain Bacteria; phylum Bacteroidota; class Bacteroidia; order Bacteroidales; family Bacteroidaceae; genus Bacteroides. The sequence continues at coordinate 9,015 of CALADS010000085.1, read as the reverse complement.
AAGAAGAAATAAGTTTTCCGGCCAGCCGAATCCATGGAGTTTTTTTTCAAAAGCTGAAGGTTTTCGATGCGATATCTATAGAAAAAAAACAATAAACCTATAGGTATACCTGTTGGCGGAATTAAAATAGCGCATATTTAACTCTGCCAATAGGTTATAAGAAGTGAATCTGTTTCATTACAAAATCTTTTATAATCCTCAAAATCATTATTTGACCATGTTATAATAGATTCTCCATATGCAGTAAGAACAGAACAAACAATAATAATCACAATGAATGCTAAATGACCTAAGAATATCTTATACTGCAAAAGCAACTTCATCTATAAACAAACAATTTACAATTTTAACGGTTAAAAATATGGAATGAAACTATTGGCATACATGATCGAAACTCTATTCGACAGTTACCGATTTGGCCAAATTGCGAGGCTTATCTACATCCTTTCCTTTACACACTGCCACATGATAAGCCAACAATTGTAGTGGAATGATCGTTATTAGCGACTCCAGAGATTCCATGACGCGGGGCACTTCAATCACCTCGTCGGCCAATGCGGCAATCGACCGGTCGCCTTCATTGACGATTGCGATAATCTTCCCCTTACGCGCTTTGATTTCCTGCACATTACTTAGCACTTTGTCATACATCTCATTATCTGTAGCAATGATAATGACAGGCATTTCTGAGTCGATGAGTGCTATTGGCCCGTGCTTCATTTCAGCCGCCGGATAACCTTCAGCATGGATATAAGATATCTCTTTCAGTTTTAAAGCTCCCTCCATAGCTACAGGGTAGTTGAAGCCTCTCCCCAGGTATAGAATGTTGTGGGCATACGTGAAGGTCTTGGCCAGCGAAGCAATCCGGTCATTCTGTTTCAACACCTGTTTCATTTGCTGCGGCAGCTGATGCAACGCTTCCAGCAATTGCCGAAAAGTACACTCGTCCATAGTTCCTTTGGCCCGGGCCAAACTGAATGCCAGCATAGCCAGTACGGTGACCTGTCCGGTAAATGCCTTTGTGGAAGCTACTCCGATTTCAGGGCCTACATGAATGTATGAACCGGTATGCGTGCTGCGGGGGATGGATGAACCCACTACATTACAAATGCCATACACAAAAGCCCCTTTCTGCTTGGCCAGTTCCAAAGCGGCCAATGTGTCGGCAGTCTCACCCGATTGTGAAATGGCCAGCACCACATCTTCTGGTTCTACTACCGGATTACTATATCTGAACTCGGAAGCATATTCTACCATGACGGGAATGCGGCAGTAGTTTTCCAAGAGATACTTACCGATGAGTCCAGCATGCCAGGAAGTTCCGCAAGCTACAATAATAATCCGTCGGGCTGATAACAGCCGTTCTTGGTTAATCTCCACAGCCGATAAGTTCAGCCGATGACTTTCTATATTCACCCGACCACGCATACAATTGACTAGGCAGTCGGGTTGTTCGAAGATTTCCTTTAGCATGTAATGTGGATAAGCTCCTTTTTCCAACTGGCTTATCTCGACATCAATCGTTTTAATATCCGGATTGACAACCTCCTCATGTATATTTTCCACTTTCAACCCATTATCCAGATTTATCACAGCTATTTCCTCATCATTCAGATATACCACCTGATTGGTATAGTTCACCAATGGGGTTACATCTGAACTCAGAAAATATTCCTCCTCACCGATACCCACTACCAGTGGACTGCTTTTCCGCGCAACTATGATCTGTCGAGGATTCATCCGGTCTATCACCGCAATAGCATAAGCACCGACCACTGATTGGAGAGCAATTCTCATTCCCGTAAGCAAGTCAACAGAACGGATGTTGCAGATGTAATCGATAAACTGCACCAATACTTCTGTATCTGTATCGCTCTGAAACTGATACCCTTTAGCTACAAGTATATCCTTCAGAGCCAAATAGTTCTCTATAATGCCGTTATGCACCAAAGCATAACGGCCGGAAGCTGAACAATGCGGATGAGCATTGCATTCTGACGGTTCTCCATGAGTGGCCCAGCGTGTATGAGCTATGCCTAGATGAGCAGTCACATCTCGCGAAGTAACCAACGCTTCCAGATTGCTCACTTTTCCCTTGGCCTTATATACTTTCAGATGAGATTCATCATCCAATAGAGCTATCCCAGCACTATCATACCCACGATATTCCAGACGTTTTAATCCATTGATTAATATTGGATAGGCTTGATGCTGTCCGATATATCCTACAATTCCACACATATTCTATTCATCTTTAATTATTACTGTTTTTTGATTTTGTTAGATAATGCAAAGCCGATAGCTTTATTTATTGATATTCGCTCCAGGAAGTTATCAGTAAATCGTTTATATCCATGGTGCAAAATGCTTCGATGAAGGCACTGGCCAGACGGGCATTGGTAATCAGCGGAATATTCAAGTCAACGGCTGTACGGCGTATCTTGTATCCGTTGGTCAGTTCGGCTGGTGTCAGGTTCTTCGGAATATTAATGACCAGATCTACTTCTTTGCTATGAAGCAAGTCCAAGGCTTGCGGCTGCTGCGGTTCGTCCGGCCAATACACGATGGTATTGCTCACACCGTTCTCCGTCAGAAAAGCAGATGTTCCACCGGTAGCATACAATGCATAGCCTTTCAGCTGTAAGGTGCGGGCCGCTTCGAGCATGGCCGTTTTCTGCTTGATACCTCCTGTACTCAGCAGCACTCCCTTTTGAGGAATACGATATCCCACAGAAAGCATGGCTTTCAATAAAGCGCACGAGGAATCTGCACCCAGGCAGCCCACTTCGCCGGTAGAGGTCATATCAACTCCCAATACCGGGTCGGCATTTTGCAGCCGGTTAAAAGAAAACTGGCTAGCCTTGATACCCACATAATCAATATCGAACAAGCTCATATCTGGTTTTTTTACTTCCAATCCTAACATCACGCGCGTGGCTAGTTCTATAAAATTAATCTTTAGTACTTTACTGATGAAAGGGAAAGAGCGGGAAGCACGGAGATTGCATTCTATGACCTTAATCTCATTATCACGGGCCAAAAACTGAATATTGAAAGGTCCGGAAATGGAAAGTTCTCTGGCAATCTTGCGACTGATGCGCTTAATGCGCCGCATGGTTTCCACATATAGTTTTTGAGGCGGGAATTGAATAGTGGCATCTCCGGAATGGACGCCGGCATACTCCACATGTTCGCTGATGGCATAGGCCACTATCTCGCCTTGGCATGCCACCGCATCCATTTCTACTTCCTTGGCTTCTTCTATGAAACGGCTCACCACCACGGGATGCTGCTTGGATACGTGAGCGGCCAGAGCTAAGAATCGTTTCAGTTCTTCTTCATTGGAGCATACATTCATTGCAGCTCCACTGAGCACATACGACGGACGCACCAGAACCGGAAAACCTACTTGTTGCACAAATTCCTGAATAGCTTCCAGCGATGTCAACGCACGCCATTCAGGCTGATCCACTCCGATGCGGTCCAACATGGCCGAGAACTTATCGCGGTCTTCTGCCCGGTCTATGCTGGTGGCACTGGTACCCAGAATCCGTATTCCTTGTTCGTCGAGCCGGAGTGCCAGATTATTGGGTATCTGTCCGCCGGTGGAGACAATCACCCCTTCGGGCTGTTCCACTTCCAGAATATCCATCACTCGTTCGAACGTCAGTTCGTCGAAATAAAGGCGATCGCAAATGTCATAATCTGTTGAAACCGTTTCGGGATTATAGTTAATCATTACACTCCGGTATCCTTCTTTCCGGAGAACCTGGAGCGCCTGCACCCCACACCAGTCAAACTCTACAGAAGAGCCGATGCGATAAGCACCCGAACCCAATACAACGACTCCTGGCTTAGTCCGATCAACAGTTACGTCATTTTCTGTACCATTATAAGTAAGGTAAAGATAATTGGTCTGAGCAGGATATTCACCAGCCAATGTATCAATTTGTTTTACTACCGGCAAGATGCCATACTGTTTCCGCAGGGAGCGCACACACCTTACTGCCGATTCGCTGTCCTGCAGGGTATCCAATCCGATAGCACGGGCTACTTGAAAGTCTGAGAATCCCAAATTTTTCGCTTTCCGCAGTAAATCCGCAGGCAACGTATCTAAAGTATAATTTTCCAATGCTCTCGACACCTTTACGATGTGTCGCAATTTATACAGAAACCACCGGTCGATGCGAGTTTCTGCATGAATCTGCTCTACGCAATATCCCGCCTGCATGGCCTGACTGATGACAAATACCCGCATATCTGTAGGCTCGCGCAAAGCCTTGTCCATATCAGCTATAGCCAGTTCCTTGTTCTGTACAAAGCCGTGCATACCTTGCCCTATCATGCGCAAACCTTTCTGAAAAGCCTCCTCAAAAGTACGTCCGATGGCCATCACTTCACCGACCGACTTCATGCTGCTGCCCAATACACGGCTCACGCCATGAAACTTGCCCAGATCCCATCGGGGTATCTTGCATACCACATAATCCAAAGCCGGTTCAAAAAAAACTGGCGTGGTTTTCGTCACCGAATTCTGCAGTTCGAACAATCCGTATCCTAGCCCTAATTTGGCCGCCACGAAGGCCAGTGGATATCCTGTAGCCTTAGAAGCCAGGGCCGATGAGCGACTCAGTCGGGCATTGACTTCAATAACACGGTAATCTTCACTCTCGGGGTCAAGGGCATATTGCACATTACATTCACCTATAATCCCGATGTGACGGATGATGCGGATAGCCAGCGAACGCAATAAATGATATTCACGATTGGTTAATGTCTGCGAAGGAGCCACCACGATGCTTTCGCCGGTATGAATCCCCAATGGGTCGAAGTTCTCCATATTGCACACTGTGATGCAGTTATCATACTGGTCTCGCACCACTTCGTATTCAATTTCTTTCCATCCTCTCAGGCTCTTCTCCACTAAGACCTGAGAAGAAAAAGAAAACGCTTTCTCGGCCAAAGCCTGCAACTGGCTTTCATTGTCACAAAATCCGCTGCCCAATCCGCCTAAGGCATAGGCTGCGCGGAGAATGACCGGATACCCCAATTCCTCTGCTGCCCGCTTGGCCTCTTCTACCGTATCAGCCGCATGGCTCTGGATAGTCTTTACACCAATCTCATCCAGTTTGTGTACAAACAACTCTCGGTCTTCTGTATCCATAATGGCCTGTACCGGAGTTCCCAGCACCTGCACGCCCCATTTCTCAAAGACACCTTTCTTATAAAGCTCTACACCGCAGTTCAAGGCCGTCTGTCCTCCAAACGACAGCAAAATACCATCGGGACGTTCTTTTTCAATGACCTTCTCCACAAAAAAATGACCTTCTCCACAAAAAAAGGAGTGACCGGTAAAAAATAAATCTGATCGGCCACTCCTTCGGATGTCTGTACGGTAGCAATATTAGGATTAATCAGCACCGTATAGATGCCTTCTTCACGTAAAGCCTTCAATGCTTGCGAACCGGAATAATCGAATTCACCAGCTTCACCGATTTTCAATGCTCCAGAACCCAGGAGCAGCACTTTCTGCAATTCTTTTTTCTTCATATTTACAAAAGCTTCACAAATTCATCAAACAAGAATTCTGTATCTAAAGGACCAGAAGCAGCTTCCGGATGAAACTGCACAGAGAACCAGGGCTTGGAATCGTGCCGAATGCCTTCATTCGACGCATCATTCATGTTTTGAAACCAAGGTTGCCATTCTTTGCCCAACGTCTGTTCGTCAACAGCAAAACCATGGTTCTGGGAAGTTATGAAGCAATGATTCGTTCCCAGCATACGTACAGGTTGGTTATGGCTGCGATGTCCGTACTTCAATTTATAGATTTGCGCTCCTCCGGCTTTAGCCAACAACTGATTGCCCAGACAGATACCGAAAATCGGCTTGTTACTCCTAGTCATGGCCCGGCGTATGTGTTCAACTGCTACCTCACACTGATTCGGATCACCAGGACCGTTACTCAAAAACAGTCCGTCGTAGTCCAATCCGGTAAAATCATAATCCCAGGGTACACGAATCACAGCTACATTCCGTTGAAGTAAACAACGCAAGATATTCAGCTTCACTCCACAATCCAGCAGCACCACCCGCTTGGCAGCTCCTTCTTGATACCGGATGATTTCCCGACAAGAAACCTGGGATACATAATTCTCCGTTCCGTAATCATGGGTGAAAGCAAATTCCGGTTGATCTTCATACACAATCTGTCCCATCATCACTCCAGATTCACGAAGCACCTTGGTCAAACAGCGAGTATCAATACCGGTTATACCAGGCACTTTTTCACGCTTCATCCATGCACCCAGACTTTCACAAGCATTCCAATGCGAATAATCATCCGAATAATCATTCACAATCAATGCACTGACATGAATCCGTTCGCTCTCCACATACAATGGGAATCCCTGATTATACAGCCGCAGAGGCGGTACTCCATAATTTCCCACCAGCGGATAGGTCAACACCATCAACTGACCGGCATAAGAAGGGTCTGTGAGACTCTCCGGATAACCCGTCATGGCTGTATTGAACACCACCTCACCGGCTACCGGCCCTTCATAGCCGAATGAAAGACCTTGAAAACGGCAACCGTTTTCCAAGATTAATGTAGCTTTCTTCATCTGTTCTAACTTATGGTCATTAAAATTGAAAATATTTCTCTATATAATCTATAAATGCACGGTACAATAATCGTAACCCGCCTTTCGTAGGATAATTGCCGCTGAAATACCAATCACCCGAATGCGAAGGACAGGATTCATGCAATCCTTCCAAGTCTTGATAGACTATCTTGATTTTCGCATGTACTCCTTCTGGCGTGAGCATGCAGGCTATCCTGTCCGATATTTCTTCATCGCTAAATGGGGCATATATTTCCTGGATATAATTGGGCTGTAGCGTTTTGACATCCGGGCTGTCAAGTTGGGACTTTACTTTCTTATAAACCCGCTCTATGACATTCTTCATACCTCGTTCCACCAGCAAGGCGATAGTTGCCCTAAAAGCGATGAACTGCTCCATGCTCGACATGTCAATGCCGTAGTAATCAGGATAACGCACCTGTGGGGAAGAGGAGACTATGATAATCTGCTTAGGGTTCAATCGATCCAGAATGCGGATAATGCTCTGTTGTAAGGTTGTGCCGCGTACAATACTGTCATCAATAATCACCAAATTGTCCACAAATGGCTGCAAACTGCCATAAGTAATATCATACACATGGGCAGCCAAGTCGTTGCGGCAGTTACCTTCGGATATGAAAGTCCTCAGCTTAATATCCTTGATGGCCACTTTTTCGCTACGGATGCGCATGGATAAAATTCGTTCCAGTTCTTCGTGTGTAGGTCGATGTCCAAATGCTTCAATACGTTGCACCTTAAATTCGTTAAGATACTTATCCAAACCTTGTAACATGCCGAAATAAGCCACTTCTGCGGTATTGGGGATATAAGAAAAAACGGTGTGTTCAATATCATAGTCTACCGCTTTCAAGATAGGTTGAACCAAGCGTTCACCCAAGCGTTTTCGCTCTCTGTAAATATCCAAATCACTACCCCGGCTAAAATAAATTCGCTCGAATGAGCAAGCATGTACCCCTTGCTCTTTATTGATGGTAGCCAACCGGAACTTTCCCTCCCGACTAATCAAGATGGCTTCACCGGGATTCAATTCATGGACTTCCTCAGCTGGCACATGAAGGGCGGTCTGAATAACCGGTCGTTCAGAAGCCAGTATCATCACTTCATCATCTTTATACCAGAAAGCTGTTCGGATGCCCCAGGGGTCACGTAGCGCAAAACACTCACCGCTACCCGTCATTCCACAAATCACATACCCTCCATCCCAGGAGGCACTGGCTTGCTTCAAAACCGGAACTAAATCTATCCGCCGCTCGATGGCTTGGGAAATCTCCAGACCGTCCAGGCCTTCTGCCTTGTACTGCTGATAGAGGTGATTCACTTCCCGGTCCAACTGATGTCCTAACTGTTCCAATAATAAATAAGTATCAGCACATCTGCGCGGATGTTGTCCGGTTTGCGTTATCTGGGAGAAAATCTCATCCACATTAGTCAGATTGAAATTACCGCACACTACTAGGTTCTGACTCCGCCAGTTACTACGGCGCAAAAAAGGATGTATATACGACAAACCACTTCGGCCGGTAGTGGAATAGCGCAGATGCCCCATGTATAATTCTCCCGCAAAAGGAAGTGGTTGCCTATCAAAGGTGCTATCAAGCAACTGTGAGTCATCTATGTCTTCAATCTGTTTATGCACTTGCTGAAAAATCTCTGTGATTGCTCCAGTTCCCAAGGCTCGTTCACGGAAAATAAATTCCTCTCCTGGCTGTGCATGCAATTTTACACAAGCTAATCCGGCTCCTTCCTGTCCCCGGTTGTGTTGTTTTTCCATCAACAGATACAAAATGTTCAACCCCCACATCCAGGTCCCATACTTCTTTTGATAATACTCCAATGGTTTCAGCAATCGTACCATTGCCACACCACACTCATGTTTTAGCGGTTCCATACTACAATAATTAACGGGAGACAAAATTAAAGAGTAGTGGCTTATAATACTGCTATCACCTCGTAGTTTTAGTTGTATTACCGAACCCATGTTGTAATTTGAATCATAATAGACGGATTTTACTTTCATAATGAAAGTTGATGAAACATATTATATTTCATTCTGAATTAGCACCTTGTTTTTGTTATCTATTTGACGAATATCAAATCATATTGTTTTAATTATTCATATATTTGTATCGTTTTATCAACACTCAGATTGGATTACAAACAAAAGAACAGTATGGCATTAATCAATGAGTATTATTTCGAACTGCCTAAAATCATGGATGCTTCAAAGACAGAGAAAGAAGTGGGAATTTTCAAGGTAATTCACCCCTCTTCACAACTTATCAATTTAGGTTGGAATGAAAAAAGACATCCGTTGTATCTATTATTAGTTGATTATCAGTATTTTACACCCTAAACGGTAGAAAAGTGA
>CALADS010000084.1 GCA_937890825.1 uncultured Bacteroides sp. | reverse complement strand
CTATGAGTGGCGAGGGATTCTGATGATGGTGGTGTTCTACCTGTTGGGAAATGTCTGCAATCCTTCTTTTCCCTCCGGTAGAAAGGCGCAGTTGTTCTGTGCCTTTCCGCTGATGATGCACTATGGGATAGTCGGTACTTTGCTGGCTTGCCTGGTGATTGCCTGTTATGATGAAACACGCGGGTTCATCCATGGCAAGGTGGCGAAATATGGATTTTATGCTTTTTATCCGGTGCATCTCTTGGCTATTTTTGTAGTAAGGTATTAATTAGCGAAAATCGCTTAATATATATTGACTTTATAGGCTTGGTATTAATGCAGTTTGGTATTGAAAAAGAACCATTTGCTATTATAATATTGCTTCTAATGATAGGGATTGTGTCTGGCAGTTATGATAATAGCGTCTATTTTCTTGTAGACTATTGCTAAAGAAATGAATAGCGCCATTGCTTCACATTTGGTGAAGCAATGGTATTATTCTTATTTTTCAAACAAGTGTAAGAGTACATTATAATACAACATCGGTTTCAAATCTCTCCTTCGGCAAAGTTGATTAGTTTTTCGAAAGGTTTTTTCCCTGCACCATTGGCTTTAAGAACTTTAGGTGTTCTGTTATCTAAAAGTCCTCTGTTATACTGGAAATAGCTGTTATAACATTGATAGACCATTCCATAGTTGTCATTCAGGCACTTAAACGGAGAACTGAAACCGGATTTGTCTTTTTTAAGCCAGCCAAACCTATAGCAGTCATTTGTAAAGAAGTCCCAGATATTGTATTTTAATATTCTCCGTGATAGAATATACAATAAGTAAAGTTGTTGTTTCGGTTGGTTAACTTCTGACAAATCCCCATATTCAGTTTGCATCTTAGTAATGAATTTTTGTTCTCTGCACAACAGAACTTTTTCAATATTGTAGCCATGATTCATCACGTCCTTAGCCAACTGGATGACATCTGGATTCTTCTCATAATTATCATCAAACCATACACGCCATTCAGATTGTGTATATACTTTAGTTGCCAGCAAATCGCCCCAGACTTCGTAGAAATCATCTTGAGCTATCAATTTGTAAGCTTTATATAACTTTCCAAGTGTATCGTAATCGACTTCGCCTTTGATGCAGGCACCATCGAGCAAGGCATTTATGTTTCCCTTAAAATATGTATCATTCTCAATATTCTGTAACAAAGGCTTGAAGCAAGAATTCTTTGAAATAAGTCCGGCTTTTCGGATTTCTTCCTTACGTTGTTCTGAATAAATAACTTCTATTCGCAAGTCGGGCTTCAGCAACAGGTCGTAGATGTTGTCTGACGTCAGAGCTTTCAGCGCCGGAAGTAGTCTTGGCCATTCGCGCTGGCTCTTGTCTTTGGTATTATACACCATGTTGCGAACAACTATCAGATAATCTTTGATGCCGAAATCTTCTTTGTACTTAATCATATATTGCATTGCGGCATAGAGAAGAAGTACGTTGGTAGCGTCATCGTGTGCATTGTTGACTATGACGTCTTCTAAAATTTCTCCCATAGTTCTAACCGAATTGTTTTCCCATGGGTATAATTCAATATTGCCAGCGGATTCGCGTAAACGCGGAATCAGATCTAATGCGTTAATCATGAATTTAACAGAATCAGCATCATCGAATACACTTACAAGCTGGTCTTCGTCGTTTAAGTCTATTTCTGCCTTTTTACGCTTTTCGCCTAGATTCCGTTCGTAGAATGTAATTAGAACGATGAAGCGTAGCAGATTCATGAAATACTTATCGATGGTATAAACATCTTTCTCGCGATATGGCCACAAATAGTCAACCCATTTATATTCAATCTTTTCCTCTATTTCCTTTTTCAAAATTTCATTCTTTTCGATAGCGGAAAAAAGTTTTGATTTGAACTTTTCAAAAGGGGTGAGCTGTTTGCCACGTGCATTCATACGGGTATATATTTCTTCGTTCAATCCGAATTCTCTGAGTGGGAGGAAATAGAACGAAATGATATCCGTAGTGGTCAGTGTTTTAAAAAGATGGCTTGTGGAGTTGATAGTTTCATTATCGTGTATGCAGTCAAGCATAACAACGAACGCTTCTACCGAGGGGTCAAGCATCCATGCGTTATCAAACCATCTTGCCTCATTGATGAAATATTCTCTAAAGGTAGTGATTGTTTGAGGGATGATCTCTTTACATATAAAATTCAGAAAGGAATGTGCAGAAGGACGTGTTTCGTAGGTGAAACGGAGTAATGTGTCTTTTGCATCGTTAAGTAGGTCTTCTTTCCATGCAGCATACCAATGCAGAAGGAAAAGTGTGGTCAGCCGTTGCTGGCCGTCTATGGGAATGAACAGAGATTGCAAAGTCCGTTCGTTTTCCGAAATCATGCCGTATACAAAATCTAATTCTATGGGGTTTCTATGCTTCAAGGCATCTGCAAGATGATTAATGAACTTGCCTCTAATTTTAGCCTCCGATGGTCTACCTTGTGCATAGTCACGTTGTATGATGGGAATTTCAACTTTGGTAAACTGATTCAACAGATACCAGAATGTATATTTATTGTCGGTAGTATTAAAATTGGTACTCATGGTTATGCTAAGAATTGTTTGATGACACGTTTCAATTCATTGAAGTAGTTTGCTTGGTCTTCTATGCTCCAGTAGTAAGGCTGGTTAGCCGAATGGCTGTAGAATTTCAAAAATACATTTTTCGTACAAGGGGGAATGAACTTCCCTGCTTTTTCGAGCGCAATGATTTTAGCTCTTTTTACGGGGAAAATTGATTTATTCAGAGCAGAATTGTCTTTCTTTGAAATCAAGGCAAGGTTGCACAAATCGTGTATGGATTTACTGTAGAAGATGTCTTGCAGGTTCATGCGCAGGCCATTGAATTTCTCCATGTCTATATTGGAGAATTCAGACATTGCACTGAGTTCTTTCATAATCTGTGTTATAGATTGTGCTTCTGCTTGTTCTTCATCGATATCTATGTAGATGGTATCCACTCCTTTCAAGGCAAGTAAAACGTCATTGATCCAACTTCTTGCAGCTTCTTCATTTTTGATAGGGTCGTCGGAGTTCTGTGCGTGTACATGTTCAAGACTCCAACTGTTTCCTTTCTCAAGCATTATTTCCCGATAGCGGTCGAACGGGAAGCGGTTATATGGTCCTTTGGCTATCTCCAAACAGGTTAGTACGTTGAAAAGAAGTAATACATTCTGTACATCGCTGGGATTTTTCTCATAGCTTAATTCGTCTAGCTTGTCTCCGGCTGGAATAGTTTCTTTTATCGCTCTCTTCAGATAGTCGGTAAACTCTTTCTTGCCCATAGTAGATGCTTTTCTAAAGAGTTCGTCTATCTTCTTGTGGTTGCGTGCAAGCAGATAGCCTACATAATGATAAATAACGGGTTGCGCGGTAGCGTCTGACTCGCAGAACCATGAGTTGACAATGGCGAAAGCGTTCTCTATCAGTTTCCAGATGCTCTCTGCGTTTTCAGCTTCCAAACGGATATGGTCGTCCTTTCCTTTATTCTCGGCTATTTGTCTTTCAAACCACAGAAACGTGGTGTAATTGTCCTTGTCTGTAAGGTTTTCGGCTATCAGATCGAAAAGGAGTTCGATACGTGAGGAATAATCCTTCTTATCTGCTCCAACAAGAAAGTTCCATTTGTCTGGGCGGCGTAGCTCGCTTTCCATTTTACACCACGAAGCCATTATTTCGGCTTTACGCATTTCCAGTTCGCGTCCCTCATATTTCCCTTTAAGCTTACTTAGGATGAGTGCCTTTACGAGTTCGGCATCGGTCAAGGGTATCTTCCCATCGTTTAGGTTGTTGAATACGGTAATATTCTTTTTTCGGTCAGAGGACTCAATGTCATACCATATTATATTGACTTCATTGATGAGCGTGTTGCCCATGAGACGTTTTATCCCCCGGACGGTTTCTTTTTGCTTTTTAAACCAAGCATTGATGCAGCGATAGGCTTCTGATAAGAAGTGAAGCTCCGGTGTGTCGTGGTGGTATTCTTGGGTGCTAACCAATTCATTCATAAACTTGGTGATATCTTTACGGCTTTCAAAAGAAAGATTGAAAATATCTTCTTCGTTTAGATAATTCAAGATCAACCATAAAGTGGTCAGTCGTTGCTGACCATCAATCACTTCCCAACTCACGCCATCGACCGCGCGTGTCACGACGATAGGCTGCAAGCAATATTTTGCCTGCGCATCGGTTCTAGACTCATGAAAGTTATACACATCGTTCAGCAATGCGTTTACCTGTATATCAGTCCAGCGATATCCTCGTTGATACGAAGGTATTTCGAACCTTCTGATTTCAGTATGGGAAGAATTGAATTTTTCTACACTCAATTCAGATATTGTGCATAGCCCTATTTTACTCATTTTATTTAAGAATCAATATTTAATAGCTTATTTTCCTGTAATTGCAAAGATAGTTTTTTTATCCAGAACTTGATTTTATTTCAATTAATCCCTATAAAAAATCTCTTAAAATGCGAATGACAGAGCAAACATACCTCGGATCTTCCGCATAGCCAGTCTTATGCAGCCACAGCAGGTAGTTTCCTCCTTTATACTTATACTGCACCTTGGTATAGT
>CALADS010000083.1 GCA_937890825.1 uncultured Bacteroides sp. | reverse complement strand
AGGTGCTGGATTATTACAGAACCAGGTTCCAGCTGGAGTTTTGCTTTAGAGATGGAAAGCAGCATGCAGGAATCACCAATTGTCAGTCAACCGACTTCAGAAAGTTGGATTTTCACTTCAATGCGTCGCTTGCAGCTATCAACTTGGCCAAAGCGGCATGTAAGAGACTCGGAATGGCCTATTCCATATCCTCCTGCAAGTCATTCATACACAATGCTTATATGCTTGAACGATTTATTTGCGTGTTTGGGATTAGCCCAGACCCGCAAGTTATTGACAAACTTTTCAAAGAACTCATTTTATTTACTGCCAGAGCCGCTTAGGCTTGGCGAATTTTTAACGAACTATTGTATTAGATTATGGCAAATAATGTATCCATCGCAACTAAGCCTTTAGTATATTCGGCTTTTCGATATATAAACAATAAAGTTTGGAACGCTCTTGCAGAGTATATTGATAATTCAATTCAAAGTTTTTTAGATCATAAAGAGACTCTTCAGGAAATCAACCCTAAGGGGAAATTGACAGTTGAATTATCTATCAGTGATGATTCTATAGTCATTACTGACAATGCTTATGGCATAACTGAAGATAACTATCAACGAGCTTTTGAGCTAGCCAATATCCCATTAGACGCTAAAGGGTTAAATGAGTTTGGTATGGGTATGAAAGTTTCGTCAATCTGGCTTTCAGATATTTGGTCTGTTGTTACTTCGGCTTATGGCGAACCTGTAAAAAAGACAATGACTTTCAATATTAAGGAAGTAACTGAACGTCAAGAAACAGAATTGCCCGTATTAGAAGAAAGTGCAAAAATAGAAGACCACTATACTGTTATCACTTTAAAGAACCTATCTCTAAACAGGCCCACTTCTCGACAAATAGCATATATAAAGAAGCACATAGCCAGCATTTATACAAAGTATTTGAGAGAAGGGCTAGTGGATATTATCATCAATGGAGAATATCTGCAAATAAAGGAATTGAAGGTCTTAAATGCGCCGTACTATAAAGATCCTAAAGGAGAATCTGTGCTTTGGCAAAAAGAAATTCATTTCTCAGCACCACGACCATATGGTGAAGGATTGTATAAAGTTGATGGATTCATCGGTATTCTTGAGACAATGAGTACAGATGTGGATAATGGCTTTTTATTGTTTAGACGCGGACGTGTCATCGGTAGTAGTTACGATGATAGATATCGTCCGTCGGAATTGAGTGGACAGTCTGGAAGTCCCCGTCACAAACGTATTTTTGGTGAATTGCATTTAGAAGGATTTGAAGTCAGTTTTACTAAGAATTCGTTTCAAGAAGATGACGACTTCCACTCCTTTATAATGATGCTAAAGGAATATATTTCAGAAGACAAGAATATGGACCTTTTTGGGCAAGCTCAAAACTACACAAAGCCAAAGACTGCAAAAGAAAAGAGAAACGTCGGAGAGGAACTCGTAAGAAATATTGCAGAAGCAATGGGCACAGTTAAAGAGGAGACCCAAATAGAAGAAGAAATAAAAGAGGAATCTGAATCACCTAACGCCAATAGCATCCAAAATATTTCAGAAGAAACAGCTACAATAGAAGAAATCGCTATTGAAGCGCAATCTGTGATTGTAAAGTTATCATCTAGTAAGGTTTTTCGATTAAGTTTGTTATGCGAAAATCGTCCATCCTGTCACGAATTCTACACTCTAAGAATCTTAAACAATCCTGATGAATATGAAGTTGTTCTTAATTTGAGCCACCCATTATTTGAAAAATATGGGGATCAACTATCAGGGAAAGATGGCATGACTATAATTACAGAAATATTAAAAACCATGGTAGCTTCAGAATTTTCTCTAACAGGTGATGGTTCTGCTGCTGGAGGAGAATTCAGGAATAAATTCAATAAATTATTTGGACGAATTTAATCATAAACTCTAATATTAGGAAGACATGTCTACAATTAAAATCATTAATAATCAAACAGATGAACATAAGGTGAACATAGGAAACAATACGCTCGCCTTTATGTCTAGCCAGACTAAACTTGATGACGAAGGCAAGACAATAGTCATTGATGAAGCTATGCATATACTCAGAAAATGTATAGCACCTGGAGTGAAATCTGATATTACAAATATAGCTGTAGGTTATGTGCAAAGTGGAAAAACGCTTTCTTTTACTACCTTAACAGCTTTGGCCGCAGATAATGGTTATCGTATCGTTATTTACCTCACAGGTACTAAAACTAACCTACAAAGCCAAACCACTAAACGTCTTCGGAATGATTTAGAAGTTGACGAAAGTGATACCTATAGGCTATATTCAGATATTGATAAAGATGTGAACGTAGCAAATAATGTCAGTAATTTCTTGACCAAAACAAAAGAAGTTTTGCTATTTCCCATACTGAAACATTACATGCATATAAATAGGCTCGCGGATATTTTTAATGACATTGCTCCTGTTATTGAGAAGATGGGTGCTATAATAATAGATGATGAAGCTGATCAATCTAGTTTTAATACCTACGCAAGAAAGAACGCAAGAACGAAAGGAGAATGGGAAGAAGATGAATATAGCCGAACATATTCAGCTATTATCAATCTTAAGAAGTCGCTTCCTAGCCATTCCTATGTTCAATATACAGCTACTCCGCAAGCAGCATTCCTAATCGATAATAATGACATTCTTTCTCCTAAATATCACACGGTGTTAACACCAGGAAAGGGATATACAGGAGGTAAGGTTTTCTTCAAAGAGAAAGATCGTGATATCATTCAAGTTATTCCTAACGAGGAAGTATATAGCAAAGACAATATACTAACTTCTTTACCAGCATCATTGGAAGAAGCTATTCGAGAGTTCCTCATAAGTGTTGCTATTAAGGTCTTCCTTCAAAAATCAATGAAGTTTCTTTCTATGATGGTTCACATAGATGGGAAAAGGGAAAGTAATGAGAAATTTGCTAAGTGGATTTCATATTATATCCAAAAACTCATGGATTTTGCATCAGCACAAGAAGGAGATCCAAGCCTGGTAATTTATAAGAAAACTATGGAAAAATCTTACAACAATATTGTTTCTAAAATATCAACAAAGACATCTTTTGAAGAAGTAATTTCCATTATCCCAAAAGTTATACTTTACACAAAAATTCATCTCATTCAGGGGAATAGCGAGAATGATGTAGATTGGAAGTCAGACAAAGCACATATTTTAGTCGGAGCAGACATGTTGAATCGAGGATTTACCGTTGAGAATCTCTCTATGACCTACATGCCACGTACCCCTAAGGGAAAAGCAACAGCCGATACAATAGAGCAGCGTTGTCGATTTTTTGGTTACAAGAAAGCTTATCTTGATATATGTAGAGTATTCCTGCCTATAAAAAGCATTCAAGAGTATAATGACTATGTGGATCACGAAGAAGTACTAAGAGCCAATCTAAAGCAGTGCGAATCACTAGAGGATTTTCACCGTCACCGTTCTTCTATGCTTCTTGCTGAAACGCTCAATCCCACAAGGTCTAACATATTGTCTAATGATGTCATAAGAACAAAAATGACAGGCTGGAAACAAATGCGAAGTTTAGATTATGCCAGTGAAAACAAAACCAAGTTTGAATCATTCCTCAAAGGAATAGCCAGTGATCAATTCGTATTATTCTATGATTACGACGGAAATCCTAAACGTAACCATCGCTATTTCCGCTGCCCAATAGATCGGTTTATCTCTTTTTTCAAGGAAGTAAAATTCGGTGACGTACCTAATATCACTAGAAAGATAGTTACCATCCAATACCTGTCTTATCTAAAAAACATTAGGAACATTGATTATATTTATATCTTCCAAATGGCATATGCTGCGGAAGGAACAGGACAATTAAGAACGCGTAAATTAGAAAAAGATCAAGATAGACCAATTAACCTAATGGCTGGTCGCGCAGCAAATGGTTCTTACCCTGGCGATGATAACATCAAAATGGATGATAGCGTTTCAGTTCAAATTCATCATATTGAAATTGATCATCCACTCAGTAAATGGCATAAAACCAATTTGTATAACCTGTCTTTCTATTATCCGATGGATATATCAAATTCCTTTATTGGTATCAAAGACGCAAATGAAGATGATTATGATGACTGATATTCAAGAAATACTGTACGATAAATTCAAGAATCTCTCACCAAGTGCAGAGGGTGACTCTTTTGTAGTTGATACCTTAGATGATCAGATGCCCCATAGATTAGGCATATCATCTTTTGGAGGACCTGTGCTATTTGTTGAATGCATAGACAATAAGATGACCACGGACATTAACCTTAAGATGTTCAAAGTTAACTTCAATCGCAACTGCTGTCTAAATGACAATGATGTCATCAAAAATAAAAAGTATTGTATCATTCAACTTAATTCACTAAACATAGATATACAAAAGTACTTCTTGGAATTGACCTATTTAATATTGAAAAGGCTCCCCAAGCAGCCATCGGTAGAGGCGTTGAAGTTAGAAATAAGCAAGATTATCAGTCTGTTTACTTCTTCGGCACAAATTTCTAAAGAAACCATTAAAGGATTATGGGCAGAATTACTTGTTATACTACAATCCAAGGATTGTGAGTATATGATTAAATCTTGGCATGAGTCTCCTGAAGACAAATATGATTTTAATGACTGCAACGACAAAATTGAAATAAAATCAACAGGCAATGAGTCTAGAACGCATCATTTTGCAGTAGAACAACTTCAGCCTAACGAAGGCAGCAATCTTCTAGTTGCTTCCATCGTCGTACTGCCCTCAGGATTAGGTTTAAACGTCTTTGATTTGGTTGATAAAATAGCGTCTAAAATAACTGATACTGACTTATTCTTAAAATTAAAAGCTATAGTCATAGAGACTATTAGCGGACATATTGAAGAGACTAAAAGTGCTAAATACGATTTTGAATACGCGCATTCTAGTATAAAATGGTACAATCACACCTCTATTCCATGCATTAAAAAAGAGGATATTCCAGAGCAGTTAAGCCGCGTTAGTTTCTCTGTATGCATGAAAGAAGTAAAGGAATACAATGGAGATATCAAATCGATTCTATTCGAAAATGCTAACATTGCTCACCATTAAATTCTTATGATTTATGGCCAGAAAATCCTATCCAAGAAGTTATGAATTAGCTCAGAATTTTACAGATACTATAAAAAGTTATTCTGGATTCAAATTACTTTCTGAGCCAAAAGCTACTGTATGTCATATTTCAATAGATGGCGAAGAATACTATTTGTTCTTTAAATGTGTTTCGCCTGAAGGAGGACCTCATCCTATAGAACACCAAAGATCACAACTGCCACAGCGCCCTGAATTTGATTCAGTAAAAGCAAGTAATATTCCCTTTCTTTTTTTAGGCTATGATTTAGAAAACGACGTTTACGTATGCTGGGAACCGCATAAAGTAAAAAATAGATTGAATAAGAAGAGCTATGTATCTTTCTATAGTCGTCTATCCATTCAGCAAAGTGTAAAAGAGGGTGAAATTAGGGAGGAATGTTTAAGCAATGGAGATAAATTTGTGTTGTTTAAGAGACAAGATATCATCTCTTTCTTTCAAATGATTACACAGCATTTCCCAGAAATGCAAAACGAAAAGGAAGATGATACTCCTATGCAAGAAAATGGCAACAAACCAAAAGAGGACGTATTAGGCAAATTATCTAATGTGCATAATGATGCATCAGTCAAATTGCTCATTGATTCTATGGATGATAGTTCTAAATTGTCTATAGTTTCAGCATGTATGAACCAATTCGGTGACTATTACGTAAAAATGTCATTGAACGAATGGTTTAAAATCGTTTCAACCTATCTTGATTCTAAGGAAAATATATAATTCTTGCATCAAAATAGATCTTTTAGAAAAAATTAAATAGACCACAGAAATGGCTGGAAACAACTTTTATATTAAGTAGTAAATCCTGTTCTCCTGTGAAACAGCTACATAAAAATGGCAGCTACAAGATATTATTATTCAGATACAATCTCAGATTTTCTAGAAAGAAATACAGATGAGATTATTGGTAAACTCACCTTGTCTTCTCAGCATGATATTAATGATGAGACTTCACAATCGTGGGTGGAAGAGATTATGACATTGAGGAACGCTCTTGCTCCTTATGCTGGGCATGGCAGCGTTTATTTTGAGTATAACATACCTCGTATGGGGCGTCGGGCCGATGTGATAGCTATCATCGATGGTGTTGTTTTTGTACTGGAATACAAGACATCTGAACAGAAATTTCAACGTGAGGCCATGATACAGGTTTGGGATTATACTCTTGATTTAAAAAATTTTCAGGAAGGAAGCCTTCATCGCGTACTTGTTCCCATTCTTGTAGCTCCAAGAGAAAAAGACAGGCACTGCAGGTTGGAACTGGTGCATTATGAAGATAATGTATATGAACCGCTTATGGTCAATGAAAAGTTCTTGGGCGCTGCACTTGCTAAGGTGCTGGGAAGTATTCCGCATAAAATCCAAAGTGCCATCGATGATGATATTTGGGCAAAGAGTGGCTATGAGCCGACGCCAACTATTATTGAAGCTGCTATCGCTCTTTATGAGGAGAATACAGTGGAAGACATCACAAAACATGGTGGGGACATAGATAAGGCTGCTCTTGAACTGAATCGAATTATTCAATACTGCCGTGATAATAAACGAAAGGCGATATGCTTTATCACTGGTGTACCAGGAGCAGGAAAGACCTTAATAGGTTTAAATACCGCTATCGACCAGTTTAACAAAGGCGAAAAAGCTGTTTATTTATCAGGTAACTTTCCACTAGTAGAGGTGCTTCAAGAGGCTTTGACGCGCGACTATGTACGCAGAGACAAGGTGAAGGCAAAACAGGAAAACCGAAAGGCTTGTACCAAGGAAGAAGCTAAAAGTAAGGTGAAAGCATTTATACAGATGATTCATCATTACCGAGACCTTTATCTTGAAGGTACACAAGTAGAAAATGGTAATATTGTTCCAATTCCGAGTTATTTCCAAAGTCATACAGATAAGGCTTACATCCCTGCTGAGCATGTGGCCATATTTGATGAAGCACAACGCGCATGGACTCGTGAAGAACTGCAGAGATTTATGCGTGAAAAAAAAGGAATTAAGGATTTTCCTTACAGTGAGCCAGAATATCTGATTTCATGCATGGATCGCCAAATAGATTGGGGCGTGGTAGTATGTTTGGTGGGAAACGGACAAAGCATCAATAAGGGTGAAGCCGGACTGACAGAATGGATTGAAAGTATTCATCGCAGTTATAAAGATTGGGATGTGTATATGTCGGATTACCTGATGGAATCGGGCGACGTTACGCAAGAACAAATGAGGCTTATTCATTCGCAACTAAAATCGAGCACTGATCTGCACTTGAAGATGTCGATGCGTTCGTTCCGTTCAGAAAAGGTAAGTATATTTGTCAATCAACTGCTCGCTCTTCAAAAGGAAGAGGCGACAGCTACCCTGCGTGAACTTGATAAATATCCGATTGTAATGACACGTTCGTTGGACACTGCAAAACAGTGGTTGCGAGGTCATAATCGTGGCAGTGAGCGTATGGGATTACTGGCAAGTAGCAAGGCAGAAAGACTCAAAGCCATCTCTATCAATGTGCGCTATCAACCTAATTTTGTTCATTGGTTCCTAGAAGATGATAGTGACATTCGTTCTAGTAATGCACTGGAGGATACACTTACTGAATTTAAAGTTCAAGGACTAGAAATTGACTGGGCATGTGTGGCATGGGATGCAGACCTTCGTCTTAGCAAAGATGGGAAAAAATGGTCGCACCACCAATTACGCAGTGGTACACAATGGCAGAATATCAATAAGCCTATCAACCAAGAATACCAAATAAATGCATACCGTGTTCTACTGACGCGTGCGCGGCAAGGCATGGTAATTGTTGTTCCCAACGGTGATCACGGAGTTCCTCCTGATGAAACGCGCAAACCAGAATGGTATGATGGTATTTATAATTATCTAAAGGAAATCGGAATTCAAGAAATTTAGGCTTATGGATGTGGTATCATTTTTTGCAGGATGCGGAGGCTTGGATTTAGGCTTCGAACAGGCTGGTTTCCGTGTAGTATGGGCCAATGAGTTTGACCCATCTGTGCGGGCCACTTATGAACAGAATCATTCTCATACTCAATTTTTTCTTAAAGATATCAATAATCTGCATCCTGATGATATTCCTAATTGTGATGGTTTTATCGGTGGGCCTCCATGTCAGTCATGGAGTATAGCTGGTCATCAAAAAGGTTTAGAAGATAAACGAGGATTGTTGTTTAATACTTACATTGAATTGATTAGAATCAAACGCCCCAAATTTTTCTTGATTGAAAATGTGAAAGGGTTACTAGATGAAATCTTCCGGCCTGTCCTCCAAAGTTTCCTCAACAAACTAACGGAAACAGGCTATAAGGTGAAGTGGAGGTTATTGGATGCAGCTAATTTCGGAGTGCCTCAAAATCGAGAAAGGGTTTTCATTATCGGTTTTAGAAACGATATCGATGTGAACTACGAGTTTCCAGTAGCCACTTACGCTACTCCTATTTCATTGCTACGCGCCATCGGAGATATAAAAGAGAGCCCAGTAGCCTATCAAAGCAAAGAACTGGTCCAGCCCAATCCTTATCGTGCTAATCATGATGTGTTAAATTCAGATTTTACCACATTCTACAATAGAGGAAATAGACGTCGAGGCTGGCAACAACCCTCGTTTACTATTCATGCAACCGCGGATAATATCCCACTCCATCCCTCTTCGCCCAAAATGATGTTTTTCGGGCATGAAAGTTGGGAGTTTCAAAAAAATAGAATGGATGAATATCGACGTTTGAGCGTCAGAGAATGCGCAAGAATCCAGACTTTTCCTGATAGTTTTACTTTCGAAGGAAAAGACATAAAGGCCCAATATAAAATGATTGGTAATGCAGTGCCTCCCCGTTTAGCCAAAGTTCTAGCGCAGTCCATATTAGCCGCACTTAATAATATTAAGATTGATTCTATTAAACAGTCTAATAGAATAACTTTGGAAGAATATGTTCTTGTTGGCTACTTTAAAGATACATGGCAACATGACTGTATCATTAAAAACAAATTGTACTATATTCGTTCTGATGGAAGACCAGGTTCTATGTTTAAAGAATCTTGCGACATGATACCAAAATTCCTATTGATGCATCACAAAGAACAAACGGAAGTCTATGAATTAGAAAAGGAAGAACCAGCATTGGCAGACAAAAGTTACCTCCATTCTCTTGGATTTGAATGCATGGGCAATACTTATCTAGTATTCCGCATTAAAGATACAAAACCAATCAATATGGGTAAGTTAGCATACAATCCCTATAACTATACCCCGTACTTTACGAAATTGAAAGACTTAATAGCTGAATGACAACCATGATGACCATTGATACTACCAATATGTGTTCCCACCTTCAAAAGAAGTTGTTTCTTCAGGAAGGTGAATACTATCCGATATGGAAAGCCATACAGGAGGATGAAGAAATCACTGCAGTGGTACGCAGTCGCCAACTCCATATCTACCGCAACGGCAAGAAAGTCCTGATTCTGGCAGGTAAGGCGCAGCCTAAAATTGTCAGAGAGGACAAACTCAACGAGCTGATTAAATGATAGTTCATCACGCTATCTCTGATGTGTGGATGGTATAATAGTAAAACGGAGCAGACTGTAACAGCTTGCTCCGTTTTTACATGTCCTCACTTCGCCTTCGGCAACCGGATTTTCTTGTTTTGCTCAGAAACTTTCATACAAGATTTGATTCTGATTGTTTGCAGAAGTTTTTTCTAACGTATTAGACCTTTGCAAAACTGCTTTCTTCCACATTTTCCACAATAATCTCCACGCCAAACTGTATCAAACTGTCCAATAGCAGCACTGACCAACGAAGGTTCGTTCGTGAGAACACCTGCTTCAAAATTTCTTCTTTGAGCGCTTTTCATACCTATGCCAGCCCCTGTCAAGTTGGCCGAACCGATATAGACAGTATACATATCAAATATTATCAGTTTGAAATGAATGCGCGGACAAAGAGTCATTTCCATTGCCGACCATAATGCTGGAAATTTATCAAAATCATCCCGAAAGGCAGGGCCGGGCTCTTTTGCATGGAGGATACGGATTGCAACTCCACGTTTAACCAGCTGGTCTAGTACTGCAAGCAATGGAATAGCTTTTGCACCAAATTTCACATATACATCCTTAATATCAGCAGTTCCAATCCATAATGTATGCTTGACCGATGCAACCCTTGCCAATACATCATCATAATGCTGGGTTCCTGCAATGTATTTAATGAAAGGAGTGTCCATATCAGTATATATCAAGATAATTTACGATGTCTGGTTCTCGCTGTAGCAATCTTACTGCATCATTCATAATGGCTACGCGCCGATGGTCATTAGGTGTCCAAATGGGGGTATGCGTAGCAAACTCAGTAAGTATGTTGTATGTATTCCAAATGGTGCCTTCACCTTTCATTATATGTTCCTTCTTAGAATCGTAAAGGCCTGCACTTTGATAGGATGAGCATACCTCGGCATAAGGTACAAGCTGTTCTGCCTGCTCAGACGTAACATCCTTATCAAGAAGAAATTTCTGCGCCATTTTCATTTCAGCCAAAGATATTCTCGAAGCAGAAGCTCTTGTCAGGAGTTTGCCAAACTGCTCTATGCCGCTAATCAAAAAAGACTCATTTTTTGCTTTCCCTATCATGCGATGTATTTCATTGGGAGATAAATTATAGACTGTAGCATCCTTTCGCGCTTCCTTAACTGTTTGCCCGTTTGAACAGACTAACCGCTCATAGTAATGTCCAAGCTCAACTTTTGATGGATTCCATGATAGATAGAATCCATCCATCATGAAATCTTCTCCTGGCCCAAACTTATGTATTCTTGCATTTGGCTTGGTATAGATTACCGTGATTTGCGGATTCACTGTGTTGTTAAATTTTACATTTGAAATATGATACTTTGTTTCCTCTGCCATCATTTCTGCAAAGTCAAAGAATATGGTAGGTGAAATGTATTCATTGACAATGGGGATGATTTCGGTAAGTTGACGGCTTTCGGGTGATGCAATAATTACAACAGACTTGGGCTTTTGAAGGTTGGCTGCCACATTGATATAGTTACGGTAGTTTGTTAATCCAGTCTCACCAGATGCCTCCTTTACCATGGAACGCTGACTACTGTTTATTCCTATTGTCTGGTCGTAAGACGAAGTAAATGCACTGTCAGCAGGAAGTTCTACGCCGTTGAGGGAATATACATTCTCGCACACATGCTGTAGCTCACTGAGTTCGATTGTCTTGTGAGGCCATAAACCCATCATAAAGCGTTGTTTTTCTTGTTGAAAAGTTGAGTTGTTCATATCATTTTGGAGTAAATAGTTTATCGAATTGGTCGGCGAAATCACGGATCTGTCCTGCTACTTCACTTTGCATATGCTTAATACGTTGGTCCTGACGGAAGCGTTGCTCGTCAAAAGAGACATCACCTGTACTGCTTAAACTATAGTAGAGTTTTACGCCTACATCCCCTCTTCGATGCTTGGAAAAAGTGACATAACGGTCGGAATATATATTCTTTGGATTCTCCAAACGAAGTTCCATCATAGCTGTAATGGAGTGCTTTAAACGATTGGAACCCACAAAGTTCCCTGATTTTGTTACTTGCTGAATAGTGAGAAACGTGCAATTCAGATGCCGGTTGTTTTGGGCCTTATTTTGCTTCTTAATGAGTTGCAGTAGCCAACTCTCAGCATCTTTCATGCGAATGTTCTCCTCATCTTTTATTATTCCTTGTAGTTCATAGAAGGAGTCGATAGCTACGATGTCCCAACCTTGTTCCACAACATCTTTCACCATATCCCAATTGTGAACTTCATTATCGAAATCCGATTCCACGAATAGAATAGGTAATGTCTGGAATTTTGGATAACGTTCCACATAAACGGTGAGGTCTATCTCATTCATCTCGGCACTGATAAAGAGAATACGCGCCTGGGGATAACGTTGTTGCATATTGGCCAACATATCAAGTATAATGGTGGTCTTACCAACACCAGGGTCGCCAATAATCATGTAGTTCACACCACGAGGCAGCCCCTGATGTGAACTGAGCAGTTCGTCCATGGCCGTCCCGCAACGGAACGATTCAAATAGTTTCGAATTGAAACTCAAATCACACATTCTGACTACATGATTCATAAGACTCATTTTAATTTTATATTTGTTGCCAAAACACGCACTATAATAGTGTTATCTTTCGCATTTTCTTTATCTACGACCATGTCCATAATGTAATGGACCTTTTTCTTTACCATGCCCTAAAAGTATGTTCTACTTCGATTTTCTTGCTATCTTTGGGTGAGATACAAAGCATCTCCTTTCCACTATTGACCATAAAGGCATGATATAGATATTTATTTGTTGCTTGTCACTATTGACATTGCAAAGGTATAGGTGGGCTATGAAAGATTTTAGCAGAGGTTTTGGAAAAAACTCTTGATGTCCATTTTAATCATGATTCAAGGAAAACAAAATTCAACGAATTAAGCACGTGACAGGCTTTTGTGATGCAAGAAATGAAAACATATGCAAAACGGAGCAGGCTGTAACAGCTTACTCCGTTTTTTCCTGTCCTCACTTCGCCTTCGGCAACCGGATTTTCTTGTTCTTCTCCTCCCAGGCATCCACATAGTTGTTCAGTGCTTCTGAGATAACGTCCTTCAAGAGGATGCCTTCCACGAGGGAAATGTACTTCACCTTACGGACTAAATCCGGATCCACGATGAAGGTGGCTCGGATTTCCTGGGGCTTCTTGGCACTTTTGGCTGTTTCGCCTTTCTTGGGACGACCCACATTCTCCCTGCGTTTGGCTTCCAGTTTGGACTTCATTTGCTCGGTAGCAGCCGTTTCGGTTGCTTCCTGCTTAGAAGATACTTTTGCAGGTGCTGCCTTCGGAATTTCCTGCTTATCATCTTGTACTGCTGGCTGTTCCGCTTGTGCTGCGACTTGCTCAACAACCTGTTCCTTAGGCTGTTCCTGTACAGAATCAGATGAAGTAGCTTCACCCATGAAGCCGTCCATCAATAAGGATAAATTCTTCTTACTCATATTGCTTACTTTATTACTTGTTTACTTGCTGATTTACTTACTATGTTACCAATAACCTTTGTGATTAGTCATATAGTAATATAGTTTACCTATTTTCCTCCCGACTGATTATCTCATCGGTCAGTGTGCGATAGTCCGCTGCACCATTGCTTTTCGGGTCGTATTCAAAGATGGTCTGACCGGACAGCGGCATTTCGGCTATGGCGATATTCTCCCGGATTTTCGTCTGAAAGACCTTCTCTCCGTACCGCTTTTCTACCATGGAAATCACTTCCTTGTTCAACTTCCGGTTATTGAACCGGGTGAAGAACACCCCACCCAACTCCAGCGTCGGGTTCACCCTGCGCTTCACTTCCCGGACTATATCGTCCAGCATGGTCAAGCCTTTCAAGGGCAAGGCTTCGGCAGTGAGCGGTATGTAGAGTTTGTCCGCTGCCACCAGCGCATTGGTTGTCACGATACCGAGTGAGGGCGAACAGTCCATCAGGATGTAGTCATACTTCTCCTTCTGTTCATCGAGGTAGGATTTGAGGATGCCTTCTCTTGCCATCATGGTAGCCATGTCTATTTCGGCTCTTGCCAGGTCCAGCGATGCCGGAACGAGGTCCAGGTTTTCACGGATGGGAATGATGGGCATCGGTTGGTCTTTGACCAGCGTATCATAGATACTTGTTTCCGGGTCTTCGTTCTGCGTCAGCGTGAACGTGAGGTTCTGCTGTGCATCCAGGTCAATGAGCAACACACGTCTTCCTTGCAGTGCGAGTGCTGCGCCTATACATGCTGTAGAGGTGGTCTTGCCGACTCCACCTTTCTGATTGCCGATGGCGATTGTCAAGTTATTTCCTTTCATTATCTTCAAGATTAAAAGTTTACTTTTCCATTTGTTTCTTTACTTACAAAAATACTTTATTACTTGCTGATTAGGCAGAAAGTTTACTCATTTATTCTGCGAAAAAATCACTTTTCTGATGATTTTATTTCATTGTTAATCAATCATTAAATAAACATCAAACAAATATCAGACAAACATCAAGATGGTTTTTGTCCTGCTGAACAATCTTCCTTATATTCAAGAATTGGCAAGCAGAAAGAGCGCCTTAATTCAGCTTGAAATAATTTGTCAATACATTTCGTATAGTATGTTTTTAAACTCCGACCCACACCTCACGGCGGAAGTCGGAGCGGAACATATATAAGGAATTTACGCTGTCTGTTTGGCTGCGAGTATCTGATGGGCATGCGCATTGACCAGCCGGACAATCCGGTCATGGTGCGGAGTATTCGTATTGCACAGCCCACGGCTCTGTATCACTTTCCCCTCGGTCAATGAAAACTCAATCGTTTCGATGCGGTTTTCCTCCTTGTCATGAGCCGATAGTATCAAGCTGTCCGCCTTGGCATAGTATTCGCATTGGAAGACACAATGATGCAGGGCATTTCCCTCGGCTTGGAAGGCTTCCAGACTATCGAGTACCGAAATCACCAGGTCTTTGTCGGTGATGGTGATACCGAAGTAGCGTGACTTCTCCTTGTAGAACTCGGCTTCCTTCCGTTTGGCTCGCTGCATCTGCTCCCGGCTTCTGCGTTTCTGCTCCATTTGGTTGTGTCGGTTCATCCAATAGTCATGCTCGGCTCTGAGGTTCTGCGGACAGATATACTTGGGATTGCAGATGTCCTTGCCACACTGCTCCAGCAAGCGGATGGTATCTGCCCACAATCCCATGTCCGAAGGGCGGTAGTGATGCCGGGTGGCTACCTTATACGACTGCCAGCATCGGTCAAGTTCCAAAGGTCGGTGTACAAAGTAAGACACGGCATGTAAATCTTTTGACTTGAGGATGGTTTCCATCCGGCTGTCTGTCAGCACGGCTTTCATCAGTTTCATCGGGTGGCAGTCGGGCAGCTTGCCTTTCATGCCGTTGCGTTTCAATTCGGGCAGCAGCCGATAGTGCGGATAAACATAGGTATCTGCAATGAGCCAATGGACTTCGGTCGGTCGCTTCAAGGTGATTTCGGATGCCCAATCAAAGCAGTCCACATAGTAGCCCAATGTCCTTGTTCTTGCTGTGACAGCTAACTTGCCTTCGGCATTGAGCCACAGACGGCATGCCTCCCAGTAGTCTACCTCCATAGGCATTCCTTTCCGGAAGGTCGTTTCCAAACGGAATACCCGTTGCACCTGCAAATGGTCTATTACTTCGAGGGAAGAAAAGTAGTAGGCTTCCTTGATGGTGCGTTTGAGGGTGTCCTTTATCTGTAAGCGAGTACCGCAATAAGGGCAGCATACCGACTTGCCTTTTCCCTCATAGTCGAAGTGCCTGCCACAATCGCCACATGTACACTTGTGTGCGGAAGTACGGAAGCAGACATGTCCTGCCACTTTCCGCACTGCCCATGTGAGCACTTTGGGGCTTAGGACGGTCAGCTTCTCATTGGAAGCTGCCACCTGTTTTTCTATTTTCGTTCTTGCCTTCATAGTTCCATGCCTTGAAAGAGTGAGAGTTCTTGAATGGGTTTGGGTTGCGGTTTGGCTGCCTTGGGTCGGCTGTTGCGTTGCTGCAGCTGCAGTTTCCGCATTTCCTCCTCCTGGTATCGTTTGAGGGCAATGGCACGCTGCTCTGCCTTTTCCTCCTCGGTCAGTTCGATATGATGGTTCACCACCACGTTGCAGTTCATCGGCTTGCCAATTTCCCAATCGGGTTCATCTATCGCATGGACTGCCATGGAATAGACTTCATCATCAGAGAAACCGCAGCAGCCGGATTGCTGTACGGCATGGAAGATATAGTTGACCACATCG
>CALADS010000082.1 GCA_937890825.1 uncultured Bacteroides sp. | reverse complement strand
GTACTATCTTTGGCTAGGACTGGGATTCCACGGAAGTTTTAAACTGCGCCGGAAACAGAGATTCCGGCTTGTTGGATGCCTTGACTGAGGTGTGGAACGAATCCGTGCGGACCAGCCACCATTTTCTCAGTGAGCCGGATATTGAACAACTCAAGCCATATGTAGGCATGGCACTTAGGGAAGTGGGGCATCTGGTTGTAGTGTACTGCGGTCTGCAGGCTAAAGGGATTATGGGCATTCAGGGTGACAAGGTTGAGATACTGTTCTTGTCACCGGAGTGCACCGGTCAGGGATGGGGCAGTATTTGGGTTGACCGGGCGATAGGTTCCTATGGTGCAACGAAGGTGGATGTCAATGAGCAGAATGACCAGGCAACCCGTTTCTATCTGCACAAAGGTTTTCGGACAATGAGTCGGGATGCTCTCGATGAGCAGGGCAATCCGTTTCCGATTCTCCATTTAACACGATAACTAAGTTCTGTCAATCAGGGAAACAAACACGTAAGGACATCCCGTAAATTCTTGTGTTTTACAGGAAAAAAACTTCAGAATAAATTTCTATATATCGTTGATTATTAGTATATTTAAGGTGATAAACAGCCCTGTTTCGAGGCTTGGTATTCACTAAAATGGAGTCTTATGTTTGAGTTGTTGTTACTGATATATCTGTTGCCGGTCATCTTTGTGGCAGCACTGCTTTTAAAGCTGGCTTTGTGGTTGGTAAAGAAAATCTTTCAGCTTGCCGGATGGCTGATAAAGCATCTGTGTGTGCTTGTTTGGAAGTGCTTGTTGCTCATATTGGGTGTGATTGTCGGAGCACGGTGCATCAACCGTCCTCCGGATTCAAGATAGCTGATGGCAAAAAAGTCGTACCCGACGAAGAGGTGGGGTACGACTTTATGCTGTCTATGTTCTGAGGTGTGTTTTCCCTCACGTAAGCAATTTTTGTGACAACCCTGCAGATGAAGATTTTTTGCAGTGAAAAGAAAAACAGCTTTTCGTGAAAGCGGACTACATTTTATATATCGTTTTCATCAGTCAGTCTTTTCTTTTCATCTTTTCACGCCATGCCTGTTTCCTTTGAATAAACTCATTGTATTCATTGGCGGTGCGGTTCATCGTGTTGATGAGATACTGAGCCATTTCGTGCATTTGTGTAGCATACAGCAAAGGGATGCGCTGTTCGTCTTCGGCATAATGTTCCCGGCTGTGTGCGATGCCTTCAGCCATTTGCTCGAATGCCCGTAGTGGATTCAGCCCACCGGGCACCAGCGTATTTCCCAAATGTTTCATCTCCTGGCTGCGCTTGGCTGCATCGAATGACTTGAGACTTTCCAAATCGGTTTCCGGGTCATTCTTAAAGCAGTAGTAAAGCCAGATTTCGAAGCAGGGATTGCTGACAATCCATTGTGCTGCTTCCTGATTATCAGATTCGTTGCTTATCTTGACAAGCTGGTCGTAGAACTCATCCACATCACTCAGCAGGAATACCTTATCCATCTCGTCCAGCTGATAATGCTGGTTGGCAAGTGCAACTTCTCCCGACTGCCGGATGGCAGCCCAAATTGCTTCCATCTGGTAAGGTTGCAGCCCTTGTCCCTCCTTGGAAACAAAAGCCACTCTCAGCGAACGGAGTTCCTTTTGACGGATCAGTTCACGCAGGAAATCCTTTTCCTTACGTTCACCGCCTGAGATGACACAGACAATGCTATAGGAAAGCGTACCATCTGTCTTTTCATACCCTTTCAAAGCACGGACAGGCATTGCCCCGACTTCACTTGGCTGAGCCGGCACTTCTGCCACCGCTGGCGACTGAGGTTGAAGATCCAGTTCCCTTGTCCTTCTTCCGTAATTGAGTTTCCGATCAGTTGGCATAGTCCTTCAGCAAATTAACAAACCGTATGGCTCCGTAGCGTCCTTCGTTATACCCTCGGAAGGGAGAAATGGTGTGGTGCTCCTTGAAATCATTGTGAGAGTAGAGCACCGAAGCCCCTTCGCGCTTATCTACAAACCAGATTTCATCCGAGCGGAGAATGTCGCGCTCATCAAGCAACTGGTTATCATGAGTGGTAAAGATGAGCTGGCCGTTGGTGTCGGCTGTCTTTGCAAAGTATTCCACAATGCCTTTTACCATAGTGGGACTCAGGCAGCAGTTGATTTCATCCACCACTACCGTCTTGCCCTGCTTGCAGGCATAGTAGAGTGCCGGAAGCAGCGTCAAGGCACGCAGCGTTCCGTCCGACTGCATGCTGGTGTCCAGACTGCCCACAAATCCACCCTTGCCGATGTTGTCGAATATCAGCTGATAGACCTTGCGCACGCCATTCTCTACATTGATGGACAGCACCGGAGTGGTGTTGGCATTCAGCGAAAGCGATTTCACCTTATCCAAATCACCCGGCAGGTTTTGGGCGATGGCAATGTGCTGTTTAGCCCAACTGTCGAAATCCGTTTCCTGCAAGGTCATGTCGTTGACACCCACTTCCAGGCTGCTGACCAACTGACGGACAAACTCCATCATGGGCTGATTGTCGCGCAGCAAATCAATTAAGGTCGGTAGGAAAGTGTGTACACCGATGATTTCCAACTGTCCGTTGAACCATTGGGCAGCCAATGCACAACGGGCGTCCGCAATAATCGGGAACTCCCGGTTCAGTGCCATCAACGATGCGAGCGGATTCTTTTCCAGCATTTTCCGGGTAGCTTCTGCAATGGCATCATCCGCTGCTTGCGCAAATTCCACCTCCTGCTGCTTGCGCTCGTATATCAAATCTAACTTTCCTTCCTTCGGGAACGACTCATACAACCCTTCCTTGGCTACAAAGGTTTCAGTCAGTTCCACTTCGTAAAAGAAGAAACGCTGCTGTATCTCAAATTCCACAGCCAATGAAATAGGCTCTTTGCCTGCATCTTTCTTCAGCAGATAAAAGAACTTGCCTAACTCCAAGTTCTTGGCAAAGTCCTTGTCCAACGCAAAGGCACGCAAAAACTCCATGGCTTTGACCACGTTGGACTTTCCGGCACCGTTGGAGCCGTAGATAGCCGCCTGCTTCAGCAGGGGAACCTCACAAAGGTCTGTATAGACATGCCCAGCCAGCTGGGTACGTTTCATATTGGGAAACATATCGAACTGAGCTTCGTCGTCAAACGAAAGAAAGTTCTTCAAAATCAGGCGGAGTATCATAGTGTTTCTATTTAATGAGGATTCTGATATGTTGTTTATTTGTATAAAGGACAAAGCCTTCTCACTTGCAAAGATAATCATATTTTTTGTAGGGTGAAATTTTCACGTGAAATAATCACTTTAGGATATCCAATTTTGTTTTGGAAACGCAAGAATGCTGTAAAAGAGCTTTTTGCAGTGAAAAGAAAAATAAAGCCCTTGGCTGAAACAACGCCGTCTGCAAAAACAGTTTAGTTTACGTGGGTTAGCTTTATATATGCGCTAACCTAAAGTCCTAAGTTCAAGCGGATAATGCAACAGGAGTGAGAATGATGACAATGAGAAGATACGAAAAGAATAATTTTTCAGAGGAACAGAGAAAGAAGATTTCTTTCCCTTTTGTTCCCCTGTGGAAAAGTTGTTTCTTTGCATCTTCCAGTTCCCCAACATTCAGTTGCAATATGAAACAGCTAACCGAAGAACAAAGGTATAACATTTCCGCTTATCTGCAAAGCGGAAAGTCAAGAACCGAGATTGCCAATCTTGTAGGAGTTCATCGTAGCACTATAAGTCGTGAATTACGTCGTAATAGTGATAAACGTAATGGCATTTACAAACCGGATCTCGCTCAGGCTAAGTATATGTCCAGAATGCGTTCACGAAAGCACTTCGTGAAGTTTACGGACGACTTGAAAATTCAAGTAGATATACTCATAAAGGTTCTGCGGGATTTAGTGTGAATTAACATGCCGAATCCCGCAATTAACGGC
>CALADS010000081.1 GCA_937890825.1 uncultured Bacteroides sp. | reverse complement strand
CTACTGATCACGTATATAAAACAAAAAACCGTCTACTGAAAACAGGAAAAGACAAAGCACAGAAGCAGCAAACATGAGCTACAGCTCATGCAAACAATAGCTATAGCTTATGTAAAAGATAGCTATAGCTATTGTAAACGATAGCTGCAGTATGTAAGCGTTTGCTACAGCTTTTATAGAGTAAGGAGCTTCAACGGAAGATAATATTGGTAATCACTTGCGCCCCCACGTGGCGGTTCAAATTACGCACCAGCAAATCCCGGCTCATCATCAGCTCTTGCCGCAAAGCAGCGGAGGTAAGATGCACGTACAATACTTGATTCCGGATAAACAAGTCACGGGTATACGATGCAATGGTAGGCCCCAATACCTGAGGCCAAGCATTGATGAGCCTTCGCTCGTTCAGCGGAGACTCCAGACTTTCTTGACGAAGATAACGCTTCACTAATAATCCTATCTGCTCAGCATCATTTCGCTTCATACTGTTTCCTCCTTCGCCATCAAATCTGTCTTAGTCGTTTCAGTCACCACACCCTGCTCCACGCGAAACATCTTGTAATCACTGCTCACCTTTTGCAGAATATTGTCCAAATGCCCGCGATTCGTATCGGTAATGAATATCTGACCGAAATTATCACCAGCCACCAACTTCACAATCTGCTCTACCCGCAAAGCATCCAGTTTATCGAAAATATCATCGAGCAAGAGCAACGGTACAGTATGCCCGGTGCGCTTCAAGAAATCGAACTGAGCCAGTTTCAGAGCTACCAGATATGTTTTGTTCTGTCCTTGCGACCCTTCACGCTTGATGGGATAATCGCCCAACATCATATTCAGTTCATCCTTATGTATTCCTCGCAGTGAATACCCCATAATTCGATCTCGTGTACGACTCTCCTGGAGCACCTGCAACAGAGAGGCATCTCGAGCATGAGAAGTATAGGTCAGCCCCACCTGCTCTTTCTCTTGCGAAATATAAGCATAGAACGATTGGAAGATAGGAATGAACTCGCGGATAAAGGCTTCTCGCTTACGAAACACCTGTTCGCCCGCCTGTGCCATCATTTCTTCCCACACCAGAAAGAGTTCCTCTTCTACGGGTACTTCACTCTTCAGCAATGTATTCCGCTGTAGAAGAGCTTTGTTATATCGTATCAGCGCATCCAGATATTCCTTGTCGTACTGAGAGATAACCACATCCATAAACCTCCTACGCTCCTCACTGCCGCCCGCTATCAATTCCGCATCGGCAGGCGACACCATAACCAAAGGCAAGAAACCGATGTGATCGGACAAACGAGTATACTCCTTCTTATTGCGTTTGAACTGCTTCTTCTGCCTACGCTTCATGCCACAATAGATTTCTTCGGGCGAACCATCTTCCTCCTCATAAAAACCTTGAATGACAAAGAAATCAGCTTCATGACGAATATTCTGTGAATCAATGGGATTGGCCGCACTTTTACAAAATGACAAATAATAGACCGCGTCAAGCATGTTGGTCTTACCCATACCATTCTGTCCGAAAAAACAATTCAATTTGGTAGAAAAATCCAGCTCAACCTGCTCCAGATTCTTATAGTTGAGTACAGAGAGTCGTTTCAGTATCATAACAATCAATCAATCAGTTCGGCTGCAAAGATAGACTATCTTTCGCGAAAAGCGGGAAGAATTCGACAGTTTTCCAAGAATCAAACAAAAAAAATGCTGCTAAATTTCGCCAATCACCATAAAAAACTTACTTTTGCGGGTCGAAATCCGTATTAATAAGAATAATAACAAAAAAATAGATAAAATGGCAGAACAAAAGAAAACCAATGAGGCTCTGGACATGGAAGAAGCACTGACCCAGTCGGAAGCATTTCTCATTAAAAACAAAAAATCAATCATCGGTGCTTTAGTAGCTATCGTTGCTGTAATAGCCGGCATCGTGATGTACAACAACCTTTATGCCGGACCGCGAGAAGAAAAAGCACAAGCTGCACTTTTCAAAGGTCAGGAATACTTTGAAGCCGACCAATTTGCACAAGCACTGAACGGTGACAGTATCGGTTATGAAGGCTTCTTGAAAGTTGCTGAAAACTATAGCGGAACAGATGCTGCCAATCTGGCCAAAGCATATGCCGGTATTTGCTATGCTCACTTGGGCCAATATGAAGAAGCTGTCAAAGCATTGGATAGTTTCAGTGGCAACGACCAACTGGTAGCTCCTGCCATGCAGGCAGCAATAGGTAACTGCTATGCTCAAATGGGGCAATTGGACAAAGCCGCTTCTATCCTGATAGATGCTGCCGAAGCTGCCAACAGCAATGCACTCAGCCCTATCTATCTGCAACAAGCCGGTGAAATTCTGGTAAAACAAGGCAAGTATGATGCTGCTATCGAGGCATTCACTACCATCAAGGAAAAATATTTCCGCTCAGCACAAGCTTGGAGCATCGACAAGTATATCGAACAAGCAAAACAACTGAAGAAATAAGAATATATATACCTTATATTATATAGGAAATATTGAGAGGCACGTGAGAGTATCCGTGCCTTTTATTTTTTAATCACTTTATAAACCTCCCACTTAATTATTATGGCAACAGCTTATCACAACCTTTCTGAGTATGATTTCAACTCAGTGCCCAATGCAGAGAACATGAAATTCGGTATCGTAGTTTCTGAATGGAACTTCAATATTACCGGTGCCCTGTTAGAAGGAGCCATCAATACCTTAAAAAGACATGGAGCCAAAGAAGAAAACATCCAAGTAACCACTGTACCCGGAAGCTTCGAACTAACCTTTGGTTCAAACCAACTGATAAACAAAACCGACGTAGATGCCGTAATCGCCTTGGGATGTGTAGTGCGTGGCGATACCCCACACTTTGATTATGTATGCATGGGAGCTACCCAAGGCATCACCCAACTAAATACCCAAGGGGATGTTCCTGTCATTTTCGGACTCATCACAACCAACAATATGGAGCAGGCAGAAGACCGTGCAGGGGGCAAATTAGGAAATAAAGGGGACGAATGTGCAATTACTGCAATAAAAATGATCGATTTTGTTTGGAGATTAAAAAAATAGTCGTATCTTTGCATCGCAATTGAGAAACAAAGGTGCTCAACCAAAGTAATCAAGAGCGATTGGGCAAATACCAGAGTGGCCAAATGGGGCAGACTGTAAATCTGCTGGCTTACGCCTTCGGTGGTTCGAATCCATCTTTGCCCACTAAATTTGCGGAAGTAGCTCAGTTGATAGAGCATTAGCCTTCCAAGCTGAGGGTCGCGGGTTTGAGCCCCGTCTTCCGCTCTTAGAAAGTCAGGTAGTTATCGAAAGATTTCTACCTGATTTTTTTTTTAAAAGAATCATAATTTCTCTTGCTGATTACTCCCCTAACGAGACTCTGTCTTTGCGAACCAAAGTTGTAATACCTGCAAAGCTGTCTGATTTAAATGTTGCAGAGCCACCTCTTTCTGCATAGCTTCTTCCTGCGCAATGATACGAGGATGGATAGGAAAAAGTGCAGTAAAACCTAAGTCATGCAATAATTCGACAGCTTCTATACTGCCACCCAATCCTACTACAGGAACCTGCTTGCCCTGAGCACGTTTCAACACACCACCCAGCGCCTTACCCATTCCGGTCTGTCCGTCAATTTTCCCCTCACCGGTCAACACCAAATCAGCATTCAGCAGAACCTCGTCGAAATGCACCAAATCCAGCAATATATCTATACCTGATTTCAATTCAGCATTCAAAAAAGGCAGCAATCCGCCTCCAATACCTCCGGCTGCCCCAGCTCCTGGTATATCAGCTACCCGATAACCTGTTTCACGCTCCAAAAAAGCTGCGTAAGTACGTAAACCACTATCCAACAACAATACCTGCTCGGGAGTAGCGCCTTTCTGCGGAGCATATACAAATGCCGCACCGTGTGTGCCATACAGAGGATTTTGCACATCACAAGCCAAAGTAAACGAGGCATCTTTTGCTTCAGGAAAGAATTTAGATATATCCATTCGTGCTATTTCACCTAAACTTCTACCTACCGGATGAAGTTCATTACCTGCTGCATCATAAAAACGTACCCCCAAGGCATACAGAATACCTATTCCAGCATCATTGGTGGCACTACCACCCAACCCTAGCACAAATTTACGATATCCTCTGCACAAAGCATCCCGTATCAGTTCTCCTGTCCCTAACGTAGTCGTTTCCAAAGGATTCCTATGTTCCTCATCTACCAAGGCATATCCACTAGCTGCCGCAGTTTCTAAAATGACTGTTCCATCGGACGTAACGACATAGGAAGCTGCCATTGGCTGCATCAATGGTCCATGTACCTGGCAAAGTATACGCTGCACAGGAAAATGATAAGCAATCATCTCAGCTGTTCCTTCCCCACCATCAGCGATGGGAAACCCATAAACCTGACAAGCTGGCCATTTCTGACGGATACTCCGAACAAGACTCTCGGTTATTTCAACAGAGCCAACCGATCCCTTAAATGAATCAAATGCTAAAATAATCTTACTCATACTACATCGATATTATTTTGACGCCACGGCCAACAACCAAACTGACGTGGACAAAGATAACAAGTTTTTCGACTTAGCAGATGAATGAAGCAAAAGTTTGCTTATTCAGAAATAAATCTATTCCTTTGCATACAGACAACGAATTAAGACAAAAACATTATGTGGATACTGGTCATTAGCCTCATCGGATTGGCTATCGTTGCAGCAATTGCTGGAATTATCCGCAACCGAAAGCTGCAAAAGCAAATTGAAAATGGAGAACTGGATGCCATGCCCGAAGTGGTAGAGGTAGACCAAGAGTGCTGTGGACAGCACGAAATCTGTGAACGGGACAGCCTGCTGGCTGCCGTAAGCAAAAAAATCGAATATTATGACGATGAAGAACTAGACAGATACATCGGATTGGGCCCGGATGACTATACACCGGAACAAGAAGATGAGTTTAGAGACATATTCTACACTATGCAGGATACCGATGTAGCCGGATGGGTACGTAGCCTACAACTCAGAGGAATAGAACTTCCCAGCAATATTAAAGATGAGGTATTCCTTATTATCGGAGAGCGACGGATGAGCGGACAACATTAATTTACCTTTTACTAATCCTACTGTACACGTGGAACTCTTAGAATATACTTTCTTTCAACATGCGCTTATCGGCAGCCTGCTGGCCAGTATTGTCTGCGGACTGACAGGCACCTATATTGTAACCCGCCGATTGGTATTTATCAGTGGCGGACTAACTCATTCTTCCTTTGGCGGCATAGGATTAGGGCTCTACCTGGGCATTCCTCCTATTCTCTCAGCAGCACTCTTTGCCATACTATCGGCCTTTGGAGTGGAATGGCTCAGTAAGCGCAAAGACATGCGCGAAGATTCTGCCATCGCTGTATTCTGGACATTAGGTATGGCACTCGGCATTATCTTCACATTTCTGTCACCCGGATATGCGCCCGACCTATCAGCCTACCTATTTGGTAACATTCTGAC
The DNA here is from genome assembly GCA_937890825.1 of uncultured Bacteroides sp. Lineage (GTDB taxonomy): Bacteria > Bacteroidota > Bacteroidia > Bacteroidales > Bacteroidaceae > Bacteroides. Next base: position 31,056 of record CALADS010000081.1, on the reverse strand, counting down.
CATTACCCGCGAAGATATCCTTCTTCTAGGAGGGCTGACAATTGCACTGACCAGTTTTTTCACCCTCTATCTACGCCCCATCATTTACGTAGCATTCGACCGTGAATTTGCCCGTTCGCAAGGCATTCCCGTTCAAATACTGGAATATATACTAATGATGTTTATCGCCCTAACCATCGTATCTTGCCTGCGCATGGTAGGTATTGTATTGGTTATTTCCTTACTGACCATTCCACAGATGACCGCCAACCTGTTCTCAAATCGATTCTCACACATCATCTGGTTATCCATCGGATTGGGCTATGTCAGCTGCCTAGGTGGACTGCTCTTATCTTTTCACCTCAATGTTCCTTCCGGAGCATGCATCATATTCTTTTCCATCATAATTTACCTGCTTTGTAAAGAAGGAAAAAGTTTTTGGCTATATTTGCAACGTAGAATCCGGTAAATAAGTATCAACCGTAAAAAAAAATATCAATCGAATAAATATGGAAATAAACATTCAATCCTTGGAACAAATCCATGAAGCTGCTAAAGAATTTGTAGCTGCTATGGGAGACAACACCGTATTTGCCTTTTACGGAAAAATGGGAGCTGGTAAAACCACTTTCATCAAAGCCGTATGCGAAGAACTGGGAGTATCCGATGTTATTACATCTCCTACGTTTGCCATTGTCAATGAATACCGTTCCGATTTGGCGGGTGAGCTGATTTATCATTTCGACTTCTACCGCATTAAAAAACTGGACGAAGTATACGATATGGGGTACGAAGACTATTTTTATAGCGGCTGCATCTGCTTTATAGAATGGCCAGAACTGATTGAAGAGCTACTTCCGGGAAATGCCGTAAAAGTAACTATAGAAGAAAATGAAGAAGGTACACGCAAACTAACATTGGAAGAATGCTGAGCCAATATCTTATTCAAGGAATTTTTGCCGCCACAGGGATTATTTCCCTATTGGCGGCAATAGGTAATTGGGACTGGTTCTTTACTGCCAGAAATACCCAATTCATTGTTCAGAATGTAGGAAGAAAACAAGCCCGATGGTTTTATGGCATTTTAGGAGGAATACTCATTGCCACCGCCTTGTACTTTTATCTCACTATTCAATTTCCAGTGATTCGGTAAATTCCAATTCTCCCTGCACTACAAAAAGAATTTCTTCCGGATCGTATTTACCCATTCCATCCTTATCAGCCTCGGCAACGATAAAATTTACAATCTCTGCCAAATCGATATCGATGCATCCGTCTGAATCAGGCTCTGCATCGAGTACACCACTAGTGGTGTAGTACTCATCTATCAAATCCAGGAAGTAGTAGAACTCGTCGTCAGAGAATTTCTCTTTCAATTCTTGCGGCAAATAATTCTTGATATACTCGATGGTCTTTTCATCGTCGATATCATTTTTCAGAAAATCTTCTTCCAATCCCATACTCAAAAATATTATAAAAGTGATTCTATTTTACTTGCATAGGTAGCTTTAGGAGCAGAACCTACTTGTTTGTCTACCAACTTGCCATCCTTAAAGAAGAGCACGGTAGGAATGTTACGGATACCAAACTCTGCCGCTACATCGTCGTTCTCATCCACATCACACTTACCGATCAATGCTTTTCCTTCATATTCGGCTGCCAATTCTTCTATTACTGGACCTACCATTTTGCAAGGTCCGCACCAAGGAGCCCAAAAATCAATTACAACCGGCTTACCTGCAGCCAGAAGGTCTTTGTAATTACTGTCTGTAATTTCTAATGCCATATCTGTTTTATAATTAAAAATTAAGATAATTCATACTGAGTCTAAGAGTTGTTTTCAGCTTTTCCTGAAAACAACTCCAGCTACTTCATCTCTGCGACAAAGATAATTAATTTATCCGGAAGTCTAGTTTCAGGTGGTCTTTTAATTTCGAAATAAACTGCCTGTTCACAGCAACCGACTTCTGGCGAGATACCATATCAATCATCAGATTCTTGTCGTCAGGATCTACAATTTTGAAATAAAGTTCCGTCGGTCCTCGATAGGTATCAGTCAATTCTCCTAATTCACTCACCAATAATCCGTTCAACTGATTCAAGGGAATCAACACCGTAACTTTCTTTATTAATTCATCCTTTACATTAGGCAATAAATCCATAGAAGTAATACGCAATTCCAATTCGTTCGGATTATATTTTCTAGGCTGACACACTGCCCGAATATATAAAAAGGTTCGCTCTCCTAAATACCCTTGATAAGTAACCCAATCATTACCAAAAAACGGAATCTCGGCCGAACCGGAGTAGTCTTCTATCTTAGCTATACCATACGGTTTACCACTCTTACTGATGCCCCTACGCACAGACGTTACAATTCCTCCCATAGAAATTTCTCGTCCTGCCAAGGCTGCCTTGTCTTCCAATTCGGTCATACGCGTATTACACACATGTTCCAAAACCACAGCAAACTCATCCAGCGGATGAGCAGAAAGATAGATTCCTACCAATTCTCGCTCCTTATTCAGCCGTTCCAAATCACTCCAAGATTCTGCTGACGGTATTTCTGGAGTAGCTATTTCCACTACATTTTCACCGCCGAACAAGGAATTGACAGCTGCTGCTTTATCCAATTGATAACGGTTGCCATAACGCACCAAAGTATCTAAAAACACTTCATTCTTAGCATTGACTGCAAAATACTGCTCCCGCTTCAGCTCAGTAAAATTATCAAATCCACCAGCCAAAGCCAGACACTCCAAATTTTTCTTATTACAAGCATTGAGGTTGACACGCTGCACAAAATCAAAGATTCCCGTATAAGGACCATTTTTCACACGTTCTTCCATAATGCTTTGTACCGCACTCTCGCCCACACCTTTTACAGCTCCCAGACCAAAACGGATATTGCCCTGCTGGTTCACAGTAAACTTCAAATTACTTTCATTCACATCAGGTCCCAACACTTGAATACCCATTGATTTACATTCATCCATCAGTTTGGTGATGGTAGTAATGTCCGACAAGCTGCGACTCATCACAGCCGCCATATATTCAGCCGGGTAATTCGCTTTCAGATAAGCCGTCTGATAAGCCACCCAAGAATAACAAGTAGCGTGTGATTTATTAAATGCATAAGAGGCAAACTTCTCCCAATCTGCCCAAATCTTCTCCAGCACTTTAGGCTCGTGCCCGTTCTTCTGACCACCCGCAATAAACTTAGGCTTCATGTGATCCAGTTTGTCACGCAACTTCTTACCCATAGCTTTACGCAAGGCATCCGACTCTCCACGAGTAAAGTCAGCCAGCAGGCGCGACAAAAGCATCACCTGCTCCTGGTAGACAGTAATACCATACGTATCCTTGAGGTATTTTTCCATAATAGGAATATCGTATTCTATCGGCTTCCTTCCCCATTTACGATCGATGAAGTCTGGAATGTAATCCATCGGTCCCGGGCGATAGAGAGCATTCATGGCAATCAAGTCTTCGAACGTACTAGGCTGCAACTCACGCAGATATTTCTGCATACCTGCCGATTCAAACTGGAAAGTTCCAATGGTGCGACCATCACAATACAACTGATAAGTAGCCGGATCGCTGATAGAAATCTTATCGATATCTAAATTCACCCCCCGGTGTAGACGCACATTTTCTACCGCCTCCTTGATAATAGAAAGCGTCTTCAAGCCCAAGAAGTCCATTTTGATGAGCCCGGTATCTTCGATTACCGATCCTTCATATTGGGTAACCAGCATCTTTTCGCCTGTCTCTTTATCATCGGCCGTACTCACCGGTACCCAATCTGTAATATCATCCCTGCAGATAATAGTTCCACAAGCATGAACACCCGTTCCACGGACATTACCTTCCAACATCTTGGCATATTTCATGGTGTCGCGCACCAAAGGATCGGACGATGCTTCCGCAGCTTGCAACTCTGGGACATAGGCAATAGCATTCGGAAGATTCAATTTCTTATCAGGAATCTTATCAGGCACTAGTTTACACAGACGGTCCGACTCAGATAAGGGGAGTTTTTGCACACGAGCCACGTCCTTGATAGCCATTTTAGTAGCCATCGTTCCATAAGTAATGATGTGTGCCACTTTTTCCTGACCATACTTTTCAGTAACCCAACGCAATACTTCACCGCGCCCGTCATCATCGAAATCTACATCAATATCCGGCAAAGAAATACGGTCGGGATTCAAAAAACGTTCGAACAGCAAATCATATTGTATAGGGTCTATTTTAGTAATTCCCAAGCAATAAGCCACAGCAGAACCTGCAGCTGAGCCACGTCCTGGTCCTACCGATACACCCAACTGTGTACGCGCAGCATTAATAAAGTCTTGCACAATGAGGAAGTACCCAGGGAAACCCATGGTCTTCATGATATACAGTTCGAAATTCAAGCGTTCTTTTACCTCTTCGCTCAAGGGATCGCCGTATAGCCGCTTGGCCCCATCGAATGCTAATTTAGCCAAATAATCGCCCTCTAACTTAATACGATACAGTTTTTCATATCCTCCTAAGCGCTTAATTTTGGCATGAGCTGCCTCTTCATCCAACACAACGTTGCCATTCTCATCTTGTGTAAACTCATCAAAGAGATCTTTCTCCGTAAATCGTTTACGATACTCCTCCTCTGTTCCAAAGTCTTCAGGAATGGCAAAAGTAGGCATAATCGGTGCATGATCGATGGAATAGAACTCTACTTTATCGAGAATTTCCAATGTATTCGACAAAGCCTCAGGAACATCTGCAAATACAGCATTCATTTCAGCCTTGGTTTTCATCCACTCCTGCTTGGTATATAACATACGCGTAGGATCGTCCAAATCCTTACCGGTACTTAGGCAAATCAAGCGATCGTGTGCTTCGGCATTCTCTTCATCAACAAAGTGTACATCATTGGTACAAATCACCTTGACTTGGTATTTTTCAGCCAGTTGCAAAATTTTTTCATTGACTTTCTGCTGCAGAGGATACGCTTCATGATTGGCGCGCGCCACAGTAGCCTTATGTCGCTGCAATTCCAGGTAATAATCCTCGCCAAACAGATTCTTGTACCACTGCACAGCTTCCTCGGCTTCTTCCAAACGGTCTTGCACAATCATCCGCGGCACCTCTCCACCCAAACAAGCTGAACAGACAATCAATCCTTCATGATAACGTTCCAGTTCATTACGGTCGGTACGCGGACGCATATAATATCCCTTAGTCCAAGCCCGGGAAACCAGTTTTATCAAATTATGATAGCCCTTTTCATTTTTAGCCAATACCACCAGATGGTAACCACCTTGATCGGGTTTTCCTTCTCTCTTATCCATGGTACGTCTGGCCACATACATTTCACATCCTATGATGGGCTTGAACAATTTTCCTTCGGCTTCTGCTATCTTTTCCCGGCAAGCTGCCAATTCAGCTTCTTTATCTTCACAGATAATAGATCCGCACTCGATACCGGCCAAGCGTTTCTTCCATTCCTTTATTTCTCCCTTTGGGCCACTGTTCTTCTTATTAACATAGTTCGTGAACTCCTTTATACCAAACATGTTGCCATGGTCGGTCACCGCAATGCCCTTCATTCCGTCTTTCATGGCCTTATCTACCAATCTGCTTACACTGGCTTGACCATCCAAAAGAGAATATTGGGTATGCACGTGCAAATGAATAAAATCCTGCATAATCAATTCGTTTGAGAGCATAAAAATACGACGGATTGTATTCTCCACAAAAAAAAAGTTCCAAAAGTTATCAACATATGCATTTCTCAGCTTGATTTCTTGCTTCATTTTCAAAATAAATCTATTTTTGCAGTCGAAATACTTTATTTAGAAGAATAGAAAAGAATGAGTCGACTAAAAAAACTGAAGAAAATACGTATTCACCGCGAAGGTACACACACGCTTGTAGGTAGTTTTTTGTTAATCTTAGCCATTAATGCTGCACTTTATTATGGACTGGAATGGAAGCTCCCGTTTTATATCGTAGCCACCATCAGTCTTGTTATATATGGCATACAAGTAAATTTCTTCCGATGCCCCATCCGTTTCTTTGAAGGGGATACTGAAAAAATCGTAGTAGCTCCGGCAGACGGGAAAATAGTAGTAATAGAAGAAGTGGAAGAAACAGAGTATTTCCATGACCGTCGCATCATGATTTCTATCTTCATGAGTTTGGTCAACGTGCATGCCAACTGGTATCCGGTAGATGGTACCGTAAAGAAGGTAGGACATCAAAACGGTAAGTTCATGAAAGCCTGGTTACCGAAAGCCAGCACAGACAACGAACGCTCCATGGTAGTGATAGAAACGCCCGAAGGCGTAGAGGTTATGGCACGCCAAATTGCAGGTGCCATGGCACGACGTATCGTGACTTATGCTGAGCCGGGTGAAGAGTGCTACATTGATGAACATATGGGATTCATTAAATTCGGATCTCGTGTGGATGTCTATCTTCCTTTAGGAACAGAAGTTTTGGTAAAGATGGGACAACTTACCACCGGTAACCAAACGATTATAGCAAAACTCAAATAATCTGCACTATGGCCAACTGTATCACCCGTCATATTCCTAACACACTGACTTGCCTGAACTTGTTTTCAGGCTGTCTAGGTGGTGTGATGGCATTTGAAGCCAACTATGAAGGTGCCGTGCTTTTCATCATGCTCAGTGCGCTGTTCGATTTCTTCGACGGATTAGCAGCCAGAGCCTTAAATGCACATTCTACCATTGGGAAAGATTTGGATTCATTGGCCGATGATGTAAGTTTCGGAGTAACTCCATCACTGGTGATTTTTTCTTTATTCAAAGAAATGACATATCCTGCTTACCTTATGGGGATAGCCTCAATGCTGCCTTATACTGCTTTTTTAATTTCTGTATTTTCGGCACTGCGATTGGCAAAATTCAACAATGATACCCGCCAGACTACTTCTTTCATAGGACTTCCAGTACCGGCCAATGCTTTATTTTGGGGTTCTGTAGCCGTAGGTTTGCACACCTGGATTACCTCTGCCTGCCATCCGCTGTTTTTATTAGTAGCAGTAGGTTTGTTCTCCTGGTTATTGGTATCAGAGATCCCCATGTTTTCTCTGAAATTCAAGAGTCTCAGTTGGAAAGACAACAAAGTGAGTTTCTGCTTTTTACTATTATGCATTCCGTTGCTCCTAGTTCTTCGCACCAGCGGATTTGCAGCTATTATAGTATGGTACATCCTGTTATCTATCCTTTGCAGAAAAAAATAAAGCACAAACTTTTTTTGGCACGGATGTTGTATAGTCATTCAAAGTTATCAACTTAAAAGACTTAAAAACCCATGTTGCATTTTTTAGGATTTATCTTTATTATTATACTTGCCATTCTACTGATAGGCTTAGGAATAATCGCTAGTTTCGTTCTTAAACTATTCAAACTAAACCGACAGACACCCCCCAACAGACCATCGCAGACATCTACAGAAGAATGGACGTCTACAGAGGAAGGAGAGCTGCATACCAACCGAAAAAAGATATTTGCCAAAGATGAAGGAGAATATGTGGATTATGAAGAGGTGTAATCTGCAGGATAATCACTCAACGACGTTTAGCCAAAAAGAAAGATTTCATTAAGGAAGCACATTCATCGGCCAATACCCCTTGTACAACTTCTGTTTTAGGATGCAAGGCCTGCGGAGCAAACCGTACATAACCGCGCTTTGCATCAGCTGCGCCAAAGACCAAACGCCCTAATTGCGACCAGCCGATAGCACCTGCACACATTATACAGGGTTCCACCGTAACATACAATGTACATTCATTCAAATATTTTCCACCTAAAAAAGAAGATGCTGCTGTAAGAGCCTGCATTTCTGCATGTGCTGTAACATCTGTCAGAGTTTCTGTCAGATTATGTGCACGGGCTATGACACGGTCTTTACAAACCACAACAGCACCTACCGGTACTTCTCCGCGCTCTGCTGCCATACGAGCCTCAGCCAGCGCTTGCTTCATATAGAATTCATCTTTCATCGCCGCATATCATGTTCTCCGAATAAGGTAGGATAATCCTCGTCCATATTCTTGTAAATAAACATCAGAATCGTTTCACGCAACCAACGGGATTTATTGGTTATCTTATATTTATCCAGATAATTATCCACTATGCGCACCTCCTCCTCACTCAGCAGGCAAACCATACGTTGATGACGCTTCGGTTCATCAGAAGGAAGCTTTGCATAAGCCTTATCTCTTTTTCTCATGGGGATAGTCAGTGTATATAATTGATTTTTCTGCAAAATTAGTCTTCATTCTGTAAAAACAAAGAAGAAAAAACATTAATTTTGTATTTTTGAACAATAAATCTTCTCAAAAGATGGCAGCGCACAATAAATTAGGAAAAGCAGGAGAAGAAGCAGCTGTTACTTATCTGCAAGAACATGGCTACTTGATTAGGCACCGCAATTGGCGAAAAAATCATTTAGAACTAGATATAGTAGCGGCCAAAGATCATGAGTTGGTAATAGTGGAAGTAAAAACACGCACCAACACCCAGTACCAAGAGCCACAAGAAGCTGTAAACTGGAAAAAAAGACGCAACATAATCATTGCTACAGATGCCTACTTGAAGCACTTCTGCCTGGATACTTATGTGCGGTTTGATATTATTACCGTAGTAGGAGAAGAAGCCCCCTTTCATATCGAGCATATACAGGAAGCCTTTTACCCTACTCTATTTTAATTTATATAATAACCATTATGACAACCATACCTAACCAAACCTCTTTTCCTGTCATCGAGCTGCAGGAAATAGATTCTACTAATCGGTATCTTAGCCAATTGTGCAACGAATCAACCCACAATGTAGCAGAGTTTACCACGGTATACAGTCACTTTCAAACGGCTGGCAAAGGACAGCGAGGCAACCATTGGGAATCAGAGAAAGATAAGAATCTCTTGTTCAGTTTCGTACTTTATCCACTGTTCTTAGAAGCTAAACAGCAGTTTATCCTCTCGCAAATCATATCTTTATCCATCAAAGAAGTATTAGATAAATGGACAAACCACATCACCATTAAATGGCCCAATGATATTTATTATCGCGACAGAAAAATATGCGGTATTCTGATAGAGAATGATTTAAAAGGCTGCTATATCGGTCAATCTATTTGCGGCATCGGATTAAATATCAACCAAAAACAATTCTACAGCGATGCACCCAACCCCGTATCACTGAAACAAATTACAGGACAAGACCACAACTGCCAAGAGATATTAAACCTGATACTACAAAGAATCCATGATTACTACTACCGTCTGTCAACAGCAGATTTTAATGTATTCTCTAAAGATATACAGAACAGATACCACTGTGCACTGTTCCGTAAAAATGGTTTTCATGCCTATGAAGACCAAGAAGGCATTTTCAAGGCTCAACTAGTAGGCGTAGAGAATGACGGACGCTTCCTGCTACAAGATAAGCAAGGTCAAAAACGTTCTTACCTCTTTAAAGAAGTACAATATATCTTGTAATCAACATGAACACCCAAGACAGACAGATAATTCACATTGCACTTCCTTCTATTTTATCCAACATCACTGTTCCGCTGCTTGGATTGGTAGATGTGGCTATCGTAGGCCATCTGGGAGCCGCCAAATACATTGGAGCCATTGCCGTGGGCAGCATGCTATTCAACATCATCTACTGGATATTCGGTTTCCTACGGATGGGAACCAGCGGCATGACCTCACAAGCACTCGGACAGCGTGATTTGTCCGAAGCCATGCGCTTACTAGCACGTTCGCTAGGAATTGGCATGCTGACGGCTATTATCCTACTCTTCCTGCAAACCCCCATCTGCCAGTTTGCACTCTCTGTCATACGCCCTAGTGAGGATGTTGCCCAACTGGCTACCCTTTACTTTCATATCTGCATTTGGGGAGCTCCAGCTATGCTGGGACTATACGGATTGACAGGATGGTTCATCGGTATGCAAAACTCACGCATTCCAATGTTTATTGCCATTACTCAAAATATTGTCAACATACTGATTAGTCTTTGTCTGGTATTTGTAGGAGGAATGAAAGTAGAGGGTGTAGCTCTCGGGACCTTGGTAGCACAATATGCCGGTCTGGCTATGGGAGGGATACTTTGGATACGCCATTATGGTAAGCTCAGAAAATATCTGCACATACGGACAGACCAACTTTTATGGGCAAAAACAGCCATGAGCCGGTTCTTCCAAGTAAACCGGGATATTTTTCTCCGCACGCTATGTCTGGTATCTGTCACACTATTCTTTACCACAGCAGGAGCGTCGCAGGGAGAAACCATATTGGCGGTGAATACATTGCTGATGCAACTGTTCACACTGTTTTCTTATGTAATGGATGGATTTGCCTATGCTGGCGAAGCATTGAGCGGACGATACATCGGTGCCCGTAACCTACCCGCCTTTCAATCCATTATAAAAAGACTCTTTATATGGGGAGCTGCTGTAACAGGTATCTTCACCTTAATCTATACCTTGGGTGGAAACACCTTTCTCGCTCTTTTAACCAATGACAGACAAGTCATTCAAGCCACAGATGCTTATTTTTATTGGGCCATTGCCATCCCTGTCACCGGCGTAGCTGCCTTTATTTGGGACGGAGTTTTCATTGGTGCCACGGCCACCCGGGAAATGCTGCTTTCCATGGCCACTGCGGCAGCCTGCTTCTTTACCGTTTATTACGGCTTTCATTCCCAATGGGGAAATCACGCACTTTGGTTAGCCTTTCTCTGTTACCTGGGAGTTCGTGGTGTCGTACAAACTTGTTTATTGCCCAGAATTATTTGCCGCTACTTCCCGTAGTATTTCAGGCAGTTCCATTTCTCCACACTTAATCCGCTGAATAACAGACTCTCCCTCTGAGGTGACAGAAAAATACATCTGCCGCTTATCTATTTTACCTAGCACCCTGGTTATGTATCCTTTGTCTTCAACGGAGCGAATCACCTTAGAAGCATTTGAATGAGATAATCCTAAAGCATCAGCCAACTCACCGGAAGAAAGCGTATTCACTTTACTCAAGGTACACAACAACATACCCTCGTTCAGCGTAAGCTGATATTGCTTTTCAAATGCTACTTCAAATGCTGCTATGGCACGGTAAATATCTCTGATTCTACATAATGACTCCATTTTACTCATCTTTCTATCCTAGTATATCGACTGTCAACAGTCTGTTAATAACCTTACAAAGGTAAGAAATATCTTTTATTTGCAAAAACGAAGAATACCGCATAGCAGAAGAGTTACCCTCCCTCTATGCGGCATAATATTTATACTCTGGCAGCAAATCACTCTACCAAATCTTTCAACTTTACCGTTTGGAAAGTCATGTGAGCCACACTACTTTCATACAAAATTCCAACTGTTTCCTTATCCACCATCGTCAGGCAAGAATACCCCCAACTAGTTCCCTCATCCAACAATACCTGATGCTGGGGCAACCAAGTATAACCATCATCCAGACTTACTTTAATGGTGATATTATTCCGATGTTGAGTAGAATTGGGATTCGAAAAGATAAGTAAATCTTTATTTAATACATTATCTTCAGCTTTCACCCGTATCAAACTGGCCATACATACCGGTTCTTGTAATGCCGTCCGCGAAGACTCATGCTCCTTCCATGTCCTACCCAAATCAGTTGTAGTATAGACAGCCCTGCTACCTCCACGGTTATCCCTCATATTCAACATCAATACCCCAGGTCCAATCTCCACCACCTGTGCCTCTGTAGTATTGGTACGGGCATGATTATGGATTTTCCAAGTATTCCCACCATCCTTACTATACATAATCCCGGCACAAGGAATGCGGTCGGCTGCGATATACTGAATCGGGAAAACCAAAGTTCCGTCACTCATCGTAATTCCCCGTCCGGGACCTTGCAGCAAAAAATACCAAGAAGGTTGTTTCACTTGTTGAGTTATGTTAATGGGGGCTGACCAGGTCTTTCCATCATCAGTGCTCTTAGCCATAACCAATTGCGCAGTCGTAGCTTGATCCATGCCCGGATGAGAACTCCACCATGCACGCTGATTACCCATACCATGCGTCCAAGCAGCAATTACCCAAACGGTATTCCTTTGGTCATCAAACAATATAGAAGGATCCCCCACCCCATTTTGTGCAGCTGGCAGTCCACCAGTTTCGCCAAAAGCTAAAGGTAAACGCATTTTTTCCCACGTTTTACCTCCATCCGTACTACGGCTCAACCCCACATCTACATGTTCTTGAAGGTCTACACTGCTATTATAGCGCACATCATATACCCCCAATAAAGTTCCTTTATTAGTAGTAACCAAACCGGGAATACGGAAAGCGGCCGAACCGTCGTCACCGGCATGACGCACTCCCACCCCCATGCGATGTTCTATCCCCAAACGGGAAGATAACCGTACGGGAACTTCTTTACCATTGATAGTAACAGAAGATACTTTTGCTACAACTTTCGTATCCAATTGGGCCGATGATTTCATCTGAAGACTGACCCAAAAGAAATTCACCCCAGGAAACAACTTTTGCTCTCCTGAAAAAATAACCTGCTGACCAGGGTTCTCTACCACTGCTTTCAAAATGGAGTATGAAGGATTAGCAGCCAATGTCTTACCCGGTGTATGACACGAGATATACTCTAAAGGAGCAAAGCGTTTTTTAGAAACATCCTGCAAAGCTTCCGTTCCGCTATAATAGAGCTTAACAGATTGTATATCAGACAAGTTAATATTTTCTTTAAAATCTAAAACTACTCGTTGTAAAGTTTCATCTGCAGCAGCAGCAAACCGTAGTTTAAACAGTATATTGTCCTGCCTTTCAATCAAGACCGGAATCTGAGGTTCTTGCACATAAACGGTATCAACCGCCTTCATGGGCTGTAGCATACCCCATAAACACAATACTTGAATTATGATTTTTTTCATAAACAGCTATCCTCCAACGTTAAAATCAAATATATTAATCACTACTACCCATTTATTCCGCTCTCAATTTCAGCACAGCTTTCCTCAAACCAGCACCCGAGGCTTCCAATACCATTTCACCAGGCTTTCCATTGGAAGCAATGATTGCTGTCATCATGCCATTGAAAACTTTCATCTGAGGTTTCTGAAAACTTTCCAAAGAAGCAGGATTTCCATTAGCTCCTGCGCGATAGACGCCGGCACCCTTCACTTTAAAACGAATCTCATGTCCGGCCAACGGACAAAGATTGCCATCCTTATCCACTACTCTTACCGTTACAAAAGCCAAATCCTCTTCATCAGCTTTGATAACGCTACGATCGGCTTCCAACTCAAGATGATGAGGCTCACCTGCCGTATGAATCTCCTTCATTGCCATCGCTTTTCCATTCTCATCATAAGCTACCACCTTCACTGTACCGGGTTCGTACTTCGTATCCATCCACATCAAACGATAGCGCTGCTGACGTTTAAATTGAGCAGCTGCAAGTGAATCTTTACTATTATCTATACTTACAGACAAATCTTTAACACGCTTTCCCTGACTCTTACCATTGATAAAAAGCTCGGCAGAAGGGTAATTGGTATAAACGAAAACCGGAGTCACTTCACCCTCACGTCCTTCCCAATTCCAATGCGGAAGGATGTGTAAAGTTTCAACTTCAGGATTCCAATGACTACGATAAAGATAGTAACGATCTTTAGGCAATCCAGCTAAATCGACAATTCCAAACAAAGAAGAATGACTGGGCCAATCACTGTAATAAGGAGTAGGCTCACCCAAATAATCAAAACCGGTCCATACAAACTCACCAATACACCAAGGATAATCATCGTGCCAAATCCAGTCATCTTCAGGCAAATTACTCCAACCACAATGTTCCACATCATAGGAAGAGGATTGGTGGTCTGGATATTTCTGCATAGAACGACGTTCGACCGGGAATTTATATACGCCGCGTGAACTGACAGTGGATGCCGTCTCACTCCCCAAAACTATACATTGAGGCAACTTGTCATAATTTTCCTGATACTTATGAGGACGATAGTTAAAACCTGCTACATCCATCACAGCAGCCATATTATTATTGACTACAGCATCGGGAGCATCCATACCTTGGGTTACCGGACGCGTAGGATCTTCACGATGACAGATATCTTGTAATTTTCTAGACAATTTAGGACCTAGGAAGTTATTCCATTGGTCAGGAACTTCATTACCGATACACCACATCACAACACTCGGACTATTGCGATACTGACGAACCAGATTGACCAAATCTTTTTCCACCCACTCATCAAACAGTCGGTGATAGCCATTAGGCACCTTAGCCGATTTCCATTCATCAAAAGACTCCGCCATAACCATCATACCCATCTCGTCGCATACGCGAATCAATTCAGGAGCAGGCATATTATGAGAAGTACGAATAGCATTACACCCCATATCTTTCAAAATGCGAATCTGTCGGCGTATACCCGCTTCATTGGCAATTCCTCCTAAAGGGCCTAAATCATGATGATTACAAACTCCTTTGAATTTGGTCAATTCTCCATTCAGGAAAAAACCTTTATCGGGTACTAGCTGCAAAGAGCGGATACCAAAACGAGTAGTGTATTCGTCAACAAGCTGACTGCCTTCATAAACTTGGGTTGAAGCCGTATAGAGTACCGGCGACTCTGGCGACCACAGAGCCGGTTGTGCTACTGTAAACTTTTGATAAAAGAAACCTTCATCAAAAGTTTCTCCCAATCGTTCATCTGTAGCTACAACATTTCCTGTTGGATTCTTGATGACAGTTACGATACGGTAATCTGTCATCTGTTTCCCCTTTGGCATTTTCCATTCTGTCTTTAAATCAATGCGGGCATAATTCTCATTCACCACCGGAGTAGTCAGCACGGTACCCCAAGTAGGGATATGCGCTATTTCGTGAACCACCAAATGCACATTACGATATAGTCCGGCACCCGGATACCAGCGCGATGACTCATGCTCATTTTCCAGCCGTACAGCCAACGTATTGACTGCTCCAACCTTCAGATACGGAGTAGCGTCAATGACAAACGAATTATAACCATAAGGCCAATTACCTGCTTCTTGACCATTAATAAAGACTCGGGCATGACTCATGGCTCCATCAAATATCAATGTAGCCTTTTTCCCCTCCTTGAACGATGGAGATTTAAACTGCAAACGATACCATCCGGTACCCACAAAAGGTAATCCTCCTGTACGCCCGGCATGTTCCATTGCCTCTTTCTGTCCATCTTGCGTGATGGCTAGATTCTGCTTATCGTTATCTATACTAAACGGACCGTAGATAGCCCAATCATGCGGCACCGCCACCGACTGCCACTTTTCATCATTAAAATCTTTGGCACTGAAATCCATACAGTCTTCACGTGTAAACTTCCAGCCCTTCTTAAAAGTCTGTTGTGTACGCACTTGAGCGTGCATCCAGCCCGAAAAAACAAGCAGTAAAAGTGCTAAAAATTGAAATCTTCTAATCACGGTTCCCAATTACTTTTTCAATTTAAAATCTATTTGTCCGCTATTCACTAACTCATCATGGGTGATGCGGAATCCCTTATGACGTTTACCGCCAACCAACACTTCTTTTATATAATCGGCATGCACACCAGCTTCCGGCTCCATCTTGCGAATAACCAGTTCCTTCTGGGCATAATAACGGGGATCTAACTGAATTATTACTTTATCAAATGTCGGAGTAGTCAGCGTATAATCTGGAGTAGAAGGACAATCCGGATAAAAACCCATCATACTGAAAATAGCCCAAGCCGACATGGTTCCAGTATCATCATTGCCCGGAATACCTCCGGTCTGATTGGTAAAATAACGGGCCAACAAATCCTTTACTAACTTCTGTGTACGCCATTCCTCCCCTTTAAAGTAGCTGAACAAATAAGGATAAGCAATATCTGGTTCATTGGCAGGGTCATACAGGCCTTCATCAAACACCCGCTGTAGTTTATTCACGAAATTAGTCTTTCCCCCCATCAACTTTACCAGTCCAGGTATGTCATGAGGCACATAAAAAGTATAATTCCAAGAGTTGCCTTCATGGAAGCCTGGGCTAGGAGCGAAGTTAGCTCCTTCCATCGGGTCAAATGGGGTATAGAACGTACCGTCGGGCAAAATAGGACGAAGCGTTCCGA
The DNA here is from genome assembly GCA_937890825.1 of uncultured Bacteroides sp. Classification (GTDB taxonomy): domain Bacteria; phylum Bacteroidota; class Bacteroidia; order Bacteroidales; family Bacteroidaceae; genus Bacteroides. The sequence goes on along the minus strand of CALADS010000081.1, from coordinate 14,902 downwards.
ACTCTTTACAGTAATAATGTTTATAACCCATAGCACGATGACGGAAAAGTTTAGCATCCTCTTTCTTGCCCAGTGCCTCTGCAAAGCGGGAGAGCGCATCATCAGCAATGTAATACTCTAATGCATGCGATACCGAATTATCATACTGTTCACGCAAGGGTACATAACCCAAAGTATAATAATCATCCGCATCCGGGCGCATCAAGTTATCTTTGCCCGGTAAGGTGGCCGATTTATACATAGCTTCATAAGCAGCCTCAACATCAAAATTACGCAAACCTTTCATCCAAGTATCCACTATCACAGGAATAGACGGATCTCCTTCCATGGTTAAAGTTTCACGGCCAAACAACTCCCACTTGGGCAACCAGCCATGTTCACGATACATATCCACCATAGTACGCACCATTTCGAGTTGGCGGTCCGGGAAAAGCAAGGTCATCAACTGATGTACATTACGGTAAGTATCCCATAGAGAGAACACCGTGTAACGGTTTCCTTTAGTGGTACGGATTTCATTGCTTTCCATAGCCGGATATTGTCCGTTTACATCCTGCAAAATATTAGGATGAATCAGAAAGTGGTAAAGAGCTGTATAGAATACTTTACGCTGCTCTTCTGTACCACCTTCCACCATAATCCTACTTAAATCATCGTTCCAAGCCTTTCGGGCATTGGCTTGAATACTCTCGAATGTCTGCCCAGCTTGTTCTGTTTCCAGATTCTCACGGGCATTGGCAATACTGACAAAGGAAACCCCCATACTAATCTCCACCTGTTCACCTTCAGTTGCATTGAAAGTAAACCAGGCTCCAATGTCATCACCACTCATTTCCTTAGCGTATTTGGCATAGATTTTACGCGTACCGGCCGTACTATCCCATTCGGCCTCGGCTGTCATCGGTCGCATCTTCTTCCAATAACCATACTGGGCAGGTTTCCGATGGATTTTCATCACAAAATAAATGGGGAAAACGGCATCTGGATTATAACAAAACGTTCCCAACAACTTGCTACCTTCTAATTCTGTATCACTGACAAAACGAACTGTAGCACCACTTTCGTTAGTCAACCCCTCTCCCAAATTTAAAAGAATATTTGCCTGACCTGCCGGAAAAGTGAAACGTGTACGTCCCGAACGTGGAGTAGCTGTAACCTCTGTGCGGATATTATACTTGGTCAACACATTGCCATAATAGCCGGGAAAAGCCTGTTCATCCGTATAACCACTGCCATACTGCAGGTAATCCACATTCAGTTTGCCGGTCGTAGGCATAAGCAGTAAAGACCCCAACTCCGGACAACCTACGCCACTAAGATTTACATGCGCATATCCTGTAAAAAAACAATTCTCATTCTGATAAGAAGTAGACCACCAGCGACTGTCTTTATCCACATTACCGTTTACATCTCCCATCACATTAAAAGGAACTACCGACATCATCCCCTGTGGGCATACTGCTCCGGGATGGGTAGTTCCAAAATTGGTAGTTCCCACAAAAGGATTCACATAATCTACCGGCTGCAGACCAGCCGATGTTTGTACCGTCTGTGCATGCAATGAGACACACAGAGCAGTAGTCAAAGCCATATTTGTCCAAAACTTCTTCATATATTCTATAATTTAATTGATTACAATTTCATCTGTAAATATCCAGCCATTTACCGAAGAATCGGCATATGCCTGATAACGGACATAACGTGCCGATGCACTTCCTGTCCATTCGTATCGCCGAAAACAAATTGGATGATCCTTCGATACTGCATGATTGATGTGAATTAATGGATCAAAGTTTTTACCATCTACCGATACCGAAATAATTACTTCACCTGGTAAAAACACTTCCGGATTCACCACCTGCATAAAATCTGCAAATACCGAATGAATATCCTGTTCTTTTTCTAAATCCACCGTAACATCCAGACAATCTCCACCGATGAAACCCTGCCAGGCCCCGTCGGAATACGTCCAGCCACCACGAATACCATCTGTCAAAGTCTGTTCACCTTGAGCCTTGTAAGCCGGGCTATAAGGTGCATGATACACTACAGGTTTGCCAAGCCCCAAATGAGCAATAGATTGCCGGGCTTCCGGACGCTCACCAACTTCCTTTTCCAAAGGAAACGGATGATAACCTTGCTGCTGTAACCAAGTCACTTCGCGCAGCGCACGCCGATGAAAATCTGCATAACATTTCACTGCCGGACTGCTCCATCCTACTTCAGATATAGCCAACAGGCGGGGATACATCATATACTCATAATGTGCATCTGTAGGGATATATTCAGCCCACAAGTTACCTTGTACACCAGCAATGAACGAGGCTTGCTCTGCCGTGAAGTATGCTGGTACCGGATTATAAGAATACACTTTAGCCAAAGGCAGATAGCCTCCTATAGCCTCAGGCTGCGTATCAGGAGCATCCTGATAACTATCCAGATAGCAGAAAATACCAGGCGTCATTACCACTTTATGTCCTGCTTTGGCAGCCTTCAGCCCACCTTCTTCCCCACGCCAGGACATCACTGCAGCATTGGGGGCCAATCCTCCATCCATGATTTCATCCCAACCCAACAATTTTCGGCCATGCTTATTCAAGAACATCTCTATCCGATGAATCAGATAACTTTGTAATTCGTCTACATCTTTCAGGCCTTCCTCTTTCATCCGCTGCTGACACTTAGGACATGATTTCCACGCTTGCTTTCCAGCCTCATCTCCCCCCACATGAATATACTCTGAGGGAAACAATTCCATCACTTCCGTCAAGACATTCTCTAAAAAAGTAAAAACATCCTCATTCCCTACACAAAAATCCGCATGTACATACGGTTGTCCTGTACACGATAACGACGGATAAGCAGCCAATACTTCTTCCGAATGCGAAGGCATTTCTATTTCAGGAACTAACGTTATGTGGCGTTGGGCTGCATATTGAAGCAACTCTTTAACTTCCTCCTGCGTATAATATCCTCCACTGGCTTGCGGATGCATAGCATCGCAATACTTCCTACCACCAGGAGCCGTCCACCATTCTTTCCAATTCATCGCCGGACGCCAAGCTGCGAAATCCGTCAGACGTGGATACCGTTTGATTTCCAGACGCCAGCCGGCAGCATCAGTAAGATGCAGATGCAAACGGTTCAACTTATACCTGGCCATGGCATCTATCTGTTTCTTCACGAATTCCTTAGAACGGAAATGTCGGGAAACATCCATCATAAAACCACGGTATGCAAAACGCGGTGCATCGTCTATACGTCCCAACGGCAACATCCACTTTCCCTTAACGGTAGGTTCGGCTATTTGTTCCAGCGACTGCATGCCATAATACAAACCGGCATCCGACACTGCTGTTACCACGGCTCTACAAGAGTCGATTTCTACCACATATGCCTCCTCAAAATGCGTCTGTTCCTTCAATCGAGTCAATGCTCTGAATGCTTTTTCAGAAACCTTCCTTAACTCAATATCTTCTTGAGCTATGGCCAATGTACCAGGCCTCCAATCTGAGTATTGAGGCATAGGCACAATACCCTTGGTTTGTGCCCAAGAAGGTATACACAAACCAAGGGAGATACTCATCGTAGCTACAGCTACTAACAATAAGTTATATGTAGATTTCACAAGTTACCTGCAAATTACGGTTGAACACCCCATTCTGTAGGATGGTTAGTCATCACAAAACGCAGTTCCCCACCTTCCATAAGCTGCTGATGTGTAAAATAAGGTTCAGACAGCGGAGTACCATTTAAGGAAACCGAAGCAATGTATTTATTTTCAGCTGAATTATTTTCGGCTACGATGACAAACTGCTTGCCACCCGGCAACTGGATAGTAGCTTTCGGAAACAACGGACGTCCGATAGAATACACCGGATTACCCGGACAGGGCTGATAAAATCCCATGGCGTTCAGTACATACCATGCCGACATCTGACCGCAATCTTCATTACCGGAGAGTCCGTCCGGATGATTGAAGTATTGTGAATGCAGCACGCTGTCTACCAACTGTTGCGTTTTCCAAGGCTGATTTACTTTATTATACAGATGCAGAATATGATGACTCGGCTCATTACCATGAGCATACTGCCCTATCAAGCCTGAAATATCAGCCGAAACCAATTCTCCCTCTAAAGCAGATTCTGCCGTAAACAAAGAATCCAGTTTACTGATGAATGCTTCCTTACCTCCCATCAGTTCCACCAGTCCGTCTACATCTTGTGGTACAAACCACGTCCACTGCCAGGCTGTACCTTCGCAATAATCGTCTTCGCGATGATTACTGGAGCGAGGATTGAATGGTGTGCGCCACTGCCCCTTGCTATCCTTACCACGCATGAAGCGTACACTCGGATCAAAGTAATGACGATAAGACTGACCAAACTTAGCGTATCGCTGCTGTATATCCGTCTGCCCCAAGGCACCCGCCAGCTGACTTATACACCAATCATTGTAAGCATATTCCAATCCTTTGGCCACCGACTCCCATTCTTTATCGCAAGGCACATACCCCAACGTATTTTTATAATATTTAGATATAGGCATCAAAGCAGCATGCTTCATATAGTCGGTAGTGGCAATCGGTGACAAGGTATCGTATTCTGCGCTCCGCAAACATGCCTTCAATGCCAACTGCGCGTCAAAGCTGCGATCGCCTTTCATATACGCATCCACTATCACCGGCACAGCATGGTAACCGATCATAGTACCCGTGTAATTACCAGCCAGTTCCCACATAGGCAGCATACCACCATCCTGATATTGCCGTAACAAGGCATTGATAAACTCCGCGTTCTGCTCCGGACTGATAATGGTAAGCAACGGATGCAACGCCCGGAATGTATCCCATAACGAGAAGATGGTATACATCGGCTTTCCGACTTCAGCCGTATGAATCTTACGGTCTATTCCACGATAACGTCCGTCTATATCGGTAAATAAACTCGGTGAAATAGCCGTGTGATACAAGGCTGTATAAAACACAGTACGCTGATCGGCATCCGCCGTCTGTACATCAATTTTGGCCAAATAAGCATTCCAGTCTGCACGAGCTTCCTGACAAACCCGGTCAAAGTTCCAATCAGGAATTTCTGCCAGATTCTTCTCTGCCCCCATCGCATCTACCGACGACAATGCAACCTTTACCAATACTTGCTCATCTTTCTGGGTATCAAAATGCAGCAAGGCCTTCTTTACCAGTTTCATGGGCATGCCTTTCCCTTGCGACAGGGAATCAGTTACAATATCGCATACAAAGGGTTTTGAGAATACCGCTTGAAAATACAGATCATGCTGCCATGCCCAACTTTTCGTATTCTTATATCCACGAATCGTAGAATCGTTGACCACTTCTATATCCAGCATTCGGTTGTGCTGGCCCTGCAATGCATAATCCACATCCAAGACAAAACCGGCTTCTTTACTTTCGGGGAAAGTATACCGATGCAAAGCCACTCGCTTAGAGGCTGTCAATTCAGCTTTCACCCCATAGGTATCAAGGAATACTGCATAATAACCAGGAGAAGCCGTTTCATTTTGGTGGCTGAAGCGAGAAGCATACGGCAAAGTCTGCTCCTCAGCATTTCCGGTAGCAGCAAAAGAAAGCCCCTTCAGACCTGCGGTTTGCTCTTTAGTAATGTGTTGTGCCCCTACCGTAGGCATCAATAATATCTCACCATAATCACCACACCCCGTTCCGCTTAAATGCAGATGAGAGAATCCGTTGATTACAGTATCCGTGGTATAATAACCGGAGCAGGCATCCCAACCATAGATACGCGTATCCGGACTAGGTTGTATCATACCATTGGGTACCACAGCCCCAGGATACGTATGTCCATGACCACCTGTACCGATAAAAGGATTTACATACGCTGCATAGTCTGGCTGCACCGGTGCAGCAGTGCAGGCAGCCAGTAAAGCAGCCCCTGCCATGCTCCATATAGAATAAATTTTCAGTTTCATATTCTAGAATCTAACATTTATGAATCAACATTTCCTATTAATCAATCGATATTTCATCTACAAACAAGAAGGCAGGTTTACCCTTTCCTCCATGCCAAGTTGGCATAGCGTTTTCCGGATGAGCCATCACACGCACATAGCGAGCCTTTACCGGTGAAGCAAACTGCAACCGGTGTTCATGTACTCCATCGGCATCCTCTTGCTTCATGGCCGGATAGCTTTCTTCGGCCACTTGCGTAAACTTCTCTCCATCTTCCGATACCTCTACACGGCATCCACGAGCATCGAACACCCAATCTCCTTTAGCCACACACGTAGCAAACGCTACAGACGAAATTTCTTCAGCAACACCCAAATCGATGGTTACATCCATATCATTCTGCAGAAAAGCTATCCATCGGCCTGTCTTAAAATTAGAGTTCCCTCTCAGTCCGTCTACCAGAGTAGTTACTCCATTAAACTCGTATTGCTTATTAACGGGTAAATTTGCCTTTACAGCCTTGGCTGTAGCCTTACTGAAACGGATATCTTCCGACCATATTCTGCTAGCGCCCTCCGGACGGAAAGCCACTGCTTTCAGCGTACCGGATTGACGGAACACGATTTTACCATCTACCTGAGGAGAATTCTCTGTAGGCTCCGTTCCATCCAGGGTGTAATGAACCGGTGTACCGTCCATAGTCATCAACTGCACTTCCACCGTTCCGTCTGCAGGATTCAAGCGAAGTTCACTCCTTACATCAAATACATGCTTGGCATACGTATATCCATATGCCTGATACTGACGAATCAATTGAGGCAAACGAGTCAGGAAGTTTTCATAATTCTTCTTATCGGCTTCACTCCATTGCACTTCACACAAAGCAGCCCAACGCGGCAAGGCCATGTATTGCAACTGAGAGAAAGTAGGAATATATTCCGTCCAATGATTAGCTTGTACACCTATAATGTGCTTTTGCTCCTCGGAAGTCAGCACAGCCGGCATCGGTTCATAACTGTACACCCTTTCTACCGGCAGACAACCGCCAATGGCATCCGGTTCGTTTTCTCTGTTTTCTGTCTGATAATAGTCGAAATACAGATACGTATTCGGTGTCATAATCACATCATGACGCTGGCGGGCTGCCTCTATACCTCCATCTTCGCCGCGCCAAGACATCACGGTAGCATTAGGAGCCAATCCGCCTTCCAAGGTTTCATCCCACCCAATCATCTGACGATTATGAGCATTGAGGAATTTTTCAGCATGATTGATGATAAAACTCTGCAGATATTCCTCCTTAGTATGCTTCTTGTCGGTCTTCAATCCTAACTTACTGGCACGTGCCTGACACTTAGGACAAGACTGCCATCTAACCTTGGGACACTCATCGCCTCCGATATGAATATATTCAGAAGGAAAGATGTCAATGATTTCGGTCAGCACATCATCGATAAAAGTCAGCACATCATCGTTACCGGCACACAACACATCCTCGGATACCCCCCAAAGCGGCCATACATCGTACGGACCTCCGGTACATCCCAAATGTGGATAAGCAGCCAAAGCAGCCTGCATATGTCCAGGTAAATCAATTTCCGGAATAACCGTTATGTACCGTTCTGCGGCATACTTCACAATCTCACGGGCTTCTTCCTGCGTATAGAATCCACCATAGGGAGTACCATCATACCGACCGCTGTTGTGTCCTATCACAGTTTCCTTACGCATACCTCCCACTTCTGTCAGTTTAGGAAGCTTCTTGATTTCAATACGCCATCCCTGATCATCGGTCAGGTGCCAGTGCAAGCGATTCATATTATGCAGTGCCATCATATCAATGAAAGTCTTTACCTCTTCTACTGTAAAGAAATGGCGGCTTACGTCGAAGTGTACCCCTCTATACCCAAAGCGCGGAGCATCGGTTATATCTACAGATGCCAACACAGGAGTAGCTCCCTGCTCTACCGGAATAGACTTGCGCAGCGTCTGTATACCATAGAACACACCCGCCTCATCGGCACCGGTTATCACTACACCTTCCTTATTTACACGCAGATTATAAGATTCCGAACGAGTTGTATCACTGGAAAGTTGCAGCAAAATACAACCTTTCCCTTCTGTTCCGGCAGCCACCTGATAATCCATACCGGTAGCTTTCTTCAAATACATGGCCAAATAATCAGCATTCCGCCGCATCGCCTCATTACCCTCTGTATAGAGAATTTTCACACGACTGTTCAAGGTAAAATCTCCATTATCAGCCATCACGATTTGCTGAGGCATAGGAATCACTTGATAATCTGCCGTAGTAGTCCGTTCAGAGCAAGCGGTCATCAAACCGATAAAAGCCAGACAACCGGCCATTTGCAAAAGGTTTTTCATTTTTGATATTTTTTAGGTTGATTAAAATTACAGTAGAATCGATTCTCAATGAGAAGAGCCATTAGGAAAAACATCGGTATAAGGTACCGGCTCTTCAAAGATATGCAACGAAAACTGATGATTCGGCAGAAGAACAAAAAAGGTATGTTTTTCATAATGTATGTATTTAGTAATCTCAATAGTACGATTTATATGATTACAGATTTATGGTGCAAACCTACTGAAAAAACTTCATATTTTTATAGTATATTCACTCAAATCTTTTTCTATTTAAAAGAATGTAACACTTCTTATCTCAGAAAAAAGACAGGTCTACTTCTCTATCTAGAATAGGAAAAACAAAGGATACAGAAAAAAAATCCAAAAGAAATTTGGAGGTTCAAAAGCTTTTCTCTACCTTTGCACCGTCAAAACAAAAGGACAGCGGAATGTAGCGCAGTTGGTAGCGCACTACGTTCGGGACGTAGGGGTCGGGCGTTCGAGTCGCCTCATTCCGACTGAAAGCGACAATTGATGAAAATCAGTTGTCGCTTTTGTTTTATTACAACTGTAACTCTCTGATAGTCTACGGAATATCTTAAATACTTCATTCTCGTTCTCTGTTCGATAACTATCATTTTCCTTGTCGAACAAAACACCCGTCGGAAACATCAATTTCTGCAAGCTTTGTCGGCTATCAAAGCTACCAGCACTCCATAAATCACCTAATTTACAAGACATTGCAATAGCTTCATCTATATATTTACCCATGTTCGATAAATTTTTATTGGCTTCTTCCAACCCCTTATCAACTTCTGCCATCTCCGTGCTCAAATGTTTCAAGGTCGTTCGGTAAACTTCCTCACTGATTTCTCCCAATCCATAGCGGACTTGCACTCTTTCTAACTTCTGTTTACACTCAGTTTGGCGTTTTAAGAGCATCCTGCGTGTTTCCGTCTTCATATCATTGCTTTCCATATAAACTTTCTCAAACACCCCTGTAAGTACAGGAATTAACTCCTGTGGTATCTGATAACTGTTTAATAACCCCACATACTTAGCGTGCATCTTATCCGTACTATGATTACTCTTACACCCCTTTTTGTTACACTTATAGTAATTACGACCTCTTGCTTTCACTGTATAACCAGTTAGATAGCCATTACAATCAGAACAAAGCACATGACGCTTCAATGGAAACTCGTCCGTAACCTCTCGATGTTCATAGCCAACATTTGAAAGACCATTTACCTTATTATATATAGCCTCATCAATCAATGGCTCATGTTTACCTTTAATAACCTCATCACCTAACAAATTGTGCTTGATATAACCACAATAGAAAGGATTATGAAGTATCTTATTCAGATGCTTACGGTCAACATCCAACCCCAAAGACTTCAATCTATCTACTATAGCAATATCACCTAACCCATCATTTGCCTTCCATAGAAAGGCATTCCTTAACTTTCTACCATCCTCATTGATGGTAATGATATGCTCACGACCAACCTTTTTACGGTCATAACCTAACGGCACCTTTCCGAACCAATACCCCTTCTTCAAGCATTCCCTCATACCTGTTACACATTTATCTTTACGTAAATCATTCTCGAATTGATTAAACAAGAATAGAATGTTTTCCATAAATGTACCAGCAGCACTATCTGGGTCAGTGGCCTGGGTGGCTGATATAACATAAATGCCTTTGGCCTTCAAATAAGCCTTTGTCATAATAGCTTCTGACCCTGCTCTACTAAAACGGTCAAATGAATAAACCAGGATGATGTTTATCTCTTTATCTCTTGCTACCTCTGCTATCATTTCTCGATACATCCTACCTTCCGTCTTAGCACTCTCATGCGTACCACCAAATTCTTTTTTGATAGTGATACCATAACGCTCAGCGTATTCTCTACAAATACGCTGTTGGTTCTCTAGACTACAATTATTTCTTTCTTGCTTTTCGGTTGACACTCTCGTCCATAAAGCCGCAACCTTGTTTTCTAGTTTAGCAAACTCTGTTACCTTATTTTTTTTACTTTTACTCATAGTATTATTTTTATTTACCTTGATTCAAAACTATTATTCCTACCGAATAGAAGAACTCCAATACTTTTCTCTGTTCTTCCTCACAATCTATACCTAATTTATTAAATATCTCTCCATATGATTCTAACTCTTCTTCGTTAAACATCAACTATCAAAATTAACATGTGCCATATCAGCACTTATATTTGGTATTTATTAGCCATTCAACAGCAGTAAACCGATAATTGGTAAATACCCGACTGCCGCCTTTCGCGTTTTTTCAAATAAACCTACTTCTTCAAGGAATGGCTATACTATATATTAATAATGCAATAAACAACCTGCTAATAGTATATTTTCAATATGTCATAGAACGCTCTATGCCAAATATACCAAAAAGAAAATTAAAAACCAAGTTAGATGAGGCTCTTACACTTCCGTATGGTGTTGATAGATGTACCCGTAATCTTGCTGATGTTCCGTAACGAATACCCTTTCTTCAAGAGCTTAATTTCTTCTGTGTACTGCTCTTTCATCATTGATTCCGATTTCTGATAACCGACTTTACGACCAACCTTGCCACCATTCGCTCGATAGTTATTGTAACCACTCTCTACCCGTTCCCGTATAGTTTTACGCTCCATGCGTGCCACCTCTGCCAATATGGTAATCAGAAATTGGCTCATCGCATTTACCTTGCCATCTTTAGTCAAGGTCTCAATGTTGTAGTTTTGAATGTATAGGCTGACACCCTTAGTATTCAGCAATTCAATTACCTCTAACACTTGGAGGGTATCACGACCCAAGCGAGAAAGTTCCGTTACCAATACTTTATCTATACGGTGCGCCTCAACATAATTTATCATGTTCAGCAATTCGGTGCGTACTGTATTTGCCTTTGCCCCCGAAATCTTCTCGGCAAATATAGCCTCAACACTCCAACCATTACTATTGGCTAATGCTGTCAGTTCATTAACTTGCCTGTCATACTCTTGAACACTTGTCGAAACCCTTGCAAAAATCACCGTTTTCATCATGATTGTTTTAAATATCATTTATTGCACCGCAAATATACATATAAGACAATTGTAAAACAAATCAGGATTGATTAAAAAATTAATTTTCTGATATGATATTTGATTTTTAGAACAAATACCTTATTTTTGCACTAAATAAATCATGTATGGAAAAAGTATTGGCTGAAAATATAAAGAAACTTTGCAAGGAACAGAATAAACAATTAAAAGACCTTGCCGCAGAAATGGGAATAGACCCTGCAAGTTTAAATCGAGCCATGTACGGAAATGCAAGACTAGACACCATCGAAAAGATGGCCAAAGCGCTAAATGTATCTGTGCAAAAACTGTTCATACAACAGAATGATGATATAGTAGAAGGCTTCATTAGAATTAAAGGAGAAATATACCAATTCTCCTCTAAAGAAGAACTTTTTCAAATATTGGAAAAATAACAGCTCACAAAGGCGACCGTTTGCTAAATAATTCTTAAATTTGCAGCGTTGCATAAGCAACAGACATATATTTAGGAAGCGTTTTAGCAATTCATTCCAAAATGGTGAACTTCGACAACTCACAGTACGATTGGAATAAGCAAAGAACGTTCTTCCTTTGGTTTGTTATATGTATCCCCAACATATATAACCAAAGGTGTGAGCTGTTTTTTCTTTATCTATCGTACAGGCAGTCGAAGGCCAACCATTTAGATGAAGACTAATGTAGGCTCACACTTCTTATTTATATGCCCTTTGTTAATCATCTACAAATAGTCTGTAGAGCCTAAGACTGCGTTTTTAATTATGAAAAAACTTTTATTGCTAGTTGCCATTTTAATGGCAGGCATGAGTGTTTATGCTCAAAAAGGTGTTAAAGCCGTAGGTCTAAATCTTGATTACGGCACTGAAATTAGCAATGTAGGATTTACGGGTAAATTCCAGTATGGTATCACTAACGCCATTCGCGTAGAGCCTGCATTTACCTATTACTTAAAGAAAGATGGTGTTAACCTTTGGGACATTACAGCCAATGTTCACTATCTGTTTAATGTTGCCCCCAAATTTACAGTATATCCATTAGTCGGCATCGGTTATGCCCACACTAAAGCATCATTTTCTGATGACTTAGAAGATTACATGCCAGACGGATGGAGTATGAACTACGAAGGTGAAGAAATGTCTGACGATGAGGGTTCTTCCAGCTCGGGTAACTTCTGTGCTAACTTTGGTGCAGGTGCAGAATATAAATTAACTGATAAATTATCTATCGGTGCAGAGTTTAAATATCAACTCATTGATAATTTTAACCAATTTGTAATTGGAATCGGAGCAACCTATAAATTTTAATGACTAATATTTCAACTATGACTAAAAATTATTTTTCACTTTTAATACTTGTATTACTTGGTTCTTTAACCCTCACATGCACATCATGCTCAGATGATGATGATGACAATGGATATGCAAACGGAGATTTTCTGGAAGTCACAATCAATGGAAAGACCTATCACAAAGAAGTACCATTTCCTTTGTATGGTCAGTATCCCGTAAACGACGGGGATGAGTTGTATGCAACAACAATACCTATGGAATTATTCGAGGAAGATGGATTTGATTTTGAATTCAACATCTGCCATTATGAAAATTTAAACCAGCTTCTAAAATGCAAACCTGGAGAATACGGTATTTACAACCTCTATGAGTATAGTGGTAACGGTGGCTATAACTATAAAAATTTAGATTTGTCAACCAGTTTCCTTTACCTAGGTGGTGATGGATATTGGGATTCCCACAGCGGAACGCATACGGTTACATCTATTAAAGAAGTAAAGGACGGTGCTGTAGTAGAAGGAAAATTTAATATAAAGATGTGCAGTGATACGGCAAAAGATACGCAAATAAGCGGTAAATACAGAATTACCCTTGACCTTGTTAAATTCTAAATCAATTTAATCTTTTAGATTAAAATAAAACAAAGAATGTATCATTATAGTCGATTTTATTTGATTATAATGATACATTTTATTTTTGATACTAATATAATAGTTTATAACCACTTATGAAGATAACTTCAATATCAACAGAGGTGGTTGTTATAGCTCTACGAAACTATAAATATCTATCGGATTTGGTAGCCACTCCGACCACACAAATCCTCCCAAGCAATACGCTTCTTACCCTTTTCAAATCGAATTACGCTATTTAAATGGTGATAGAACATATCTTCCAACATAGCTTCATCAATCATATAGTAATTAAAGAATAGACCTCGGCTATCCAAATAATCTTTTACCTCTTGATTATTTAAATGGACTTCTGTACGATATAACTTTGCAGGATTGCCATAGTAGTTGAGTATGTAATCTTTACCTGAACTATTATGTACCTCTGCCACCTTATCGTACGTAGCAACTGTTACACCACGATTCTTGTCTTTGATAGCATTTTTCTGTTTGATATTGACGGTCATGTATTTGTCGGTTTTGTTTAGGCTACCGCTTGATGTATATGTGATTTCGGGTCTATCCTCATCACGGTCTTTAATTCTCTTGCCATTTAGAATGGTTGTAACAGTTTTATCCTTTATTAGCATACGGACTGATTTACCTACGTTAAAAGGAGTGTCTTTACAAAGGTCTAAGGTTGTTACATTGTGAGGCTCTAACCCTAACTTAGTTGCTATGAATTCAAGGTTATAATGGTCTTTTGTATATAAGGTTTGGTTGTTGAGGCTTATCCATACTTTCAGATTTCCATTCTCGTGAAAGTTATCCAATTCAGCACCTCGGCTGATATTAAACTTCAATTGACCGAATTCTATTTCCGTATCATCATCCATATAGGTAATGGTATATACATTATCATAATATCGTCCCTCAATACGGAATAATTGAAACTCATAGAGGTCGTATGCTTCCCCATAATCAAGCTGGGAAATACAGTCTAAGTGATAATGGTCTATAACCTCAAAACAGACCGTCAAAGCATCTATCATTACTTTTCGTTTACATACTCGTTTCATCTTTTGAATTGTTTGTACTCTCATTATTATTGTTTGGCTTGTTGGGTATGGTTGCCCAATAAGCTTTCATACTATTGGAGATAGCTTGTTTATGGCTGTCGCTCATAGAACGACCTTTTAGCCTTTGACTAATGCGAAGTTTGGTCACATCATCCATTTGTCTATAAATTCTCATATCATCAAATATTTATATATAAATAGTAAGCTAAGTCAGAAAAGTCAGTATAGTAAAGTCTTTTTTAGAGAAAAAAAATAAATGGGGAAAAACGAAAAACCGTTTTTATTAAACAAACTATAAAGTAAAAACAACATGATAGGAGATACGTATATAAAAGCCTCTACAGCCCTTTGTAGAGGCTTTCCCCTAAAAATACATTACACCTACGTTGTTAATTGAATATGGTAATAACAGATAAAATCATGAATTTTCTGTAAATCTGCTATGAAATTGTTCGATAATTGGTTAGGATATGTCTTTTCCTGTTTTCAGTAGACGGTTTTTTGTTTTATATACGTGATCAGTAGA